>NZ_AOHN01000003.1:0-50093 GCF_000510915.2 Pseudomonas sp. FH4 | reverse complement strand
GAGGCTGCTAGCTGAAACTGTCCAACTTTTCGGGGGCAGTCCACAATGTGGGAGCGGGCTTGCTCGCGAATGCGGTGTATCAGTCAACCTATCCATCACTGACCCACCGCATTCGCGAGCAAGTCGAATCGTCGCACCGCCGCTCCCACATTTTTTGACCGAGGCGATTTTCAGCCCGCAACCATCTCGGCCTTGACCTGCGCCTCCTTGGCCTGGGCATCCGCCAGTCGATACAGCTCGATATGCCCATCCCAGTGCTCGATCAATGCCGTGCACGACTCCACCCAATCCCCGCAGTTGAGGTAGTCCACCTCGCCCACCTTGCGAATCTCCGCGTGGTGGATATGCCCGCACACCACGCCGTGCAACTCGCGCTTGGTCACTTCATGGGCGATGGCTTCCTCGAAGTCACTGATAAAGCTCACCGCAGTTTTCACCTTGTGCTTGAGGTACGCCGACAGCGACCAGTAACCGTAGCCGTAGCGCGCCCGCCAGTGGTTCAGCCAGCGGTTGAGGGTCAGGGTGAATTCGTAGGCAGAGTCGCCAAGAAACGCCAGCCAGCGGTGGTAACGGGTGATCACGTCGAACTGGTCGCCGTGGATCACCAGCAGATGCCGGCCATCGGCGGTCACATGCACCGCTTCGTCGACCAACTGGATATTGCCCAGGATCAGCTTTGAATAGCGGCGCAGGAACTCGTCGTGGTTACCGGTGACGTAGATCACCTCGGTGCCGCGCTTGCTCATGGTCAGCAGGCGGCGGATCACATTGGTATGGGCCTGGGGCCAATACATGCCGCCGCGCATTTTCCAGCCGTCGATGATATCGCCCACCAGGTACACCTTGTCGGCGTGGTAGCCCTTGAGGAACTGCGACAGGTGTTCGGCCTGGCAATCCCGGGTGCCCAGGTGCACGTCGGAGATCCACAGGGTACGAACCCGTTGCTTGCGGCTGGGTTTGGCGAGCTCGGCGCTGGTCATGGGCATACCTCAAGGGTGTTTTCGCCAGCTTGCTCCCGGGCAATTAATAGCCCATGACAGTCTTGCGTCAGTCAGATGACAGCGCCTGCCACTCATCGCTCGGTGTAAACTGCCGGCCTGCCCGGGAGATTGCGATGAGACCGACCCTCACGCTACGCCATTACACCCATGATCTGATTGCCCATAGCCACGACCATGCGCAACTGGTGTTCGGCCTGGCCGGCTGCCTGGATTTCGAGGTGGAAGGCATCGGCGGCGAAATCCGCCCGCAAGGGGTGATGGTCCTGCCCTTCTCCACCCATCACAGCTGTGGCAGCCCCCGGGGCAGCCAATGCCTGGTGCTGGATGTGCCCGACGAACACTGGCTGGTGCAATCTTTGGGCGAACACGCGGATGCCAGCCGGCGCCTGCTGGATCAACCGCAACGGGTGACACTGGATACCCGGCAAGGCCAATTGGTCAACTGGCTGGCGGGTAGCACACTGGACGACCCATTGATCGCCCAGCAAGGCGCGGTCTTGCTGCTGGCAACCCTCAATGGCCAATCGCCCGCCCAGCAAGGGGCACGACGCCTGCCCTATGGCGCATTCAACGCCCATATCGACCGGCATGCAGCCTACCCGCTGCAAGTCGCGGATCTGGCGCGCCTGGCAGATATCTCCGTCGCCCGCCTCCATGCACGTTTTATCGCCGAATGCGGGCTGACGCCCATGGACTATATTCGCACCCGTCGCCTGCAAATGGCCCGTGGGCTGCTGCGCGACACCCTCCTGCCGATTGGCGAGATCGCTGCGCAGGTCGGCTATGGCTCGCAAAGCGCATTTGCTGCCGCTGTCTTGCGTGCGTTCGGCCACTCTCCCGGAGCCCTGCGTCGGCTCGACAACGGGCGCTAGTCCTGCGATAAAACCGGCGATTCCCACGACAGACACCCCAGCGCACGCCGCTCTAGACTGGATGCCTGCCTGTTTACTGTTTTAAGGACTGTCATGACTCCGCGCACTGCCCTCGGCGCCCTGCATATTGGTGCATTGATGTTTGGCCTCACCGGCGTCTTCGGCAAGCTCGCCGCCGCCTCGCCGAGCATTATCGTGTTTGGTCGCGCCGCTTTCGCAGTGCTCGCCCTGGCGCTGTTCGCGCGCTTTGCCAGCAGCACGCCGTGGCAAAAACTCTACAGCGCCGACCTGCGACGCCTGCTGCTCAGCGGCTTGCTGCTGGCCGGGCATTGGGTGAGTTTCTTTATTGCGGTGAAAGTGGCCGGCGTGGCGATTGCAACGTTGGGTTTTGCCACGTTCCCGGCGTTCACCGTGATTCTCGAAGGGTTGATCTTCCGCGAGCGGATCCGCGCCAATGAAATGGTGCTGGTGGTGCTGGTCAGCATCGGCCTGGTGCTGGTCACCCCGGACTTCGACCTCGCCAGCCAGGCCACCAGCGGCCTGATCTGGGCCGTGGCCTCCGGTCTGTTGTTCTCGCTGCTGTCGTTGAACAACCGGGCCAGCGGCAGCATCCCGCCGGTACAGGCCGCACTGTGCCAGAACGTGGTGGTGGCGCTGTGCCTATTGCCCGTTGCCGCACCCGGTCTCAGCGAAGTGCGCGCCCTGGACTGGCTGTGGATCGGTCTGCTGGGGGTGTTCTGTACCGGCCTGGCCCACAGCCTGTTTGTCGCCAGCCTCAAAGTGCTCAAGGCACGCACCGCGGCGGTGGTGTTCGCCATGGAGCCGGTGTACGGCATCACCGTGGCCTGGTTGCTGTTTGGCGAAAACCCGACCTTGCGCATGCTGCTCGGCGGCACGCTGATCATTGCCGCCATCGTCGTCTCCGGCCTGATGAGCCGCCCCGCCAAGGCCAAACAGCCGGCAGTCGTGGCCTGATCTATACTTTTTGTATCCGCAACAGTCAGCAGTCGTTCAACGGATACAGACTCCTCGACGACAGCCGTGGTCCTTGAAGTTGCTGCATGCGAGTGGTCACTCCCCTAACGTTACGCAGGAGTTTCACCATGGACATGTTCATCACCCTGATCATTCAGATCATCAGTGGCGCAGTCGGCGGCAATATCGCTGGCCTGAGCAAGCAAGGCCTGGGCTCCGGGCTCAATACCGTGGTCGGCGGCGTCGGCGGCCTGGTGCTGGGGCAGATCCTCGCAGCCATCACTGGCATGCCCGCCGGGGGCGCGCTGGATATTGCCGCCGTCGGCAGCAATATCGTCGGCGGGGGCGTGGGCGGCCTGGTGTTGACGTTTGTCGTCGGCTGGATCAAAAACAAGATGGCGGCCAAATAAACCGCCCGTCACTGCCGGCCCAGCGCCGGCAGTGCCTTTTACTGCACGCGATCGTTGTGGCCCAGGTCGCGCTGCGGATCAATCTGGTCGCGCACCCGTTGCTTGAGCACCTTGGCCTCCGGGAACCCGCCATCGGCCTTGCGCTCCCAGATCTGCACGCCGTCACAGGTAATCCGAAATGCCCCGCCGGTCGCCGGTTCCAGTGCCACTTTGCCGAGGTCGTCAGCAAACGTGCTCAGCAGTTCCTGGGCCAGCCACGCGGCGCGCAGCAGCCACTGGCACTGGGTGCAATAGGTGATAACAATCTCGGGCTTGGACGCAGACATAAAATGAAGAACTCCTGAGATGACGAGACAGGGGAATCGGATGGCTATAATACCGACCTTTGCCGTCCAGCCCCGAGATTGATGATGCGCCGCCTGTTGTCCTGCCTGCTGCTGTGCCTGCTCCCTCTCCTTGCCCAAGCCGTTGAAGCACCACGCCCGAAGATCGGCCTGGTGCTCTCCGGCGGCGCCGCCCGTGGCCTGGCGCACATTGGTGTGCTCAAGGCCCTGGAGGAGCAAGGTATTCACATCGACGCCATTGCCGGCACCAGCATGGGCGCGGTGATTGGCGGGCTCTATGCGTCAGGCTACAAGATCGACGAACTGGAAAAGCTCGCACTGAGCATCGACTGGCAACTGGCATTGTCCGATGCCCCGCCCAGGGAAGACGTACCGTTCCGGCGCAAGCAGGATGATCGGGACTTCCTGATCAAGCAGAAGCTGAGCTTTCGCGACGATGGCAGCCTCGGCCTGCCCCTGGGCGTGATCCAGGGCCAGAACCTGGCGCTGTTGCTCGAAAGCATGTTCGCCCACAGCAGCGACACCCGCGACTTCGACAAACTGCCAATCCCCTTTCGCGCCGTGGCCACCGATATCACCAGTGGCGAAAAAGTGGTGTTTCGCAAAGGCCACCTGCCCCAGGTGATTCGCGCCAGCATGTCGATCCCAGCGGTGTTCGCCCCGGTGGAGCTGGACGGCCGCCTGCTGGTGGACGGCGGCATGACCGACAACATCCCCCTGGATGTGGCGCGGGAGATGGGGGTCGATATCGCCATCGTGGTGGATATCGGCACGCCGCTGCGCAGCCGCAAGCAACTGGCGACGGTGGTGGACGTACTCAACCAATCCATCACCCTGATGACCCGCAAGAACTCCGAAGAACAACTCAAGGCCCTGCAGCCCGGCGACGTGCTGATCCAGCCGCCATTGGCCGCTTATGGCGTGACCGACTTTGGCCGCGCCGAGGACATGATCGACGCCGGCTACCGCGCCACCCGCGCGCTGGATACCCGCCTGGCACGCCTGCGCCCCACAGGCTCAGTGGATGCCGAACTGACCGCCGCCCGCACGCCCGGCCAACGTAACCCGATAGTGACCGCGATCAGGGTGGAGAACGACTCGAAAGTCGGCGACGACGTGATCCGCTACTACATCCGCCAGCCGATCGGCGAACCGCTGAACCTGGCCCGCCTGCAATCGGACATGGGCACCCTGTACGGCCTGGATTACTTCGAGCAGGTGCAATACCGGGTGGTGAAGAAAGGTCCGGACAACACCCTGGTCATCAGCGCGCGCGGTAAACGCAGCGGCACCGACTACCTGCGCCTGGGGCTCAACCTGTCCGATGATATGCGCGGTGACAGTGCCTTCAACCTTGGCGCCAGCTACCGCGTCAATGGCATCAACCGCCTCGGTGCCGAATGGCTGACACGGGTGCAGATCGGTGATCGCCAGGAGCTGTACAGCGAGTTCTATCAGCCGATGGATACCGGCTCACGCTATTTCGTCGCGCCCTATATCAGCGCCCAGGCGCAAAACGTCGAACTGATCCTGGATAACGATCCGATCTCCGAATACCGTCTGGAACGCTATGGTTTTGGCCTGAACGTCGGCCGACAGATTGGTAACAACGGCGAAATTCGCTTCGGCGTCGGCGAAGCCTGGGGCAAGGCCGATGTGCGCATCGGCGACCGCGACTTGCCAAGTGTGAGCTTCAGCGAGGGCTTCTATGAGCTCAAGTACTCGTTCGACTCCCTGGACAACGTGTACTTCCCCCATACGGGTGAGGATATTGGCCTGGCCTACCGTGAATTCGAACCGGGCCTGGGCTCTGACCAGCGCTACCGGCAATGGGAGCTCAAGCTGGACAAGGCCATGAGCCACGGTCCGGACACCCTGGTGCTGGGCGGGCGCTATGGGCGCACTCTGGACGATTCGGACGTGGTGATCTCCAGCTTCCTGCTGGGTGGTGCGCGACAACTGTCAGGGTTCCGCCAGGATGCGATTTCCGGGCAGAACATCAGCCTGATGCGCGCCGTCTACTACCGGCGCCTGACCCCACGTTCGTACTTGCCACTGGATTTCCCACTGTACCTGGGCGCCTCCCTGGAACGCGGGCGGGCGTGGAACAACGACAATGAATTCGACAGTGGCTACATCAATGCCGCGAGCATCTTCCTCGGGTTCGATACGCCGCTGGGGCCGTTGAATTTCAGCTATGGGTTTAATGATGACAATCAGAAGGCGGTGTACCTGAACCTCGGCCAGACCTTCTAAAACAACACATTAACCAATGTGGAGCGAACTTGTGTGGGAGCGGGCTTGCTCCCACATTTTGATCAGCGGCGTAGTCGGCTCAGGTCTTTTCCAGATTAGCCAGGATGTGCCCGTGCACCCGCATGCACACCCGCATATCCTCTTCATCAACACCGACGAACAGTTCCTGGCGCAAGGCAGTAGCAATCGTCTCGATCTGCTCGATCAATGGCCGTGCGGTATCACACAGCACAATGCGCTTGGCACGCCGGTCTTCCACCACAGCCTGGCGTTGCACCAGGCCCTGGCCTTCCAGGCTATCGAGCAAACGCGCCAATGTGGGCCCTTCCACCCCGACACTCTGTGCCAATTCGCGCTGGGTCGGCGCTTCTTCAAAGCGGGCAAGATGCAGCAGTACCAGCCAGCGTGCCTGGGACAAACCCAGCCCCGCCAGGCGGCGATCCAGTTCGGCGCGCCAGCCACGGGACATTTGCGCCAGCTGCATGCCAAAACGGTGTTGATCGGTTAACGGCATAAAAAACTCATGGGTTAGACTGAAAATAAAGTGTGGCTAATTATTAGTCAGCTAAGCATGACCCATGACAGTAGGCAAGGTTTGCAATGTACTGATTCGTTACATTGTCGTAATTGACGCATCAAATCTCGAATTCCGACTGCAAAGCGGCCCGTACGCAGTACAAAACGCCCTCGGGCACCCGGCCGGTAAACAGCGGCGCTATATCGGAAACAGGTGGTAATTCGCCTTCGCCGTCGAGAAACGCGTCCTGGATTTCACCGAGCAAGTCTTCCGGCAGGTCGAGGGCCTGCTCCAGTGACAGTTGCTGCTTGCCGATGGACTCGGCCAGCAAGGTGTAGACGTTCTTTTCCGAGCACTGCAACTGCCCCGCAATCTGGATCGGTGTCATACCGGCACGGGCCAGGCTGATCAGCTCGTGGCGGATATCGGCGACTTCCTTCGGCGCCTCGGCCTGGCCGCCAAGGACTTCCAGGAAGGCCTGGCCATAACGCTCCAGCTTGCGCGCGCCAACACCACTGACCCTGGCCATTTCGGCCATGGTGGTGGGCTGCTCGCGCAACATCTCCAGCAAGGTGGAGTCGGGGAAGATGACGTAAGGCGGCACGCTATGCTCTTGCGCCAGCTTGCGGCGCAATGCACGCAGGGCTTCCCACTGTTCGCGTTCTTCGCCACGCACCAGTTGGCTGGCCTGGCTGGTGCTGTTGGACTTGGCAGTGGTCTGCGGCTTGAGGTCGCGGCGCAGCTCCAGGCTGACCTCGCCCTTGAGCAGTGGCCGGCAACTGTCGTTCAGGCGCAAGCCGCCATAGCCTTCGAGGTCGATATCCACCAGGCCACGGGCCACCATCTGGCGGAACAGCGAGCGCCATTCGCCTTCGGCACGCGCCTTGCCCACGCCATACACCGACAGGTGCTGGTGACCAAAGCTGCGGATTTTTTCGTTGTCCTTGCCCAGCAGCACATCGACCAGATGACCAACACCATAACGCTGGCCGGTACGGAAGATCGCCGATAGGCCCTGGCGCGCCGGCTCGGTGGCATCCCAGGTCTGCACGCCGTCCACGCAGTTATCGCAATGCCCGCACGGCTGGGGCATGTCTTCGTCGAAATACGCGAGCAGGGTCTGGCGACGGCAGCGGGTCTCTTCACACAGCGACAGCATGGCATCAAGCTTGTGCTGCTCCAGGCGCTTGTGGCGCTCATCGCCTTCGGAGTTCTGCAGCATCTGCTTGAGCATCACCACATCCTGCAGGCCGTAGACCATCCAGGCATCCGCCGGCAGGCCGTCACGGCCGGCACGCCCGGTTTCCTGGTAGTACGCCTCAAGGGACTTGGGCAGGTCCATGTGCGCAACGAAGCGCACGTTGGACTTGTCGATGCCCATGCCGAACGCAATGGTCGCCACCATGATCAGGCCTTCCTCGTTGAGGAAGCGCTTCTGATGATAGGCCCGCAACTCGTTGGGCAGGCCGGCGTGATACGGCAATGCGGGATAGCCCTGCTCACAGAGGAACGCGGCCACTTCATCGACCTTCTTGCGCGACAGGCAGTAGACAATGCCGGCATCGCTGCGCCGCTCCGAAAGGAACGCCAGCAACTGCTTGCGCGGCTGCTCCTTGGGTACGATGCGATAAAAGATATTGGGACGGTCGAAGCTGGAGAGAAAACGCTCGGCATTCTGCAGGTGCAGGCGCTCGACGATTTCTTCGCGGGTGCGCTTGTCGGCCGTGGCAGTCAGGGCGATGCGCGGCACATTGGGGAACAGTTCGGCCAGTTGCCCCAGTTGCAGGTATTCACGCCGGAAATCGTGACCCCATTGGGACACGCAGTGGGCCTCGTCGATGGCGAACAGGGAGATTTCCAGGCTCTGCAAAAACGCCAGCATCCGCGGCTGCACCAGGCGCTCGGGCGCCAGGTAGAGCATCTTCACTTCACCACGGCGGATCCGCGCGGCCAGGTCGCGTTGCTGTTCGGCGCTCAGGGTCGAGTTCAATGCAGCGGCGGCGACACCCAGTTCTTCCAGGGTAGCCACTTGATCGTCCATCAGCGCGATCAACGGCGAGACCACCACTGCCAGCCCTTCGCGCAACAATGCAGGCACCTGGAAGCACAACGACTTGCCGCCACCGGTAGGCATCAGGACCAGCGCATCACCACCGCTGGCCACGCGCTCAATGATCGCACCCTGGCGGCCACGAAAGCTGTCGTAGCCGAAGATGTCCTTGAGGACGCGTTGAGCCTGTTCAAGCATGAAAAACTCCAAATTCCACCGAAATCCCTCTGTACAGGCTGGTTGAAAAAGCGCGCCCGGCCGGAAAATAATCCGTAAGCGAACTTTTCCCGCAACCACCTCCGGCCTGCAGGGGCATCACAAAACGCGGCAGTATACCCGAGCACTCTGCGGCAAAGGGCGCCACTGACGAATAGCGGCCCATCTGAAAACCTTGCAAATATGCAGTGCGGCTGGCCTGCACGCTCAAGAAAGCCTAGAATTCAGCATCGTTTATTCCCAAGGTAGTCTTTCAATGTCCTTCGCTGAGCAACTAAACCGCCTGCAAGCCTTCCTCGATGCCGATGAGCTGCATGACGAGGCGCTGGACTATGTGGCCGCCCACGGCTACCTGACCGCGCTGTCGATCTGCTCGGAGCCGGTACCTGATCGCGAATGGATCGACGCGCTGTTCGCCGAAGAACCTCATTACAAGGACGAGGCCCAGCGCACCGAAATCGAAGAAACCCTGGTCCAGCTCAAGGCCCACATCTCCCGCCAACTGGCGTCCGATGAAGAATTCGAGCTGCCATGCGACCTCGACCTCGGCGAGGAGCCGGATGACTCCGACCTGCGCGGCTGGTGCATCGGTTTCATGGAAGGCGTGTTCCTGCGCGAAGCGGCCTGGTTCGAAACCGCCGAAGAAGAAGTCAGCGAAATGCTGCTGCCGATCATGGTCGGTTCCGGTCTGTTCGACGACCAACCTGAGTTCGCCGATATCGCCAGCGATGCCAACCTGATGGACGACATGATCGTACAGATCCCGGAAGCACTGACCGCCCTGTACCTGCTGTGCAACGCCCCCGACGAAAAACCGGCGATCCTCAAGCCTCGCCACCACTGAGTCCCCCGCCCGTGGCGCCCATGGGCAACCGTTCCCCGATTGTGCGCTACGCACTGTTGGCCATTGGCTGGTTGAGCGTCACACTCGGGGTGATCGGGATCTTCCTGCCGGTCTTGCCGACCACCCCCTTCCTGTTATTGGCTGCCGGCTGCTTTGCCCGCAGCTCACCGCGTTTCTACCACTGGCTGGTCAACCATCCGCGCCTGGGCCCCTGGATTCGGGATTATCTGGATGGCAACGGCATCCCGCTCAAGGGCAAGGTGTACGCCATCGGCCTGATGTGGTTGAGCATCGGTCTGTCCTGTTACCTGGTGCCATTGCCCTGGGCACGTGGATTCATGCTGACCAGTGCGGTGCTGGTGAAAATCTACATCCTGCGCCAGAAAACCCTGCCGCCACGATTGTAGGCCCCCCCTACACGACCTTCGTCGACACTGACTAACCCCGAGCATCATGCGAGACTGTCGCCCCGGGCCTGGAATGCCTGGGTGTTCTTATGTCCGGAGTACTCATGACGCTGTCCAGCGGGCTGATCGCCGCCGTTGCCCTGGCCTATATGGCCATTATGTTTGCCATCGCCTTCTACGGTGACCGCCGCCACGCGCCGCTGCCGCCACGGGTGCGTGCGTGGGTGTATAGCCTCTCGCTGGCGGTGTACTGCACCAGTTGGACCTTCTTTGGCGCTGTGGGCCAGGCCGCAGAACAATTGTGGGCATTTTTACCGATCTACCTGGGCCCCGTACTGCTGCTGGTGCTGGCGCCCTGGGTCCTGCAAAAGATGATTCTGATCAGCAAGCAGGAGAACATTACCTCCATCGCTGACTTTATCGCTGCGCGCTATGGCAAATCCCAGTCCCTGGCGGTGGTGGTGGCGCTGATCTGCCTGGTCGGCGTGCTGCCTTATATTGCCCTGCAACTCAAAGGCATCGTGCTGGGGGTCAACCTGCTGATTGGCGCCGGCGCCGATGCCACCGGCACACGGGCCCAGGACACCGCCCTGATCGTGTCCCTGGTGCTGGCGCTGTTCACCATTGTGTTCGGCACCCGCAACCTCGACGCCACCGAGCACCACCGTGGCATGGTGCTGGCGATTGCCTTTGAATCCCTGGTCAAGCTGTTCGCATTCCTCGCCGTCGGCGCGTTTGTCACCTACGGCCTGTACGACGGTTTCAACGACCTGTTCAGCCAGGCGATGCTCGCGCCGAGGCTGGAGGAATACTGGAAAGAGACCGTCAACTGGCCGTCGATGGTGGTACAGACCGGCGTGGCGATGATGGCGATTATCTGCCTGCCCCGGCAGTTCCACGTCACCGTGGTGGAGAACATCGAGCCCCAGGACCTGCGCCTGGCCAAGTGGGTCTTCCCAGCCTACCTGGTGCTGGCCGCGCTGTTTGTGGTGCCGATTGCCCTGGGCGGCAAGATGCTGCTGCCAAGCTCAGTGCTGCCAGACTCCTACGTGATCAGCCTGCCCCTGGCCGAAGCCCATCCGGCCCTGGCGCTGCTGGCATTTATCGGCGGTGCTTCGGCAGCGACCGGTATGGTCATCGTCGCCAGTGTGGCGCTGTCGACCATGGTGTCCAACGATATGCTGCTGCCGTGGCTGCTGCGCCGCACCAACGCCGAGCGCCCATTCGAAGTCTTCCGCCACTGGATGCTCTCGGTGCGCCGGGTCAGCATCGTGATTATTCTGCTGTTGGCCTATGTCAGCTATCGCCTGCTCGGCTCCACCGCCAGCCTGGCGACCATCGGCCAGATCGCCTTTGCCGCCGTAACCCAACTGGCACCGGCGATGCTCGGCGCGCTGTACTGGAAGCAGGCCAACCGTCGCGGCGTGTTTGCCGGCCTGGCGGCGGGCACCTTCCTGTGGTTCTACACCCTGGTGTTGCCGATTGCCGCCCATAGCCTGGGCTGGTCACTGGATATCTTCCCGGGGCTGGCCTGGCTGCATGGCAACCCGCTGGGGCTGCCGATCACACCGCTGACCCAGGGCGTGGTGCTGTCCCTGGCCGGTAACTTCACCCTGTTTGCCTGGGTCTCGGTGCTGTCGCGCACACGGGTCTCGGAGCATTGGCAGGCCGGGCGGTTTATCGGCCAGGAAACCAGCCAGCGTGCCAGTGCGCGGTCCATGCTGTCGGTGCAGATCAATGACCTGTTGAGCCTGGCTGCGCGTTTTGTCGGCGAAGAACGGGCGCAGCAAAGCTTCATCCGTTTTGCCTACCGCCAAGGCAAAGGTTTTAACCCCAACCAGAATGCCGACAACGACTGGATTGCCCACACCGAGCGGCTGCTGGCGGGCGTACTGGGTGCCTCATCCACGCGGGCGGTGGTGAAAGCGGCGATTGAAGGCCGCGAAATGCAGCTGGAGGACGTAGTCCGTATCGCTGACGAAGCCTCCGAAGTGCTGCAGTTCAACCGAGCGCTGTTGCAAGGCGCAATCGAGAACATCACCCAAGGCATCAGCGTGGTGGATCAGTCCCTCAAGCTGGTGGCCTGGAACCGCCGCTACCTGGAGCTGTTCAACTACCCCGACGGCCTGATCAGCGTCGGCCGGCCGATTGCCGACATTATCCGCTACAACGCCGAGCGCGGGCTGTGCGGCCCGGGCGAAGCCGAAGTCCACGTGGCGCGGCGCCTGCACTGGATGCGCCAGGGCCGCGCGCATACCTCAGAACGGCTATTTCCCAACGGCCGGGTGATCGAACTGATCGGCAACCCGATGCCCGGTGGTGGGTTCGTCATGAGTTTCACCGACATCACCGCCTTCCGCGAGGCCGAACAGGCCCTGACCGAGGCCAATGAAGGCCTGGAACAGCGGGTCACCGAACGCACCCATGAACTGTCGCAACTCAATGTTGCCCTGACCGATGCCAAAGGCGTGGCCGAGTCGGCCAACCAGTCGAAAACCCGCTTCCTCGCCGCCGTCAGCCATGACCTGATGCAGCCCCTTAACGCGGCACGCCTGTTCTCCGCTGCCCTCTCCCACCAGAGCGAAGGCTTGTCCGGCGAGGCCCGGCAATTGGTGCAGCACCTGGACAGTTCGCTGCGCTCGGCCGAAGACCTGATCAGCGATTTGCTGGATATCTCGCGCCTGGAAAACGGCAAGATCAATCCCCAGCGTCAGCCGTTTGCCTTGAGTGAGTTGTTCGACGCACTGGGTGCGGAGTTCAAGGTGCTGGCCCAGGAGCAAGGCTTGCGCTTCCGCCTGCGTGGCAGCCGCTTGCGCGTCGACAGTGATATCAAGCTGCTGCGGCGGATTCTGCAGAATTTCCTGACCAACGCCTTCCGTTATGCCCACGGCCCGGTGCTGCTGGGTGTACGTCGGCGTCGCGGCGAACTGCGCCTGGAGGTGTGGGACCGTGGCCCGGGCATTCCGCTGGATAAACAGAAAGTGATCTTCGAAGAGTTCAAGCGCCTGGACAGCCACCAGACCCGTGCCGAGAAGGGTCTGGGGCTTGGCCTGGCCATCGCTGACGGGCTGTGCCGCGTACTCGGCCACCGCTTGCGCGTGCGCTCGTGGCCCGGCAAAGGCAGCGTGTTCAGCGTCAGCGTACCGCTGGCTAAGGCGCAGACCCACTTGCAGGTACAAGCCGCGCCGGACAAGGGCCTGCCACTGAGTGGCGCCCAGGTGCTGTGCGTGGACAATGAAGACAGCATCCTGATTGGCATGCGCAGCCTGTTGAGTCGCTGGGGCTGCCAGGTCTGGACCGCACGCGACCAGGCGCAATGCGCGGCGTTGCTGGCCGAAGGCATGCGCCCGCAACTGGCCCTGGTGGATTACCACCTGGACCATGGCGAGACGGGGACCGAGTTGATGGGCTGGCTGCGCGCACAACTGGCGGAGCCGATTCCGGGGGTGGTGATCAGCGCCGATGGCCGGCCGGAGATGGTGGCCGAGGTGCACGCAGCGGGGCTGGACTACCTGGCCAAGCCGGTGAAGCCGGCGGCGTTGCGGGCGCTGCTGAACCGGCATCTGCCTTTGTAACGTGTGGGAGCTGGCTTGCCCTAATGCCACACAAGCCTGCTCCCACATTGGGGTTCTGCGTTTAGTCAGGGAGTTGGGCGACGCCATCTTCATCAGTCATCGCTTTTTCCAGCAGCTCGGACGGCAAGCCTTTGCTGGCACGCGCCCCCAGCAGCTTCAACTGCTCGACCCGGCTGACCAGATTTCCGCGACCATCTGTAAGTTTATTACGCGCTGCACTGTAAGCCTTATCCAACTGCTGCAATCGATTGCCCACTTCATCCAGATCCTGGATAAACAGCACGAACTTGTCGTATAGCCAGCCGGCGCGCTCGGCGATTTCCCGGGCGTTCTGGCTTTGCCGCTCCTGCTTCCACAGGCTGTCGATCACCCGCAGGGTCGCCAGCAAGGTGGTCGGGCTGACGATCACGATATGGCGGTCGAAGGCTTCCTGGAACAGGTTCGGCTCGGCCTGCAACGCGGCGGAAAACGCCGCCTCGATAGGCACGAACAACAACACGAAATCCAGGCTATGCAAGCCTTCCAGCCGCTTGTAGTCCTTGCCGGCCAAGCCTTTGACATGGTTGCGCAGCGACAATACGTGCTGCTTGAGGGCAACCTGGCCGATCACCTCGTCATCGGCCGCCACGTACTGCTGATAGGCCGTCAGGCTGACCTTGGAGTCGACCACCACCTGCTTGTCGCCCGGCAACATGATCAGCACGTCCGGCTGGAAACGCTCGCCATCCGGGCCTTTGAGGCTGACTTGGGTCTGGTACTCGCGGCCTTTCTCCAGGCCCGCATGTTCCAGCACCCGCTCCAGAATCAACTCGCCCCAGTTACCCTGGGTCTTCTGCCCCTTGAGGGCGCGGGTGAGGTTAGTGGCTTCGTCCGACAGGCGCAGGTTCAATTGCTGCAGGCGCTCCAGCTCCTTGGCCAGGGAAAAACGCTCGCGCGCCTCGTTCTGATAGCTTTCTTCCACGCGTTTTTCGAACGACTGGATGCGCTCCTTCAACGGGTCGAGCAATTGCCCCAGGCGCTGCTGGCTGGTTTCGGCAAACCGCTGCTCGCGCTCGTCGAAGATTTTCCCCGCAAGCTCGGCGAACTGCGCGCGCAGTTCATCCCGCGAGCCTTGCAGGTCGTTGAGGCGCTGTTGATGACTGTCCTGCTGCTCGCGCAGTTCGGCGCGCAGGGAGGCCGACAAGGCGTCCAGGCGACGCAGTTCCCCTTCCTTGCCGGAGCGCTCGATGTTCCAGGCGTGGGCCGCATCACGTGCGTTATCGCGGTCGATCTGCAGCAACTCGACTTCCCGGCGCACCGCTGCCAGATCCGCCTGTTTCGCCGCATTGGCCTGGCTCAGGTCGCTGATTTCGTCACGACTGGCGTCCAGTTGCGCGGCCAATCCTTCCTGGGCCATCTGCGCCGTAGCCAGGCGCTCCTCCAACAGCTCCCAACCGGCGCTGCGTGCATTCAGGCGGCGCTGGATCTGCCAGCACAGGACCAACAAAGGCAACGCCGCAGCGGCGAGACCCAGCGCAACACTGGTCCAGTCAAAAGCCATAGCCATTCCTGCCATTACGGTAAAAGAGGAAGGTTAACCAAGCAGGCGCTTCGTGGACAGCTCAGTCTTTGATCTGACCCAGTTCACGCTGGGCGCCCAGGTCGCCGGCACGGGCGGCCTGGCGCAGGAGGTCGTGGCCGATGCGACGATCCCTGGCATTGCCGCACTCGCGACACATCAACAGGCCCAGGCGGCTCTGTGCCACAACCACCCCTTCACGCGCCGGTTGCTTGAGCAGACGCCCGGCAAAATGCTTGATATTGGGGTTGTCGCCAATGCGCGGGCTATCCAGCAGCCACAGGGCAACCTTCAAGGAGAAACGCTTGGGTGCGGTAACACTCGGAGGGTTGTCGGTAACAGAAGGTGATACGGAGCGAAACTTCATAAAGCACTGTAGGGCAGAACGGAAGGCGCGCCACTCTACTCCTTTTTTCGTACGCGTAAAGCTGAAAAAACCCTGCACGCCCGTTCTAGAGCAAGCGCTTGGGACAATCCACAGAAGCTGTGGATAACTCAGTGGACAACCGTGCTTTAACTCGCGCAAAGCCCCATGGAACGGGGGCCGCGCTTAAACTGACGATTTTTTCACCAATAAAAAAAAGCCAGGTTTTTCATTGACTTAAATTTTAGACGCAGGCATTCGTAAGCCAATCCTGCACGCTGCCATCCCGGTGACACACTGCGCAACCAATGTGCACAACTACCTGCCTGGCGGTTATATCCCCACCGTTTTGTGGCCCAACAGCACGGTAAAACGTTACGGGTGACATCTAAACGCCACTTTTCAAACGACCCTGGTCTAGCCACACTGTTGGCCCTACAGCAAGGAGGCGCCGCTTCATGAAAGGGATCCTGGTGTTCGCATTACTGCTACTCGCCGTTTGTGTGATGTCCCTGGGGATCAATGCCGCACTGCCCTCCCCTGACGGCGCGCTGTTTGCCATCGCAATCCTGTTGTCGGCGGCCTTCACGGCAATCAGCCTGTGCATCGAGTTGGGGGATGGGCGGATCAATGCCATGCAGGATGTAATGAGAGTCATAGAAACCGGCCAATCCCTACGCCTGACCCTGGCGGCCTACGCGCTGGGCTGTTCGTTGGCGGCGGCGGCAACAGTGCTGGTTTATCGCGCTCTGATGGGCGGCTGATTGAAGTATTTTTGCTAACACACTTGCTTTACCCGTTTCAAGCCATTACTATCTGCGGCGTTAGTACCAAGCTGAAAGTCAATTCTGGTCGAACAAATCCCCGCGACGTAGCTTCCCTAAAGAGAAGTTCTGTCAATCTTGATGGGATCGACCACCTCGATGGTTTCCAGGTATCACTTGCGACGACACTGCCTTTGAACAATGCAAAGGGTGTCGCGAAGTCTCCATACTCTGACCGAACCAACCTGCAAATTGATCAGGATCTTCACCCTGGGCCCAGAACCTTTGCCCCTGTTGTGTTGCCTGCCCTCCTAAGTACCTACCTGCCAGCCCAAGCGCGCCAAACTATTTAGCGCTTCAAACTGGCTGCTTTGTTCCAGTCGGGTTCTTCGCATGATCAATGGTGATCAGCGTCACTGGAACGTTTTAACGTTGCACGGTTCTTATCCGTGTCATTTGTAGGAACACCCATAATATGTCCACTCAAATCCATACTCAGGATGCCATTCGCACCCTCACCAATGCTTTTGCCCCAATGAACTGCCTGATCATGGCCGCTCGCAAAGGCTGCTTCAGCTTCACCCTGGTCAACGAACACGGCATCGCTCGTCACAGCGAACGCCTGTACCCCGATCAATACTCCAGCGCAGAGCCGCTGCAGGCCGTGATCGAGCGTACCCGTCAGGCCCTGGTTGCCTGATTGACCCGACGCTGAACATCGAAAACCCTGCCCACAAGGCAGGGTTTTTTATTGCCTGCGATTCGCGGTTTTTGCCGAGGTCCTTTAGGCCAAACAGATATAACGCTTATAACCACCAGCCAGAAATATTTTAAAAACAGTCCTTTACGTCGCGAATCTGACACTACACTTCAACTCAGGCGGCATGTTCCGCCTCCGGCGAGCCTGAGATCCGATCCACCGCTGCCAAGCCCCCCCTTCTCAGGCCTCGTCGACCATTTATAGGGTTTCGAGGGTTTTATGGGCATTGCCGCCAGCGAATTGTGTCGCTATGTGATCCGCCCCACGCTGATTTACCTGGGTCGCCACAGCCAGACCGCAGAAACCCTGCTGCTGGGGGTCGCCGCCAGCCAATCGGAACTGGGCTCAGCCTTGCACGACCGACGCGGCCACGGTTTGTATCGCATTACCGAAACCCGCCACAGAGCCCTGTGGGATGACTACCTGGCCCTCGACCCGGAACGTGCCAGCCTGGTGCGCGGCCTCGCCAGCCAGCATGCCTTCCTCAGCGGGCCGCAGTTGGAGCTGACCGTCAACCTGCGTTACGCCACCGCTATCGCCTGGTTGCTGGTGGAACAACACCGCCCCGAACTGCCTCGATCCGACGATGTGCTGGCCATGGCCCGTATCTGGAAAGAAATATTTCATCCTCAGGGCCGCCTGCGCGATTACACCCATGCCTGGCAAACCTGTGTATCACCCGTGAATCAGGTCGCCTGCTGATCGGGCACTTTGCAAGATTCGGCAAAATTCGGTAATTTTGGTCGGATTGTCCTACAAAACCGCTCTATCTCCTACATTACAGCCTATAGCGCTAAGTGAATTTTATTGTTACTTTCCGCAGCGGTGATCACCTAGGAGTTCTAATAATGAAAAAAGTAATGCTCAAGACCACACTTAGCCTCGCCGTTGCCATGGCCTCATCCCAACTGTTCGCAAGCGGCTTTGCCCTCAACGAACAAAGTGTCAGCGGGATGGGTACCGGTTTTGCGGGTCGTTCTTCTTCTGCCGATGATGCAAGTACTGTTTATGGCAACCCTGCCGGTATGGCTCGCCTGCAAGGCCAGCAAGTCACTGGCGGTGTTGCGGTGATTGACGCATCTACCGATATCAAAGATGTCAGCGGTCGTTCCCGCGGCACCAACAAAGGCGACATGGTCCCCTTCACGGCGGTACCGTTCGGTTTCTACACCAATAAACTCAATGACCAGTGGGCTGTCGGCTTTGGTGTGTATGCACCGTTCGGCCTGATTACCGACTACGAAAGCAAATATCAGGGCCGTGGCTTCGGCAGCAAGAGTGAAGTTCAAGTCATCACTTTCCAGCCGACTGTCAGCTACGCCTTCAACGATCGGGTTTCCGTCGGTTTTGGCCCAACTTTCAACCGCATTGCCGGCACCCTGGAATCTGAGCTGACCCTTAACCCGGCCGTTCCAGATACCAGGATCAAGATCAAGGGTGACGATACTGCCATTGGTTTCAACGCAGGCGTATTGGTCCAGGCGACCGACACCACCCGTGTTGGCCTGACGTACCACTCGAAGGTCAAGTACAAGCTTGAAGGCCACACCGAAGTCAACGCGCCTGCTGCGACCTCCGGCGCCCTGGCGACCGGTCGTTATGACGCTTCGCTGAAAATCGACACGCCTGAATCCTGGGATCTGTCGGTTACCCAGGACATGAACGATGCCTGGAAGCTGTATGCCGGTGCAACCTGGACGCGCTGGAGCCGTCTGAAGGACATCACCGTCAACAACAAAGGCGTGAGCACAGCCGGTGGCGGCCTCGCCCCAGGTCTTGTGGGCACCATCAAGGAAGACCAGAACTGGCACGACACCTGGGCTTATGCCGTGGGCACCTCGTACCAGTTGACCAAGCAGGTTGTATTGCGCACCGGCCTGACCTTCGACCAGTCGCCAACCAACAACACTGATCGTTCGCCACGTATCCCTACCGGCGACCGGACCATCTTCAGTGTTGGCCTGGGCTACGCGGTGATGGATAACATGACCATCGACCTGGCCTACTCCTACCTCAAGGAAGAAGAAGTCAGCGTCAACCGCTCCAACGCTCTGGCTAGCTACAACGCCAAGTACAAAAACAGCGCCAACGGTTTCGGCCTGGGCATGACGTACAAGTTCTGATTCAACGCTGCATGAAAAAGCCCCGCTCTCCTGCAAAGGAGGCGGGGCTTTTTAGTGGCTGATAGTCAGGGCTTGGAAGCCAGCGCCTGCTCCACAGCCTCGATCAGTTCCGGGCTGTCGGGTTTGGTCATACTGGAGAAGCTGGCAATCACCTTGCCCTGGCGATCTACCACGTACTTGTAGAAATTCCATTTCGGCGCGCTGCTCTGCTCGGCCAGCACCTTGAACAGGTGCACGGCATCCGCGCCCCTGACTTTCTGTGGCTCGGTCATGGTGAAGGTCACGCCGTAGTTCACATAACAGACCTTGGCCGTCTCTTCGCCCGTCTTGGCTTCCTGCTTGAAGTCATCGGAAGGCACGCCAATCACTTCCAGGCCGTCGCCTTTGTAGCGCTGATACAGCGCCTCCAGGCCTTTGAACTGTGGGGCGAACCCACAAAAGCTGGCGGTGTTGACGATCACCAGAGGCTTGCCGGCAAAGCGCTGGCACAGGTCGATGGATTCCTTGGCGCGCAACTTCGGCAATTGGCCTTCGAGCAACGACGGGCAATCGGCGGCCATGGCCACACCGCCAAAAGCCACCATCAGGGCAGGTACTGCAAGCCAGCGCATCAACATGTTGGGTGTCCTTGGACAAAGTCAGACAAGCAACTTAACAGATCGCCATGCCCAGTTGCATCAACGCCAGCCCGCTGCGCTGCCAACCCCACCAGGCCAGCAGCAACAGCGTCAGCAGCCCCGCTGCGCCAATCCAGCCCCACGTCGAATTCATGCTACCCCCATCTGCGCCTGCAACCTTGCCACAGGCCGCTCACGCACTGGCCAGTTCAGGGCGGCCGCGACCAGGCTCAAGACGATCGCCACCTGCCAGATCAAATCGTAGTTGCCCGTTCGATCATAGACCACGCCCCCCAGCCAACCGCCGAGGAACGAACCCAACTGATGGAACAGGAACACAATCCCACCCAGCATCGACAGGTTTCTCACGCCAAACAAGGTTGCCACCGTACCGTTGGTCAGCGGTACCGTCGACAACCACAAAAAGCCCATGGCCATGCCAAACAGGTAGGCACTGGTCTGCGTCACTGGCGCCCACAGAAACAACACAATCACCACCGCCCGCAGCAAGTACAGTGCGGTGAGCAGACGCGGCTTGGACATCCGCCCGCCGAGCCAGCCTGCGGTGTAGGTACCGAAGATGTTGAACAGGCCGATCAGGGCCAGCACCGTGGTGCCAACGGTCGCCGGCAGATGCTGGTCCACCAGGTACGCCGGCAGGTGCACGCCGATAAAGACCACCTGGAATCCGCAGACAAAAAAGCCGAAGGCCAGCAACCAGAAACCGGAATGGGAACAGGCTTCATGCAGGGCCTCGCGCAAGGTTTGCTGGCCGGCCATCACTGGCAGCGGGCGGTCCTTGATCATCGTCACCAACGGCACGATCAACGCCACCAGCAGGCCCAGCACCAGCAAGGCGGCGGACCAGCCCAGCCAGCCAATCAGGCCCAGGGTGCCTGGCAACATGGCGAACTGGCCGAAAGAGCCGGCGGCACTGGCAATGCCCATGGCCATGCTGCGTTTTTCCGGGGCCACGGCACGCCCGACCACGCCAAGGATCACCGAGAACGAGGTGCCGGACAGGCCGATACCAATCAGCAAGCCCGCACTCAGGGACAGCGACCACGCCGAATCGGACAGGCCCATGAACACCAGGCCCAAGGCATACAGCACGCCACCGATCATCACTACTCTTGCCGCGCCAAACCGATCGGCCAGGGCCCCGGTAAACGGCTGTGCCAGGCCCCAGATCAGGTTTTGCAAGGCGATGGCAAAGGCAAAGGTTTCACGACCCCAACCGAACTCGCTGCTCATGGGCGACAGGAACAGGCCAAAGCCATGCCGCACACCCAGGGAAAGGGCCAGGATCAGCGCACTCCCGACAAGAATCCAGCCACTGGTACGCCACATCGAGGTCATTATTATTCTCCGCTTACGGGTATATACCCGCTTATAGTCGAACCAGCTCGCGTTTAAGCGAGTTCGTCCAGCAAGGCCAACAGGGTTTCGCGTTTTTGCGCCCCCAATTTATCGATCAACTTCTGCTGCGCCGCTTCCCAGGCCGGCAACGCCGCTGCCAGGCGCTCCTTACCCATGTTGGTCAACACCACCAGGCGATTGCGCAGATCATTACCTTCGACCAACCGCACCAGGCCTTCACCCTCCAGCACCCGCAAGTTACGCCCCAGGGTGCTGCGATCCAGGCCCATGGCATCGGCCAGGCTGGAAATGCTCGGCTGATCCAGGCGTTGCAGGTTACACAACAAGGAATACTGGGCGACGTTGATCCCGAAGCCATCGAGGGCGCCGTCATAGTGCCTGCTGACGCCACGGGCGGCACGACGCAGGTTGGTGCATAAACATTGGGAGGCAAGCATAGAACGTGTATATACCCGCGATTAAGGAAATGCAAGAAAGTGTTACAGGGCCAGGCCGATCAACACCGCCACTTCGAGCAGCTCCAGCAACGCGCCGGCCGTGTCGCCGGTGGTGCCGCCCAGCCGATTGATCATCACCTGGCGCAGCCCCATAAAGCAGATGGCTGCGAGCAGTACGGCGATCCCACCGCTGAAACCACCGATCAACACACAGGCCAGACCGGTAAGGATCAGTACTTGTTGCCCGACAATCCGCGGCAAATGGTCGGCCAACGACTGGCCCAGCCCCCCGGCGCGCACATAGCGAGTCGTGAGGAACAACGCCAGCAGCGAACCACGGCCGATCAAGGGCGCAAGAATCAATGCCGCGCCGTTGTGCTGCTCGATCAAGGCTACCAGGGCCGTGAACTTGAGCAGCAGCACCAAGCCAAGGGTGACCACGGCAATCGGGCCGCTGCGCGGGTCCTTCATGATGGTCAGGGTGCGCTCACGGTCGCCAAAGCCACCCAGCCAGGCGTCGGCGCTGTCCGCCAGGCCATCCAGGTGCAGGCCGCCACTGAGCAGCACCCACGCCGTCAGCAGCAGCGCCGCGTGCAACAGCAACGGCGCGCCCATCAGTACGCTGTTCAAGCCCCACAGCAGTAGCCCGAACAGCAACCCTACCAGCGGATAAAACAGCAGCGAGCGCCCCAACTCCTGGGGTTGCGGCATGCCCGGCAGGCGAATCGGCAGGCTGCTGAGGAACTGCAAGGCGATCCAGAATGGCAGCATTCAGGCGCCCTCGCTCAATACGCCATCAGCCTCGACCCGCAGGCTGAACAGGCCACCGTGCCCCACCTCGACATTCAACAACTGCTCACGGGGCAAGCCACGGGCCTGGGCCAACAATAAACGCATGACACCACCATGGCTGATCAACAGCACCCGTTGCCCGGCATACCGCTGGTGCAGGCGTAGGACAGCGCCGCGCACGCGCAGGGAAAACGCTTCGACAGGCTCGCCATCTGGCGGCGTAAAGCTATACGGGTCAGCCCAGAACAGCCCCAGCGCCTCGGCGTCGGTTTCCATCAACTTCGCCGCGCTCTGCCCTTCCCAGGCACCGAAATGCAGCTCCTGCAGATCCGGCTCCAGGCTCACCGGCAAATCCAGCCGTGCGCCCAACGCTTCAGCGAAGCGCGCGCAGCGTTGCAGCGGCGAGCTGACCAGGCGATCCCACGGCCCTTGCGCCAGCACAGCCTGGCGCATCTGCTCCCAGCCGTTATCCGTCAGGGCATCATCCAGGCTGCCGCGCAAGCCGCCGCCCAGTTCGGTTTCGCCATGGCGCAGCAGGTCCAGGTGCAAGGTCATGCCGGGCGATCCGCCACAGCCGCCTCAGCAAACGTCGCCATCTGCCCGTGCAACGCACAGGCCAGGCGCAACAGCGGTACCGCCAACGCCGCACCACTGCCCTCGCCCAGACGCAGGCCCAGTTCCAACAGCGGCTCGGCGCCAAGGCTTTGCAGCACGTGGCGATGGCCCGGCTCAGCCCCGCGGTGGCCGAACAACAGCCATGGCCGGCAAGATGGATTCAGGCGTGTAGCGACCAGGGCCGCGACAGTGCAGATAAACCCATCGACCAGCACCACCACACCCGCCTGGGCGCAGGCCAGATAAGCCCCCACCAGGCTGGCGATCTCCAGGCCACCAAGATTGAACAGGGTCTGCAACGGGTCACCGCGCTGCCCGGCATGCAAGGCCAATGCGCGCTCGATCACCGCTACTTTATGGCTCACGCCCTGGGCATTCAGGCCGGTGCCCGGGCCGGTCAGGTCGCTGACCGGGCAATCGAGCAATGCACAGGCCAAAGCGCTGGCGGCGGTGGTGTTGCCGATGCCCATCTCGCCGCCAATAAACAGTTGCGCGCCAGCACTGATCGCCCGCTGCACGCTGTCACGCCCCGCCGCCAGGGCCAGACGGCCCTGCGCCTCGGTCATGGCCGCGCCCAGCACGAAGTTGGCCGTGCCTGGGGCGATATTCAGGTGACGCACGCCCGGCAGGTCCAGCGACGGTGTGACAGTGCCCAGATCCACCACTTCCAGACGTGCATCCAGTTGGCGCGCCAACACACTGATCGCCGCGCCGCCGCTGACGAAGTTGTGCAACATCTGCCCGGTGACTTCCTGGGGATAGGCCGAGACACCCTCTGCGACCACACCGTGATCACCGGCAAAGATGGCGATCCACACCTGCTCGACCGTCGGTTTGACCTGGCCCTGCAAGCCGGCCAGTTGCACCGCCAGCGCCTCCAGTTGCCCCAGGGAACCGGCGGGTTTGGTCAGTTGCTGCTGGCGGGCCAAGGCTTGTTCATGGGCCACGGCATCCAGCGCCTTGCAGGGTTCCAGCCACCAGGATTGGCTCATAACGCAGTACCTTTCAAAGTCAGGGGCAGGCCCGCAACGGTCAGCACCACACGCTGACACCGTTCGGCCAAGGCTTGATGCAGCCAACCGGCTTCATCCACATAACGGCGAGTCAATTCGCCCAGCGGCACGACACCCAGACCGGTCTCGTTGCTGACAAAAATGATTTCACCCGGCAGCGACGCCAGGCAGTCCAGCAGTTGTTCGCGCTCCATGCCCAGGCGCTGCGGATCGTCCAGCATCAGCAGGTTGGTGAGCCACAGGGTCAGGCAATCGACCAGCAGGCACTGGCCAGGGGCGGCGTGTTCGCGCAGGACCCGGGCCAGCTCAAGCGGTTCTTCGACCAGCCCCCAATGGCTCGGGCGACGCTCCCGGTGCAGGGCGACCCGCTGGTTCATTTCACCATCCAGGGGTTGGCTGGTGGCGATGTAGGTGACAGGCAGGGCGCTGTCGCTGGCGAGCTTTTCAGCCAGGCGACTCTTGCCGGAACGGGCACCGCCGAGGATCAATTGCAACATGGTCAATCCCTCAAATCCCACATAACTGGCGCAATAACCGGGTATCCAGATGCTGCTCCACCAGGTCCGCCAGACGCTCGATATCGCGCTCGCGCAAGCCGTGGTAATCGACTTCCTGCACATCCTGCAAACCGGCCCAGCGCAACAATGCACTGCACGCCGCTGGGGTTTCGAACAGACCGTGCAGATACGTGCCGAGGATTTGTCCGTCGTCACTCTGCGCGCCGTCACTGCGACCGTCATCCAATAGCACCGCCGGACGCTCCAGGGCCGTGCCACGGGTCACGCCCGCATGGATCTCATAACCACTGACCGGCGCCTCTTCCAGCGCCAGTCGGCCGCGCACATTGCGCAATTGCTTTTCGGCTTCCAGGGTGGTGCTGAAGGCCAGCAGGCCCAGGCCATCACTGGAGCCCTCGGGCCCTTCCAGGCCCAACGGGTCATGAACCTGCTCGCCGAGCATTTGCAGGCCACCGCAAATGCCCAGGACCTTGCCGCTATAGCGCAGGTGCCGGGCAATCGCGCTGTCCCAGCCGTTGGCGCGCAGGTAGGCCAAGTCGCTGCGCACGCTTTTCGAGCCGGGCAGGATAATCAGGTCTGCGGCAGGAATCGCCTGCCCCGGCCCGACAAATTGCAAGTCCACCTGGGGATGCAGGCGCAGCGGGTCGAAGTCGGTGTGATTGCTGATGCGCGGCAACACCGGCACCACCACCTTGAGCACCTGCGCCGCCTTGTCAGTCTGGCGCTGGTCGATGCCGTCCTCGGCCTCCAGGTGCAGGTCCATCACGTAGGGCAACACGCCGATTACCGGTTTGCCGGTGCGCGCCTCAAGCCAGTCGAGACCGGGTTGCAACAGCGCGATATCGCCGCGAAAGCGGTTGATCACAAAGCCCTTGACCCGCGCCTGCTCCGACGGCGACAGCAACTCCAACGTGCCCACCAGATGAGCGAACACCCCGCCGCGATTGATATCGGCAATCAGCAGCACCGGGCAATCCACCGCTTCGGCGAAGCCCATGTTGGCAATGTCATTGGCCCGCAGATTGATCTCGGCCGGCGAGCCCGCGCCTTCGACCATCACCACCGGGTAAGCGGCGCTCAAACGTGCATGGGAAGCGAGTACCGCTTGCATGGCGATGGCTTTGTAGTCGTGATAGGCCACGGCATTCATGCTGGTCACGGCACGGCCATGGATGATGACTTGTGAACCGGTGTCACTGTTGGGCTTGAGCAGCACCGGGTTCATATCCGTGTGCGGCGCCAGGTTGGCGGCCTGGGCCTGCACGGCCTGGGCGCGGCCAATCTCGCCACCTTCTGCCGTGACTGCGCTGTTGAGCGCCATGTTCTGCGGCTTGAAGGGCACCACGGGCACGCCCTGGCGCACCACCCAACGGCACAGCGCGGTCACCAGGGTGCTTTTGCCCGCATCGGAGGTGGTGCCTTGCACCATCAACGTACTCATGAGGCTTGCTTCCAGGCAGCCAGGGCTTGTTCAAGGCGCTGCCAATCGGCGTCAGTCCCGGGCAGGCCAAAACGCAGGCTGCTGTCGTGGACAAACAGGCGCAGCAGGATGCCGCGCTGGGCCATGAACTCATGCAACTGCTCGGCGCGATCGGCGATCAGCCACTGGAACAGCGCGCAGCCGCCCTGGGGGCGCAGGCCATACTGTTCCAGCAGGCTGAACAGCCGCTGGCTGGCTTCTTCGCAGCGCTGGCGCTGGTGGGTGTGGCCGGCGCTGTCGCGCAGGCAAACCTGGCCCAACTCCCGGGTCGGCCCGCTCACCGCCCATGGCCCGACCTGTTCGGCCAACAGCTTGAGCAGCTTGCGCTCGGCCAACACAAAGCCCAGGCGCACCCCCGCCAGGCCGAAAAACTTGCCGAACGAGCGCAACACAATCAACCCCACCTGATGGGCCTGGTTCGCCAGGCTCAACTGCGGGGTGTTGTCCATAAAGGCTTCATCCACCACCAGCCAGCCACCGCGCTGGGCCAGCCGTGCATGCCAGTCCAACAGGCGCTGGGGCGCAATACTCAAGCCCGTAGGGTTGTTGGGGTTGACCACCACCAACACGTCGAGGCTGTCAAGGAAGAAATCCACTTCCTGCTCCAGCACTTCGCGCACGATGTAACCGGCGCGACGCCAGGCTTCGGCATGCTCGGCATAGCACGGCGACAACACGCCGACCTTGCCCGCCCGACGCAAGCGCGGCAGCAACTGGATGGCCGCCTGGGAGCCCGGCACCGGCAACACCTGGGCTGCACCGTAGTAATCGCAGGCCGCCTGTTCCAGGCCGTCATCGGTTTCTGGCAAACGTGCCCAGGCCCGCAGTGAGATAGGCGGGATTGGCCAGGGCCAGGGCGCGAGGCCACTGGACAGGTCCAACCAGTCTTCCTGAGCGATGCCGTACTGCATCGCGGCTTTGCGCAGCCGCCCACCGTGTTCAAGCATAGAATTGCGCCCCTGCACACAGGATCAACACCCACAACCACACACCGCGCTGCACCAATTGCCAACCACGCTCGATGGAGTCGGCATCGGCCGGCGGCCCTTCGCCAAGGGGTGGACGCTGGTGCAACTCACCGTGATAAATCGCCGCCCCGCCCAACTCGACACCCAGCGCGCCAGCGCCCGCAGCCATCACCGGGCCGGCATTCGGGCTATCCCAGGTCGGGCCCTGGCGGCGCCAGCATTTGAGTGCCAGGCGTGTCTTGCCCAGCAGCGCGTAGGTCAGGGCGACCAGGCGCGCAGGAATGTAATTAAGCACGTCGTCAATCTTCGCCGCCGCCCAGCCGAAGCGTTCAAAGCGTTCGTTGCGATAGCCCCACATGGCATCCAGGGTATTGCTCAGACGGTACAGCACCACGCCGGGCACCCCGGCCACGACAAACCAGAACAGCGCGGCGAACACCGCGTCACTGCCGTTTTCCAGCACCGACTCAGTGGCGGCGCGCGCCACTTCAGTACTGTCCAGTTCGCTGGTCTGGCGGCTGACCAGGTAACTGACGCGCGTGCGCGCTTCGTCCAGGTCACCACTGCGCAGGGCCTGGGCCACCGGCAACACGTGTTCACCCAGGCTGCGCATGCCCAGGGCCAGGTACAACGCGAGGATCTCGATTACCCAACCGAAGTAAGGCGCCCAGGACAACGCCGTGGCCAGCAACGTCAGCGGTATCACGGTGATAAACCAGGCGGTCACGCCATGGCTGCGCCAGCCACGCCCAGCGGAGTTGAAACGTTGCTCGATGCGCCCGGCAAAGTTGCCGAACGCCACCAGCGGATGCCAGCGCCTGGGTTCGCCCAGCAGCGCATCCAGCGCCACTGCAGCGACACTCAGCAAGGCCACACTCATTGATTCACTCCCCAATAATTCTCATACAGCATGTCACTCAGCGGACGCGGTTCGGTCCAGCCTTCGAGTTGCAACATCGGTGCCGGGTAGAACTGCGCTACCGGGCCCAGGCACAGCACGGCCAGTGGCTTGGCGCCGGGCGGCAGGCCCAGCAGGTCGGCCAGCTCCTGGGGTTCGAACAGCGACACCCAGCCCATGCCCAGGCCTTCGGCGCGGGAGGCCAGCCACAGATTCTGGATCGCGCAGGACAGCGAGGCCAGGTCCATTTCCGGCAAGGTGCGACGGCCAAAGATATGCCGCTCGCGATCATCCATCAGCGCCGCGACCAGCACCTCGGCGCAGTCGTTGATGCCTTCGACCTTGAGCTGCATGAAGTCGTCCGAGCGCTCGCCCAGGGCCGCCGCGGTGCGTATGCGCTCGGCTTCCACCAACTGCTGGATCTGGCCGCGCAGGGTGCGGTCGCTGATGCGGATAAAGCGCCAGGGCTGCATCAGGCCGACACTGGGGGCCTGGTGCGCAGCCTGCAGCAGGCGCTGGAGCAGTTCGGGGGCCACCGTGCCGCCGCTGAAGTGGCGCATGTCGCGGCGCTCGGCGATGGCGCGGTAGATGGCCTGGCGTTCAGCCTGGGGGAAGGCGTTGTCGGTCATGGCCCTATCGCGGGCAAGCCCGCTCCTACAGTTGCAATGCAATCGCCTGCGATGGAGGCCTCAGGGTCTGGCGCAAAAAGCGCAGCCACCGCAGCCGGGTTCGACGGGAAATAAAAGTGCACATAGGAGGCCGTCATCCGCCCCTGGCGATACACCGCCTCGGCACCGCGCCCGCCATTGGGGCTCAGGCCACGGGCAATCGGCTGCCATTGCGTGCTGGTCAGGGAATGATGATAGGTGTGGCCGCGCAGCACGCCTTCCGGCAATTCGACTGTTTGCAGGGCCAGGGCCGCCAGGCGTTTCTGCATGACTGCATCGCCCTGGAGCAACCCCAGCAGTTCAGCGCGGCACCCCTCGACATCGGTCAATGAGTCGAGCAGATAGAGCATGCCGCCGCATTCGGCCAGCAACGGCTTGCCGGCGGCGTGATGGGCACGGATCGCCTGCAACATCGCGGTGTTTTGCGACAACGCCTGGTGATGCAGTTCCGGGTAGCCACCCGGCAGATAGAGGCTGTCGGCGTCGGGTAACGCCTGGTCGTGGATCGGCGAGAAGAAGCGCAACTCAGCGCCCATCGCCCGCAGCACGTCGAGACTGGCACCATAGGTGAACGCGAAGGCTTCATCACGGGCCACGGCAATCCGCACCCCATCCAGCAAAGGTTCGGCCTCGATCAGCTCGGGGGCGGCGAACGCCACCGGTGGTGGCAGCGCTACCTCGCAACTGCTGGCCAGGGCCTCGGCGGCCGCATCCAGGCGCAGATCCAGATCATTCAACTCGCTGGCCTGCACCAGGCCCAGGTGGCGGCTGGGCAGCTCGATACCGGTCTCTCGGGACAACGCACCGTACCAGCGCAGGCCTTCGGTCAGGCTGCCTTCAAGCAATTGCGCGTGGCGCACGGTACCGACGCGGTTGGCCAATACCCCGGCGAACGGCAAGTCCACCTGATAACGCGCCAGCCCCAACGCCAGGGCGCCAAAGGTCTGGGCCATGGCGGTGCCGTCGATCACCGCCAGCACCGGCACACCAAAATGGCGGGCCAGGTCGGCGCTGGACGGCGTGCCGTCGAACAACCCCATCACGCCCTCGATCAGGATCAGGTCCGCCTCCCCCGCCGCTTCCCACAGCAGGCGGCGACTTTCCTGCTCGCCGACCATCCACATGTCCAATTGATAGACCGGCGCGCCGCTGGCGCGCTCATGAATCATCGGGTCGAGAAAGTCCGGGCCGCATTTGAATACCCGGACCTTACGCCCCAGGTTGCGGTGCAAACGGGCCAGGGCGGCGGTGACGGTGGTCTTGCCCTGGCCCGACGCCGGCGCGGCGATCAGGACGGCAGGGCAATGGCGCGGCTGATTCAAAGCTCGATGCCCTTCTGTGCCTTGATCCCGGCCTGGAACGCGTGCTTGAGCATGCCCATTTCGGTGACGGTGTCGGCCATTTCAATCAGTTCCGGCTTGGCGCCACGACCGGTGACCAGCACATGCTGCATCGGTGGGCGGGCTTGCAGGTCGCCCAGGACCTGGTCCAGGTCGAGATAACCATGCTTGAGTGCGATGTTCAGCTCATCCAGCACCACCAGGCCAATGGACGGATCCTGCAACATTTCCCGGGAGACTTTCCAGGCTGCTTCGGCGGCAGCGATATCGCGCTGGCGGTCCTGGGTTTCCCAGGTAAAGCCCTCGCCCATCACATGGAAACGTACCTGCTCGGGGAAACGCCGGAAGAACAGCTCTTCACCGGTGCTGTTACGGCCCTTGATGAACTGCACCACGCCGCATTGCATACCGTGCCCCATGGCACGGGCCAGCATGCCAAACGCCGAACTGCTCTTGCCTTTGCCATTGCCGGTCAATACCAGCAGCAATCCGCATTCATTCGGTGAATTGGCAATGCGCTCATCAATCACCGCTTTTTTGCGCAGCATGCGCGCCAGGTGGCGTTCGTCACGATCAGGGGAATCAGTCATGGCAGCTCTCCGTTGGGGCTGGACAAAAACGGCGGGCAGGAAAAGACAATCTACATGAAGCCAAGCATCGCCCACCGTGATGCTGTTGGATGAATCAGGCCGGTCTCCGGGCTCATGAGTGGTGCCCTGTTGAACAGGGCAGTCCGACGATGCGCCTTCCCATATCGCAGGCGATACAGTGGCAAAAGCAGCGTCTTGACTCATTTACCGTTGCGGGGGCAGCGCCGGGATCGTGGCCGCACTGTAGAAAAGTGCGCGCACTCACCGGCTTCCCTGTTTCACTCGGTCGACGCGCACGCCACAGAGCACCTGAAACAAGCGGCGAAGGTTAGTGGGTTGGGGGTACAGCGTCAATTAAAGCCGGCCACACACTTGAACCATCGCCACGCGCTGTACCTCTATGACTACAGGCATTGAGGAGAAAAACATGCACAAGACCCGACTCGCCCTACTGATCATGGTTGCAGGCGTACTCGCCGCCTGCGGGGAAAGCTCAACCTTGCAGGTCTCGGATGGCACCGGGCCTTCACCGAAACTGCCGGAACCGAACAAAACCCTGATCCCCACCGTCAACATCGCCCCGGCGGTTGGCTGGCCCGCAGGCGCCAAGCCAACCGCCGCAGCCGGCACCCAGGTCGCAGCCTTTGCAGAAGACCTGGATCACCCGCGCTGGCTGTATGTATTGCCCAATGGCGATGTACTGGTCGCCGAGACCAATGCACCGCCCAAGCCGGAGGATGGCAAGGGTATTCGCGGCTGGGTCATGGAGAAGGTCATGGGCCGCGCTGGCGCGGGTGTGCCCAGCCCGAACCGCATCACCCTGCTGCGCGATGCCGACCATGATGGCGTGGCAGAAACCCGCACGGTGTTCCTGGAAAACCTCAACTCGCCGTTTGGCATGACTCTGGTCGGCAACGATTTGTATGTCGCCGATTCGGACAAGCTACTGCGTTTTCCCTATCAACCAGGAGAAACCGCAATCAAGGCCCCAGGCACCAAGGTCGTGGACTTGCCGGGCGGCCCGCTCAACCACCACTGGACAAAAAATGTCATCGCCAGCAAAGACGGGAGCAAGTTGTATGTGAGCGTCGGCTCCAACAGCAACGTCGGCGAAAACGGCCTGGAGGCCGAACAGGGACGCGCCGCCATCTGGGAAGTCGACCGGGCCAGCGGCCAGCAGCGGATCTTCGCCTCCGGCCTGCGCAACCCCAATGGCATGGCCTGGGAGCCGCAAAGCGGCAAGCTGTGGACGGCGGTCAACGAGCGCGATGAAATCGGCAGCGACCTGGTGCCGGACTACATCACCTCGGTCAAGGATGGCGGCTTCTATGGCTGGCCGTTCAGCTACTACGGCCAGCATGTCGATGTGCGGGTCACACCACAGGACCCGGACCTGGTGGCCAAGGCGATTGCGCCAGACTATGCCGTCGGGCCGCATACCGCATCATTGGGCCTGACCTTCGCACAAGGCAACACGCTACCCGCGCAGTTCAGCAACGGCGCGTTCATCGGCCAGCATGGCTCGTGGAATCGCAAACCGCACAGTGGCTACAAGGTGATCTTTGTGCCATTCGAAGGCGGCAAGCCGAAGGGGCAACCGGTGGATGTGCTGACTGGGTTTCTCAACAGTGATGAGAAAGCCATGGGGCGGCCGGTGGGTGTGGTGATCGACCCGCAAGGTGGGTTGCTAGTGGCGGATGATGTGGGGAATAAGGTGTGGCGGGTGTGGGCCGCTAAATAGCAGGCCCCGACAACACCACAAAACCAATGTGGGAGCGGGCTTGCTCGCTCCCACATTTTTTTGATCGATGCAGGTCTTAAGGATTACGCGCCAGATGCTCGGCCGGCAGCACGCGCTTGGCGCTCAAATAGGCATTCTGCCAATAGGCCTTGGACAAGGTATCAAGCTTCACCGTGCCGCCGGTTTGTGGTGCATGGACGAAACGCCCTTCGCCCACATAGATGCCGGCATGGCTGACTTGCGAGCCGCCGCCCGTGGCAAAGAACAGCAGGTCGCCGGTTTGCAGCGCATCTTCACGCACGTCCTGGGCACGCATCACGATCAGCTCGCGAGTGGTGCGCGGCAGCGAGATGCCCGCCGCATCGCGGTAGACAAAACCAATCAGGCCACTGCAATCAAACCCTGAGTCCGGTGTATTGCCGCCCCAGCGATAAGGCGTGCCGACCAGGCCCAGGGCGCGAAACAGCACGTCTTCGGCAACCGGCGAAAAGTTCTGGGTGGTGTAGTTGAACACCGGCTTGGACTTGACGGCCACAGGCGCGGGTGGAGGACGACTTGCGCAGGCACTGAGCAGTGCGGCGCAAACGAGAAGAATTAGGCGGGCCGAGGTCGACATGGGCAGAACAATCCTGATCTGGATGCGGCTTTCGCTGCCGAACGCTGAAAACTAGACCGCGCAAGCAAAGCTTGCGCGGTCAGGTTCGCAACAATATCTCAGGATTCTAGCGCTTATGCGTCAAACTTCAAGTATCACTTTAACTTTACTTGCGAGCGGTAACGCTAGTAGGGGCCATGGCCAGGGCGCGCTTGGCTTCGATGAAGGTTTTGCTCCAGTAGCTGTCGCCCAATTTATCGACCCGTACCCCACCGCTGCGGCGGCTGCTGGAGTGGATGAACTGGTCATCACCCAGGTAGATACCGGCGTGGCTGACACGACCACGGCCATTGGTACTGAAGAAAAGCAGATCGCCAGGCTTGAGGTTGTTCCGTGCGACCAACGGTGCATCCACGTTGATCATTTCGCGAGTGGAACGCGGCAGGTTCATGCCAGCTTCTTCACGAAACAGGTAACCGATAAAGCCACTGCAGTCGAAACCGGCTTCAGAGGTACCGCCGAAACGGTAACGGGTACCGATCAGGGACATGCCGCGTTCGAGGATGCTATCAGCCAGCAAAGGCAGCTGATAAGGCTTGCTATCGGAGAGTTCGGCCAGTTCTTTTTCGGTTGCCACCTCTTCCTCATAAACAGAAGAAGACTGTGTTGCAACGAATTTGGCTTGGTGCTGTTGTTGTGGTTTTTGCTGCTCAGCCACTTGTTGAGGGTGGGTGGCGCAACCAAACAACAGGGTAACGAGTGCGAGAGGCACGAGGGGTGCGAAGCGATTTAGCATGGGCACGACCGTGGCTGATGTGTAAAGAAGCCGAGACTATGCCTTCTATGACATCGATTTGCAAATTCAATCGTGATCTATGTGACTTCTTGTTTGACCTATGTCATCTAAGCCCTTACACCCCATTTAAACCCTTTTGCGTGGCAAAACCGGCCAAAACGCAGGTTTTCTGGCGCCTGTAATTTGCCAGAGGCCCCGATTTCAAAGGGCTGGCTACCAGCCGAGGGTTTCTTTGAGGAAGGGAATGGTCAGCTTGCGCTGGGCCTGCAAGGAGGCCTGGTCGAGTTGTTCGAGCAAGTCGAACAGCGCGCTCATGCTGCGGGTACCACGGGTGAGGATGAAATGCCCGACTTCATCGGTCAAGTGCAAGCCACGGCGCGATGCTCGCAATTGCAAGGCGCGCAATTTGTCTTCGTCGGACAGTGGGCGCATCTGGAAAATCAGCGCCAGGGTCAGCCGCGACTTGAGGTCGGCCAGCTTGACCGGCAACTCCCGAGGCGAGGTTGATGCAGCAATCAGCAGGCGTCGGCCGCTGTCGCGCAGGCGGTTGAACAGATGGAACAGCGCCTCTTCCCAGTCCGCCCGACCGGCAACCGCTTGCAGGTCATCCAGGCACACCAGTTCGTATTGCTCAAGGTTGTCGAGGATACCGATGCCACGGTCCAGCAGTTCGGCCAATGGCAGGTAGACCGCCGGCTCGCCCATCTGCTCAAAGCGCAGGCAGGCAGCCTGCAACAGGTGGGTACGCCCCACGCCGTCCTTGCCCCAGAGGTAGATCAGGCTTTCCGTCCACCCGGCGTCGGCTTCGCAGAGCCGCTCGACATAGCCGAGTGCAGCGGCATTGGCGCCTGGGTAGTAATTGATGAAGGTAGCGTCGTCACGCAGACGCACACCTAGGGGCAGCTGAATCGGTTTCATGCTGACTGAACGGCTCCAATCGAACCGTTAGTGGCCTCTGTGAAAAGTTTGCAAAGTTTATACCCGTGACGCCGGGCGCACAATGCAACAGACCATAAGCAAAATCAAAGGTTTGCGTTAACTCATTGGATTTTTTGGAGATTGTTTGACGCGATGGCCAAATGCCAAGCCCCACAGACAACAAACCCGGCGTTTAGCCGGGTTTGTGTCGAGCCTTACAGCTGGGGGTCATCGGCGCCGGTATAGACGTCCGAATCCTTGTACACATCATGTACATGGCGCACCAACACCATGATCACTGCCGCCACCGGCAATGCCAGCAGGATGCCGGTAAAGCCGAACAGCTCGCCGCCAGCCAGGATCGCAAAGATCACAGCCACCGGATGTAGGCCAATACGGTCACCCACCAACAAAGGCGTCAGCACCATGCCTTCCAGGGCCTGACCGACCATGAATACCGCAACAATCCCCAGCATCGGGTACAAGTCGCCGCCAAACTGGAACAGGCCGGCCACCAGCGCTGCGCCAATACCGATGACGAAGCCCATGTACGGCACAATCGCCGCCAGGCCGGCAATCATGCCGATCAACAGGCCCAGCTCCAGGCCAATCGCCATCAGCCCGCCAGAATAGATAATGCCCAGCGCCACCATCACCAGCAATTGCCCACGGACAAAGGCGCCCAGCACCTCATGGCACTCTTCGGCCAAAGACACGATGCGTTCCTCGCTATCACGGGGCAGCAGGCTGCGGATCTTGGCGATCATGATGTCCCAGTCGCGCAGTAGGTAGAACGCCACCACCGGGATCAGCACGAGGTTGGTCAACCAGCCAATCAACGCCAGGCTCGACGCCGTGGCCTGACTGAGGATCACCCCGACAATATCGGTGGTCTGGCCCATATGCTCGCTGATCGCAGCCTTGACCTTGTCGAACTTCCAGAAGCCATCGGCAAGGCCCAGCTTGGACTGCGCCCACGGCATCGCCGTGTGTTGCAGCCAGTCGAGCATCTGCGGCGCCAGTTCGTACAGGCGGATCAGTTGCTTGGCCAGCATCGGCACCAGCACCAACAGCAGCGCCATGACGATCAGGGTAAACAGCGCAAACACCGCCACCACGCCCCAGGTACGCGACAGGCCGGCCTTCTCCAGGCGATCCACTACCGGATCGAACAGATAGGCCAGCAGCAAGGCGACCAGGAACGGCGTCAGGATCGAATGCAGCAGGAACACAAAAACGCACAGCAGGACAATCCCGCCAAGCCACACCCAACGACGCGTATCCGCCATAAACCACTCCATCTTTCAGTTGCTTCTATATAAGGAAGATCATTTACCAACGAAAACGCAGTTGCGGCTCGGGCTCGGCCTGCGGCACGGGCGCAGGTTGTGCGCCTTCGGCCACGGGTTGCTGCACAGGGGGTGGCGCAAGCGCTTCACCCGCTGGTACTTCCTGCAAATTCGCCAGGCTCAGTTGGCTGCGCAATTGCTCGCTGCTGCCATTGACCCGATAGACAATTCGGTCGCCATCCACCCGCTGCAACTGCGCACCAAACGGCTCCAGCAGATGGCCGAGGGCGGCGTAGCGCTCCAGGGTCATGCCTTGCACTTGCAGCAACTGCTCGCTGGAAACCCCGGCTTTTACGGCGAAACGCGGCGCAAGACGCTCACTGACCGCCAGCAGAACGGCATCGGCCAATGCCGCAGTGTCCGCGCCTTGTACGGTGCCGTTCTCGGCCTTGTCGCCCAGCCACAGGCGCCATTTGGCTTGCCATTGGCCCGCCTCTTCACGGGCATGCACCGCCAGCAGCGCGTCGGCGCCGTAACGCTCGGAGGCCGAGCGCAGGGGCGCCGGATCTGCGCTTTCAAGATTAGGCGCGGTGGCAACGATCTGCTCATCGAGGTCGCCCAGCGGCAGGCGCAACGGCAAGCCACGGTGTTGCGCCGCACGACGCAGTGGCTCGGCAGCCGACTGGCCATCACCAACCAGGCTGCTGCCTTCAGTGGAATCGTTCAGCCACCAGCCGAGGATTGACGGGCGATTGCTGCCCCACAACGCCAGGCCGGCATCGCGCAACGCACGGTCGGTGCTGACCGGGTCAAAATCCACTTGCAGGCTTTCCGGTGGGCCGGCGTCGTAGCCGTACTGGCTGATGATCTGTTGCGGATCCTTGCGGATCGCCGCCAGGCCCGGGCCCTGGGCGGCCTTGGCGTCGCCGGTCAGGCGCATCACCAGGGTCTGCAAGGCGCGCTGGGTGGCTTGCTCGCGCTCCTGTGGCGCCTGGCTGCTGACCGGCTCCAGCACTTGATAGAGGCCATTGAGGGTTTCGGCATGACTCGCCAGGCTGACCAACGACAAACAGCCGACAAAAATGTATCTACTCAGACCCATGAACAAAGATTCCCGAACGACAAAAAAGCGGCTGGAACAGACCGCGTGAAGAAGGTTAAGCAAGGCTGTGACCACAGCGACCGGCAAAACATTCACAAGGCCCCGGTAAGTTTTCGTACTGTCATAACGATAGCGGGTTAAAGGCTATACCTTAATACAGGCGATCGCGGTGCCGATTAAGGTTTTTTTAGCACCATATGCCTCTGCCCGTCGGCCCGAGGATGGCCGCTGCCCCTCAAGCCTGATAAAATCGCGCGCCTTCGCAGACCGTCAACGGTTGGGCGTCCTGAAGTGTTCAACTTCCGTACCCCCACCGCATCGGTCGTTACCCCTGAATCCCCCCCTAAAGGCCTGGATCATGAGCAAGCAACCCTCCCTGAGCTACAAGGACGCCGGTGTAGACATCGACGCCGGTGAAGCATTGGTCGAACGCATCAAGAGCGTCGCCAAGCGCACTGCGCGCCCCGAAGTCATGGGCGGCCTGGGCGGTTTCGGCGCCCTCTGCGAGATCCCGGCCGGCTACAAGCAGCCTGTCCTGGTCTCCGGCACCGACGGCGTGGGCACCAAGCTGCGCCTGGCGCTGAACCTGAACAAGCATGACACCATCGGCATCGACCTGGTCGCCATGTGCGTCAACGACCTGGTGGTGTGCGGCGCCGAGCCGTTGTTTTTCCTCGACTACTACGCCACCGGCAAACTGAACGTGGAGACCGCGGCACAAGTGGTCACCGGTATCGGCGCTGGCTGCGAACTGTCGGGTTGCTCCCTGGTCGGCGGCGAAACCGCTGAAATGCCAGGCATGTACGAAGGCGAAGACTACGACCTGGCCGGCTTCTGCGTCGGCGTTGTAGAAAAAGCCGAGATCATCGACGGTTCCAAGGTTGCCGCTGGCGACGCCCTGCTGGCCCTGCCATCGTCCGGCCCGCATTCCAACGGCTACTCGCTGATCCGCAAGATCATCGAAGTGTCCGGCGCCGACATCGAGAACACTCAACTCGACGGCAAGCCTTTGACCGACCTGCTGATGGCCCCGACCCGCATCTACGTCAAGCCATTGCTCAAGCTGATCAAGGACACTGGCGCAGTCAAGGCCATGGCCCACATCACCGGTGGCGGCCTGCTGGACAACATCCCGCGCGTACTGCCAAAAGGCGCACAGGCCATTGTCGACGTGGCCAGCTGGCAGCGCCCGGCAGTCTTCGACTGGCTGCAAGAGAAAGGCAACGTCAACGAGACCGAGATGCACCGCGTGCTGAACTGCGGCGTGGGCATGGTCATCTGCGTGGCTCAAGAGCACGTGGAAACCGCGCTGAACGTACTGCGTGAAGCCGGCGAGCAGCCATGGGTGATCGGCCAGATCGCCACCGCTGCCGAAGGTGCTGCCCAGGTTGAACTGAAGAACCTCAAGGCTCACTGATGCCAGCAACCTGTGATGTCGTGGTGCTGCTCTCCGGCACCGGCAGTAACTTGCAGGCCCTGATCGACAGCACGCGCGCCGGCGACAGCCCGGTGCGCATCGCTGCGGTGATCTCCAACCGCAGCGACGCCTACGGCCTGCAACGCGCCCAGGACGCGGGTATCGATACCCGCTCCCTGGATCACAAGGCGTTCGAAGGTCGCGAGGCCTTCGATGCAGCCTTGATCGAACTGATCGACGCCTTCAAGCCCAAGCTCGTGGTCCTCGCCGGCTTCATGCGCATTCTCAGCGCTGATTTCGTGCGTCATTACCAGGGGCGCCTGCTGAATATCCACCCTTCCCTGCTGCCCAAATACAAAGGGTTACACACCCACCAACGGGCCCTTGAGGCCGGCGATACGGAGCACGGCTGCAGCGTGCACTTTGTCACCGAGGAACTCGATGGCGGGCCACTGGTCGTACAGGCAGTAGTTCCGGTAGAGTCTGCGGACTCGGCGCAGAGCCTTGCGCAACGGGTTCACACCCAGGAACACAGGATTTACCCGCTGGCGGTTCGCTGGTTTGCCGAAGGACGCTTGGTGCTCGGTGAACAAGGTGCATTGTTGGACGGCCAGTTACTTGCGGCCAGCGGCCACTTGATTCGTACCTAGGAGATTTTATGCGTCGCGCCCTGCTCTTCGCTTTTGCTCTGCTTGCCCTGCCTACCGTGCACGCGGCAGATCTTCAGCCTTTCTCCGCCAGCTACACCGCCGACTGGAAGCAGTTGCCCATGAGCGGCCAGGCCTCCCGCAGCCTGGAAAGCACCGGCAACGGCGTCTGGAAGCTCAGTTTCAAGGCTTCGATGATGATCGCCAGCCTGACGGAAGAAAGCACCCTGACCCTGGACAAGGACACCCTGCTGCCCCAGTCCTACCACTTTGAACGCGGTGGCCTGGGCAAGGCCAAGAAGGCCGACCTGGACTTCGACTGGACCGCCAAGATGGTCACCGGCACTGATCGCGGCGACGCGGTCAAGATCCCGCTGAACCGTGGCATGGTCGATAAATCCACTTACCAGTTGGCCCTGCAACATGACGTGGCCGCTGGCAAGAAAACCATGAGCTACCAGGTGGTGGACGACGGCGAAGTCGAGACCTATGACTTCCGCGTACTGGGTACCGAGAAAGTCGATACCAAGGCCGGCAAGATCGACGCCATCAAGGTTGAGCGCGTGCGCGACCCGACGCAAAGCAAGCGCACCACCGTGATGTGGTTTGCCAAGGATTGGGACTACTTGCTGGTTCGCCTGCAACAAGTCGAAACCGACGGCAAGGAATACAACATCATGCTGTTGGACGGCACGGTCAATGGCAAGGTTGTGAAAGGCAGCTGATCGTTGGCTGATTGAAAGAGCCTCGCTGAACGCGGGGCTTTTTTTCGCCTGGCGTTTGTAGTGAGGCGACTAGTACAAGGCCAAAGCCTTACTCAAACATGAAACTTTTGTCATAAAACCCAGCCCCCTGCGACGTGATGTCGCGGTTTACGTGGCCTGGAGCATTGTTGCTTTTACTGCAATGAATTGTTGCACGCAAAGTCAGTTTACTTAGCAAGCTAACAAAATATATAACAAAAGCCTGCGACGCCTTGCCGCAGATCAACCAGAGACTGGAGCAAGCAGATGACTGTAAAAGTAACTGAACGCGACGATGCCCATATGTCCCATGAAGCCCTGGCCCACGGGATTCACATCTGGGATGTGCACCAACAAGACCTGCTGGTCGGCATGTTTCACAACGAGTGCGATGCTCATAATTATAAAAACGAGCTCGAAACCCTTGAGATGAGACGCCAGGCATCCAGCTCCTGAACAGCTGAAATCCTGTAGGAGCGAGCTTGCTCGCGAAAAACGCTAACGAAAACGCAGGCTACCTGGATAAACGCGTTGTCCTTGAGTTTCTCGCGAGCAAGCTCGCTCCTACAGTGAAGCCTTGTTACAGCCTTACCACATCAGATCGTCAGGGATCTGGTAGGCGGCGTATGGATCGTCCTCATCCGGCACTTGGGCCTCAGTGAGGATATTGAGCTGGACGATACGCTCAGGCGCGCGTTCCTGGATTTTCAGCGCAGCTTCGCGCGGGATCACTTCGTAACTACCGCCGTGATGGACAATCGCCAACGAGCCGTTACTCAGCTTGTTGCGCATCAAGGTATTGACCGACAGGCGTTTGACCTTCTTGTCATCGACGAAGTTGTAGTAGTCCTCGGTGGTCAACTTGGGCAGGCGCGAGGTCTCGATCAATTGCTTGACCTGCGCGGCACGGGCCTTGGCCTCGGCCTTTTCCTGCTGTTGACGGTTGAGTTCCTGGTCACGCTTGACCTTCTCGGCCTGCGCTTCCTGGGCCAGGCGTGCCTGGGTGTCGTCAGCCTCGGCCTGCCCCTTGTGGACCAGGCGCTGTTGTTTCTGCTTCTCTTTGCCGACCTGCTTGGCCTGCTTCTGGTTGACCAGACCTGCTTTAAGCAACTGGTCGCGAAGGGAAATGCTCATGGTGCTTACTCACTTAGGCAGCTATTCAACCGCAGCTGGACACATTCTTTTCCTGACGTTTGGCTTCGCCCCAGAGGGCGTCCAACTCTTCGAGGGTGCAATCTTCCATGGGACGGTGGGTGTCGCGCAATGCCTGTTCGATAAATCGGAATCGCCTTTCGAATTTGGCATTGGCACCGCGCAGGGCAGTTTCCGGGTCGACCTTGAGGTGCCGGGCCAGGTTGACCGCGGCAAACAGCAGGTCACCGACTTCATCGGCAATGGCTACTGGGTCGTTATCGGCCATGGCTTCGAGTACTTCATCGAGCTCTTCACGCACGTTATCCACCACGGGCAATGCCGCTGGCCAGTCGAAACCGACCTGGCTGGCGCGCTTTTGCAATTTGGCGGCACGGGACAGGGACGGCAAGGCACTGGGCACGTCATCGAGTAGGGACAGTTGCTCGGGGGCATCAGACTTTTCTGCGCGCTCCTCTGCCTTGATGGCTTCCCAGCGCTCCTTGACCTGCTCTTCGCTCAGCTTCGGGATATCCAGCGGCGCATACAGGTCGCCGCTAGGAAACACATGGGGATGCCGGCGAATCAGCTTGCGAGTGATGCTGTCGACAACCCCGGCGAATTCGAAGCGCCCTTCTTCCCGGGCCAGTTGGCTGTAATACACCACTTGGAACAACAGGTCGCCCAACTCGCCTTGCAGATGATCAAAATCCCCGCGCTCGATGGCATCGGCGACTTCGTAGGCTTCTTCCAGGGTGTGGGGCACGATGGTGGCGTAGGTTTGCTTGATGTCCCACGGGCAACCGTATTGCGGGTCGCGCAGGCGGTTCATCAGGTGTAGCAGGTCTTCAAGTGAATACATAGATCGCTCTATCCGCTCCCTGTAGGAGCGAGCTTGCTCGCGAGAAACTCAAGGACAACGCGTTTATCCAGATAGCCTGCGTTTTCGTTAACGTTTTTCGCGAGCAAGCTCGCTCCTACAGTCAAGCGCTCCGTCTCATGGCGTGCGGTTGCGCCGCGTCTCGATGATGTTCGGCAACTGGGAGATGCGCCCCAGCAGCCGCCCCAACGCGTCCAGCCCCGGAATCTCGATGGTCAGGGACATCAACGCCGTGTTGTCCTCCTTGTTCGAGCGGGTATTGACCGCCAGCACGTTGATCCGCTCGTTGAGCAGCACTTGCGAGACGTCGCGCAGCAACCCCGAACGGTCGTAGGCGCGGATGATGATGTCCACCGGATAGGTGAGCACCGGCACCGGCCCCCAACTGACCTGGATGATCCGCTCTGGCTCACGCCCGCCCAACTGCAGCACCGAGGCGCAGTCCTGGCGGTGAATGCTCACCCCACGGCCCTGGGTGATGTAGCCGACGATGGCATCGCCCGGCAACGGCTGGCAGCAGCCGGCCATCTGGGTCATCAGGTTGCCCACGCCCTGGATCTGGATATCGCCGCGCTTGCCCGGCTTGTAGCCGGTGGCCTTGCGTGGGATCAGTTCCAGTTGCTCGCTGCCACGCTCCGGCTCCACCAGTTGCTGGGCCAGGTTGACCAATTGCGCCAGGCGCAAGTCGCCGGCACCGAGAGCGGCGAACATGTCTTCGGCAATCTTCATGTTGGCTTTTTCGGCCAACTTGTCGAAATCCACCTGGGGCAGGCCCAGGCGACCCAGTTCACGTTCGAGCAGGGTCTTGCCGGCGGCGACGTTCTGGTCCCGCGCCTGCAGCTTGAACCAGTGGACAATCTTTGCCCGCGCCCGCGACGTGGTGATGTAGCCCAGGTTCGGGTTCAGCCAGTCACGGCTCGGCGTGCCGTGCTTGCTGGTGATGATCTCGACCTGTTCACCGGTCTGCAGGCTGTAGTTGAGCGGCACGATGCGCCCGTTGATCTTGGCGCCACGGCAGTTGTGGCCGATCTCGGTGTGTACGCGGTAGGCAAAGTCCAGCGGCGTCGCGCCCTTGGGCAAGTCGATGGCGTGGCCGTCGGGGGTGAAGATGTAGACCCGGTCGGGCTCGATATCCACCCGCAACTGTTCGGCCAGGCCGCCGATATCGCCCAATTCCTCGTGCCATTCCAGCACTTGGCGCAACCAGGAGATTTTCTCTTCGTACTGGTTGGAACCCGACTTGACGTCGGTGCCCTTGTAGCGCCAGTGCGCGCACACGCCCAGTTCCGCTTCTTCGTGCATGGCGTGGGTGCGGATCTGCACTTCCAGCACCTTGCCCTCGGGGCCGATCACCGCAGTGTGCAGCGAGCGGTAGCCGTTCTCCTTGGGGTTGGCGATGTAGTCGTCGAACTCTTTGGGGATATGCCGCCACAGCGTATGGACGATACCCAGCGCGGTGTAGCAGTCGCGCATTTCCGGCACCAGCACGCGTACGGCGCGTACGTCGTAGATCTGGCTGAAGGCCAGGCCCTTGCGCTGCATTTTGCGCCAGATCGAATAGATGTGCTTGGCCCGGCCGCTGATATCGGCCTCGACACCGGTGGCCTGCAACTCCGAGCGCAACTGGCCCATCACATCGCTGATGAAACGCTCACGGTCCAGCCGCCGCTCATGCAGCAGGGTCGCGATCTGTTTGTATTGATCAGGCTCCAGGTAGCGGAAGGACAAGTCCTCCAGCTCCCACTTGATATGACCGATCCCCAGGCGATGAGCCAGGGGCGCGTAGATGTCGAAGACCTCACGGGCGACGCGGTTGCGCTTTTCGTCATCGGCGGTTTTCACCGCACGGATCGCGCAGGTGCGTTCCGCCAGTTTGATCAGCGCGACGCGTACGTCGTCGACCATCGCCACCAACATCTTGCGCAGGTTTTCCACCTGGCCCTGGGTGCCCAGTACCATCGACTGGCGCGGGCTGAGGCTGGCGCTGATCGCCGCCATGCGCAGCACGCCATCGATCAGTTTGGCCACCACCGCGCCGAAACGCTGGCTGACCAGCGGCAACGCAATGTGCCCTTCGCGCACACCGCGATAGAGCACCGCGGCGATCAGCGAATCCTGGTCCAGCTTGAGGTCGGCGAGGATCTCGGCGATTTCAAGCCCGGTACGAAAACTCGATGTTCCTTCGGCCCAAAGATTCTTGGCCGCATTGTCTTGCTGTTCTGCCTCGCGAGCGAACTCGCAGGCGGCTTTCAAGGCTTCACGGTCCAGTGCCGGATCGACACTGACGGCATGATCCAGCCATGCCTCGAGATTGATACTGCCGTCGGTGTTGATCGGCTGGTGTGCTCTCACCTGTACCATCTTGCTTACCTTCCCTACGACGCGCCTTGAGCGCGTCAAAATCGCTGACCCTTGTAACGCGAACTCCCTGGCAGGTCACAGGCCCTGGAGAACGCAGGCCAGTCGGACTAAGCGAGCATCCTAGCTCGCTTCAAATAACGCCATCGCCTCGACATGCGCCGTTTGCGGAAACATATCGAGGATCCCGGCACGTTTTAGCCGGTAGCCTTGCTTGACCAACTCGACAGTGTCCCGCGCCAGCGTGGCTGGGTTGCAGGACACATACACCAGGCGATCAGCCCCCAGAGTGGCGAGCTTGCGCACAACCTCCAGGGCACCATCGCGGGGTGGGTCCAAGAGTACCGCAGAAAAGCCTGCTTTGGCCCATTCGGCATCAGCCAACGGCTGGGACAAATCGGCCTGAAAAAACTGCACATTATGCAAATTATTACTGACGGCATTCGCGGCCGCGCGGTCCACCATGGTCTGCACGCCTTCTACCGCCACCACTTCACGCACTTTGCCAGCAAGGGGCAAGGCAAAGTTGCCCAGGCCACAGAACAGGTCCAGAACCCGTTCGTCAGGTTGCGGTGCCAGCCAGTCCAGCGCCTGGGCCACCATCGCCTCGTTGACCCCGGCATTGACCTGCACAAAATCCCCCGGCCGGTAAGCCAGCTCCAGGCCCCACTGCTCCAGATGATAGCCCAGCGCCTGCCCAGTCTCGAACGGCTGCGGCTCGCCTTCACCGTGCAACCACAACTGCGCGTGATGGAATGCACAAAACTCTTGCAGCACCACCAGGTCAGCGTCCGACAGTGGCGCCATGTGCCGCAGCAACACGGCGATGGACGAGCCACTGAACAGCTCCACATGCCCCAGGGCCTGAGGTTTGCTCAGGCGCCGCAACATGTTGGGCAGACGCTGCATGATCGGTTGCAAGGCCTGTACCAGCACCGGGCAATCATCAATGGCAACGATGTCCTGGCTGGCCACGGCGCGAAAGCCAACGTCCAGGCGCTTGGCCTTGACGTCATAGCGCACGGCCACGCGGGCCCGGCGGCGATAGCCGAACTCGGGCCCGCTCAACGGCGCCGCCCACTCCTGGGGCTCGACCCCGGCAACACGGGACAGTTGCTCGGCGAGCATGCGCTGTTTCAGGGCAAGCTGTTCGTCATGAGGCAAATGTTGCAGGCTGCAACCGCCACAACGACCGGCCTGGGCACACGGTGCCGGACGGCGCAGTTCGCTGGCCTTGAACACCCGCTCGGTACGGGCCTCGACCACTTTGCCATGAGCCCCCAGCACCCGCGCCTCGACCTCTTCGCCGGCCAGTGCACCCACGACAAACCAGGTGCGGCCCTCGAAAAACACGATCCCCCGGCCATCGTTGGCCAGGCGCTCGATGGTCAGGCGCTGTTTTTTGCCAACCGGGATTTGTGGCGCTCGATTACCGCCCGTTGGCTGGAAACGCAGGCCTCGCTCTTGCTTGGCCATCAGTTGGGCGCGTCGAAAATGCCGGTCGACAGGTAGCGGTCGCCTCGGTCACAGATGATCGCGACGATCACCGCGTTTTCCAGTTCTGCGGACAAGCGCAACATGCCGGCCACTGCCCCCCCGGAGGACACGCCGCAGAAGATGCCTTCTTCACGGGCCAGGCGACGGGTGGTGTCTTCGGCTTCACGCTGGGCCATGTCGATGATGCGGTCGACGCGGGCGGCGTTGTAGATCTTTGGCAGATACTCTTCGGGCCAGCGGCGGATCCCCGGGATCGCCGCGCCTTCCATCGGTTGCAGGCCAACGATCTGGATCGCCGGATTCTGCTCCTTGAGGTAGCGCGAGTTGCCCATGATGGTGCCGGTGGTGCCCATGGAGCTGACGAAATGGGTGATGGTGCCCTGGGTCTGGCGCCAGATTTCCGGGCCGGTGCTGGTGTAGTGCGCCTCGGGGTTGTCACCGTTGGCGAACTGGTCCAGGACCTGGCCACGGCCTTCGGCGGCCATGCGCTCGGCGAGATCACGCGCGCCTTCCATGCCTTCTTCCGGAGTGACCAGCAGCAGTTCGGCACCATAGGCGGTCATCGCCGCCTTGCGCTCGGCGCTGCCGTTGTCGGGCATGATCAGGATCATCTTGTAGCCCTTGATCGCCGCGGCCATGGCCAGGGCAATCCCGGTATTGCCGGAGGTGGCTTCGATCAGGGTGTCGCCGGGCTTGATCTGCCCACGCAACTCGGCGCGGGTGATCATCGACAACGCCGGGCGGTCCTTGACCGAACCTGCCGGGTTATTACCCTCAAGCTTGAGCAACAAGGTATTGCTGGTGTTACCCGCCATGCGCTGCAAGCGGACCAGGGGGGTGTTGCCGACGCAATCGGCGATGGTTGGGTACTGCAAGGTCATGGCGTATTCGCAATCCAGACTGCGGGGGCGCCTATCATACCGGCAAACGCTGGCAGGCCATATCACGCAATTCGCGGTGCTTATAGCTGCGAGTTATAAGCCACAAGCTGCAAGCGTGGCGCTAACAGCTTGCAGCTTGTCACTGTCTTCAGACCGTATCGACCTTCAATGAATGGTCATTCAACATCCCATTGATGATCGTCGCCGTATCCGCACCGCTCGCAATCAAGCCTCCGGCCCCCGGCGTCACGCCGTATTGGGTCGCCAGGTTGACGCCGGCCAGGTCGATGGTCTGGGTCGGCGTGGCACCTGCAACGGCGCTGATATCAATGGTGGTCGTACCACTCACCACCTTGAAGTGCAGGTAGTCATCCAGGGACGCCGTCGTCGCGTTCTCTCCTTGCAACAGTTGTGACAAGTCCAGTTTGTCGGTGCCCACGGCAAAGTCGGTGATGACGTCGTGCCCACTACCGCCGACCAGGTATTGGAAGGTATCGGCACCCGCGCCGCCGGTCAGGGTGTTGTTGCCCGGACCACCAATCAGGATGTCATCACCGCCCTCGCCCTTGAGGGTGTCATTGCCCAGTCCGCCCGAGATCAGGTTGTTGTTGCCGTTGCCGGTGAGGAAGTCGTTGAAGTTGGAGCCGATCAGGTTCTCCAGGGCCGTCAATGTATCGGTCCCGGCCCCACCTGTGATTTGCCCCCCTGCCAAGCCAAGGTTGACGGTCACCCCTGACGTGGCATTGGCGTAACTCAGTGTATCGATGCCTGCTCCGCCATCGAGCAGGTCGTTGCCGATGCCGCTGAACAACAGGTCATTGCCGTTGCCGCCATGCATCTCGTTGTTGCCGTTGCCAGCGCTCAGTACATCGTTGCCATCGCCGCCATTGAGGATATTGTTGCCGGGGCCGGCCATGATGATGTCATCCCCGCTGGTACCGGTGAGGGTGGTGCCGGCCTGGTAGGTGATGTCTACGGCGGCGCTGTCACTGCCGCCGTGGTTATCACTGACCGAATAATTACCGTGGTAGTCCGGCGTGTAGTCCTGAGCGCCGGCATAGTTGATGGTCATGTCCAACTGGTAGTTTTCTGCGCCGTTGGCGTTGCCGCCTGATGGATTGGTGGTGTTGGCAATGTGAATCTCATAGGTAGCGTTCGCTAACGCAGTCAGCGTCGTGCCATCTGCGAGGGGGAGCTCGCTGCCCCCATTGATCGAATAGGTCATGAGGACGTTACCGAACGGCCGATTGTGATCCAGGTTAAGGGTTTCCCCCGCCTTGAGGCTGACCGTTATGCGATCGTCGGCCGTACTGCCGCTGACATTGCCGAGACTGCCAGTGATCACAAGGACTGCGGTCATGGCCCCGATATCGGCAAACGAGGTGCGTACATCCGCCAGGGTTGTACCGCTGAGCGTTCTGGCTCCCGTCCCGGTAAAAGCAGCGCCCTTGGCCACCCAACCGGTTGGAAAACTGGTTGGGATAGCCGTCAGGTTGTCATGGTTGGCATCGCTGTCATTGGCCAGCAGCAACTGCGCAGGCACCACGATATTGCTCGACAGGATATTGGTGATCACATGGTCATCACCGGCCACCGGCGCCGCGTTCGGGTTGACCTTGACCACCAGGCTGGAAGTCGCGAGATCGCCGTCGTTATCACTGATGGTGACCCCGAAGTTCTCGGTAATCAGCGCGTCCGTCAGCTTCGGCGGCGTGTAGCGGAACTCGCCGTTGTCCATGTCTACCACCAGCGTGCCACCCTGGCTGGTGGTGATGCTGATGCTGTTGCTCACTGTATCGAACGTGCCCTGGCCACCCGGCAGGTTGGCGCTCATCGAACCTCCTGCCGCCGGGTTGTAGGTGTAGGTAATGCCATCCACCGTAAGGGACTTGATAAAACCACCATCGGCGCCAAACGTCCCGTCGGTCATCAGGCTACCCGTCACCGGAGCGCCTTGTATCGTGCCGGCCAGCACCGCGTCCAGGCCCGCCAGGTTGGCCACTACCACCGCGTTGGTATTGGTGTGGGTGCTGCCGTCGTAGGCCACCGGGTCCAGGTAAATACTGTTGACCCCTGCCCCCAGGCCAATGGCATAGGCCTTGATGCCGTTGGCGTCGAGGAATGCCCTCCATACCCCTTCTTCGGTGACATCAATACCATCGCCGTATTCCGGGTTGACCGCGTTGCCGGGGTTGTTCGGGTTATTGGTATTGGACGTGGTGGGGTTACCGTCCGAGAAGAAATACGCCACGTTCTGCGCGCCGTCCAGCTTGCCGGCGGTGCCATAGGCGGTCTGCGCGGTGCCCAGGGCCGAATCGTAGTTGGTGCCGTTGAAGGCCGTGAGGCCGTTGACCAGGGTCTTGGCCGTGGCAACGCTGACCCACTGGCTGCTCAACTGTTGAGAGCTGTCGTTGAAGGTCACGATCTGCACCTTCACATCGCCCATCTCGTCATAGCGGTTGAGCAACTCGGTGATGGATGCCTTGGCCAGGTCCAGCCGCGTACCGCCGGCCCCCGATGCATCGTTCATGCTGCCGGAGATATCGATGATCAGCAGCAGGTTGGAGTCCACCTCGGTTGCCGTGACCATGCGCTCACTGGACACGGCATTGGGCACGTCGTCGATGATATTGATATCGATCACACCCGTTGCGGTGCTGGTGTCATTGTCGCTGGCCGTGACGGTGACCTGCTCGACGAGGCTGTTGGTTCCGGCCCCCGTGGCATGGGCCTCGTTGTCGAGCAAGGTGTAGCGATAGCTGACCACCCCCGTGGTGGCGTTGTAGCCCGTCACGGTAAAGGTGTTGCCCAGACCTGTGGCCTCAGATTGCGGGAAGGTTGCGGTGACACCGTTGGTGACCACACTGATGCCGCCCACTGTCAGGTTTTTCAAGCCATCCAGGGCAGTGACCGTGAAGGTGCCGGTCTGGGTCAGTGCGGGACTGTTCGGGCTGGTGCCGTCGAACAGGTTTTTTTCGTAGACGGTCAACTCGCCGCCGTTCAATTGAAGACCGGTGAGTACAACAGGATCGTTGTTGTTATGTACCTGCAGGACCAGGTTGGCGGGGCTGGTATCACCGTCGCTATCGTTGAGTTGATAGGTGAAGGTTTCAGTCCCATTGCCACCACCGTTCAGGGCCAGGAATTGTGTATCGGTCTTGTCCAGGGTGTAGGTGTAGCTGCCATCAGCCAGCAAGTTCAGGGTGCCGTAGGTGCCGACGATGGTCGCGGGTGTCACCGGGCCAGTAGGGATACGGTCAGCACCTTGCACATCATTGCCCAGCACGCTGCCGGTCAGGATCAGTTGGCTTTCCGACGCAACCTGTCCATTGGTGTCGTCGTTGGCCTTGGGCACATCGTCGACCACGTTGACATCCAGCGAGCCAGTGGCGCTGCTGTTGTTGCTGTCGGTCGCAGTTACCGTGAACGACTCGCTGATGCTGTTGGCATTGGCGCCGGTTGGGTGGGTATCGGTGCCGTTCAGGGTGTAGCTGTAGCTGATCACGCCAGTGATGGCGTCGTAGTTGGTGATGGCCAGGGTGTTGCCAAAACCGGTGGGTTGCGATTGCGGGAACGTCGCGGCGATGCCGTTGCTGACAACGCTGATACCACCCACGGTGAGGTTTTTCAGGCCGTCCAACGCCGTCACGGTGAAGGTGCCAGATTGGGTCAACGCAGAGCCATCATTGGCACTGCCCAGCGGCAGGTTTTTCTCGTAGACGGTGACTTCGCCGCCATTTACCTCA
>NZ_AOHN01000002.1:0-334996 GCF_000510915.2 Pseudomonas sp. FH4 | reverse complement strand
ACCCCAAGAAATTGGATTGGTGTCCAACTTCTTGGGGGCAGTCCAACATTGTGGGAGCTGGTTTCTGTGGGAGCCGGGCTTGCCCGCGATGCTGACACCTCGATTTATCAGAAATACCGAGGTGATGCTATCGCAGGCAAGCCAGCTCCCACACAAGCCAGCTCCCACATTAGATTTGCGGTGTTTTTAAGCCCGTATCAGTTCCAGCCCGCGCGATCCATCAGGCGAATCGCTTCGGCCTGGCGCTTGCCCGCGACTTCCACCGGCAGGGTATCGGCAACGAACTTACCCCAGGCAGCTACTTCTGCAGACGGCTGTACCGCCGGGTTGGCCGGGAACTCCTGGTTCACGTCAGCAAAGATCTTCTGTGCTTCTGGGGTGGTCATCCACTCCACCAGGGCCTTGGCCGCCTCCGGGTGCGGTGCATGCTTGGTCAGGCCAATACCCGACAGGTTGACGTGCACGCCACGGTCGCCCTGGTTCGGCCAGAACAGTTTGACGCCCAGGTCCGGCTTTTGCTTGTGCAGGCGGCCGTAGTAGTAGGTATTGACGATGCCGACATCACATTGCCCGGCGTTGATCGCTTCCAGCACGGAAACGTCATCGGAGAACACGTCAGTGGACAGGTTACTCACCCAGCCCTTGATGATTTCTTCGGTCTTGGCCGCGCCATGGGTCTCGATCAGGGTGGCGGTCAGCGACTGGTTGTAGACCTTTTTCGCCGTGCGCAGGCACAGGCGGCCTTCCCATTGCTTGTCGGCAAGGGCTTCGTAGGTGGTCAACTCACCCGGCTTCACGCGGGCAGTGGAGTAGGCAATGGTCCGCGCCCGCAGGCTCAAGCCGGTCCAGGCATGGCTTGCAGCACGATATTGCGCAGGGATGTTGGCGTCGATCACCTTGGAGGTGAACGGCTGCAGGATGCCCATCTGCTCGGCTTGCCAGAGGTTGCCGGCATCCACGGTCAGCAGCAGGTCGGCGGTGGCGTTCTCGCCTTCGGCCTTGATGCGCTGCATCAGCGGCGCTTCCTTGTCGGTGATGAACTTGATCGGGACGCCGGTCTTCTTGGTGTAAGCGTCGAATACCGGCTTGATCAGCTCGTCGATACGAGAGGAGTAGACCACTACTTCGTCAGCCGCCTGGGCGGTCGTGCTGGCAATCAGGGTGAGTGCCAGGGCAGTCAGGAGGCGCTTGGGTGCCAACATGGGTGCGGTCTCTCGTAATCGAAGGAGTGCAAATGATAAGGACTCACATTTAGCATCTCAACCGAACACTTGGTGGAGGCGTTACGAGATGTTGCATAACTGGATTCTGGGGTGCGGCAACTGGCCTCAGGGCTTGGCCAGATCCGGTAGATCCCCGGTCAACCCCAGCGCCTGGCGCACAAACAGCGCCTTGGCCTCGGGCATCTGGTCGACCATCTTCAACCCGGCATTGCGCAACCAGCGCAACGGCAATTGATCAGCCTGGAACAACCGCTCAAAGCCCTCCATTGCCGCCATCAGCGCAAGATTGTGGGGCATGCGCCGGCGCTCGTAGCGACTGAGCACCTTCACATCGGCCAAGCGCTCACCGCGCTCGGACGCCTGCAGCAGCACCTCGGCCAGCACCGCCGCGTCGAGGAACCCCAGGTTAACGCCCTGCCCCGCCAACGGGTGGATGACATGGGCCGCATCGCCAATCAGGGCCAGGCCTTCGGCGACGTAACGCTTGGCGTGACGTTGGCGCAGTGGCACGCACAGGCGTGGGTCGGCACTGACCACGGTGCCCAACCGGCCTTCAAAGGCACGTTCCAGTTCGCGGCAGAAGGTTTCGTCGTCCAGGGCCATCAGGCGTTCGGACTCGCTCGGTGTGGTTGACCAGACGATGGAACACCAATCTTCCTGGCCATCGCGCACCAATGGCAGGAACGCCAGCGGCCCGTGGTCGGTAAAACGTTGCCAGGCCGTGCGCTGGTGCGGCTGGCTGCTGCGTACGCTGGTGACAATGGCGTGATGCAGGTAATCCCATTCGCGGGTGGCGGTGCCGGTCAGGCGGCGTACCGCCGAGTTGGCCCCGTCCGCGGCGATCACCAATGGCGCGCGCAGGGTGCGGCCATCGGCCAGGGTCAGCAGCCAGTCGTCGCCGGAGCGGCGCATCTGCTCCAGGCGGGCATTGGCCAGCAGGCCCAGGTCGCAGTCGTGCAGGCGGTCGAGCAAGGCGTCCTGGACCACGCGGTTTTCGACGATATGCCCCAACACTTCGGCATGCACGCTGGCCGCCGAAAAGTGGATCTGCCCGGTGCCGCTGCCATCCCAGACCTGCATCTCGCCGTACGGGCTGGCGCGGCGGCTGGCAATGCCATCCCACACCCCCAGGCGCTCAAGAATGCGATGGCTGGCCGCCGACAAGGCACTCACTCGCGGTTCAAAAGGAGCCGCGGCGTCGAATGGCTTGACGCTCAACGGGCTGCCGTCGAGCAGCAGCACTTGCAGGCCACTGCCTTGCAACGCCAGCGCCAGGGCGCTTCCGACCATTCCGGCCCCGACAATCAGCACATCTGCGCGCATGTCCATGCTTTAAGCCTGTCTCGCTGGCGGCTTGCGCCGCACGTAAAGGGTTTTGTCGACGCGCGCCACCAGGGTGCCGGAGCCGTCATGAATCAGGACCTTGAGGTGGGGCAAATACTTCTCGCCACCTGCGGTCTGTCGACGAATTTCATCCAGCAAGGCGTCGTCGATGGAAAATTCGGCATACACCGGGCCTTTGCCCGGCGAGATGAAATCGATGCTGGCGGCCTTATCCCAGACGATGTAGTCGCGCCCCAGGTTCTCCATCAACAGCAGCATGTAGAACGGGTCGACCATCGAATACAGGCTGCCGCCAAACTGGGTCCCGACATAATTGCGGTTGTACCAGCCCAGGCCCATGCGCACCTTGGCGTGACGAAAATCCGCACTCAGGTGCTGCACCCGAACCCCAGCCCCCAGGTACGGCGGGTATAGGCTCAAGAACCAGCGCAACAACCGCGCCTTGCCCAGGCGCTCGATCAGCCACTTACGCATCGGGGCGCGTACCCAGGCCCATGGCCTGCCGAGCGAACCAGCGCTTGGCCGGCGGCAACAGGTCCAGGCCCAGCAGGCCCAGGTTGCGGCCCATGGCGACCAGTGGTTGGCCGCTGCCGAACAGGCGGGTGACCTGGTCGGAGAAACCCACGGTCATTTGCTGATCCAGGCGCTGGCGTTCGCGGTAGGCCTGCAAGGTCGCCAGGTCGCCCGGTATTGCCGGCCCGCCCAACAACGCCTCGGCCAATGCATAAGCGTCGCGCAGCGACAGGTTGAAGCCCTGGCCGGCAATCGGGTGCAGGCTGTGGGCGGCGTTGCCGAGGATCACCAAGTGCGAGCGCACTTGCTCCTCGGCCTCCACCAGCGTCAGCGGATACAAATGACGCGCGCCGACCTGTTTCAAGGTGCCCAGGCGGTAGCCGAACACGCCCTGCAACTCACTGAGGAAGCTGCGCTCATCCAACTGCGCCAAGCGCTGGGCGTCCATGCCGACACGGGTCCAGACTAGCGCACAGCGGTTGTCCGCCAGCGGCAACAAGGCCATCGGGCCCTCGTCGGTGAAACGCTCGAACGCCTCGCCGTTATGCGCTTCGCTAGGGGTGATGTTGGCGATCAGCGCGCTCTGGTTATAGGGACGCTGTTTGACGCCAATACCCAACTGCTCGCGCAAGCCGGAGCGGCCGCCATCGGCCAGTACCGCAAGGTCGCACTCGATGACGGTTTCATCGTTGAGGGTCAGGCGGTAGCCGTCGGCCAGCGGTTCCAGGCGGCTGACTTCAGCCGGGCAACGCCAACTGATCACGTCCTTGTCCAGGCCTTGCCACAGGCACTGCCCGAGCCAGGCGTTTTCCACCACGTAGCCCAGGGCCGGCACGCCTTCTTCCAGCGCCGACAAGCGGGCGGTAGAGAAGCGGCCACGATCGGAAACGTGGATTTGCTTGATCGGCTCGGCACGCCGAGAAATGTCCTGCCACACGCCCAGGCGCTGGTAAATCTGCCGCGCACCAAACGACAGCGCCGAAGAGCGGGCGTCGTAGCTCGGCTGATAGCTGTCGCCGGGAGCGAAGGGTTCGATCAACACGATCTTCCAGCCCCGGGCCTTGGCCCCGGCCTGCAACGCCAACGCCAGGCTGGCGCCCACCAGGCCGCCGCCGATAATGGCCAGGTTGACCCGGCTCATCGGGCGGCCGCCATCAGTGCTTCGATCTCGGCCACGGTCTTGGGTACGCCGCCGGTCAGAATTTCACAGCCTTGCTTGGTCACCACCACGTCATCCTCGATGCGCACGCCTATGCCACGCCATTTCTTTGCCACGTTCTGGTTGTCCGGGGCAATGTAGATGCCCGGCTCCACGGTCAGGGCCATGCCCACTTCCAGCACTCGCCACTCGCCGCCGACCCTGTATTCGCCGACATCATGCACATCCATGCCCAGCCAGTGTCCGGCGCGGTGCATATAAAAAGCCTTGTAGGCTTCGCTGGCGATCAACTCGTCCACATCACCCTGCAACAAGCCCAGCTTCACCAACCCGGCGGTGATGACGTGCACTGTCGCCTCATGCGCCTGGTTCCAGTGCTTGTTCGGTGCGATCTGCGCAAAGGCGGCTTCCTGAGAGGCCAGCACGACTTCATAGATCGCTTTCTGCTCGGCGGAAAACTTGCCATTGACCGGCCAGGTGCGGGTGATATCGCTGGCGTAGCAGTCGATCTCACAGCCGGCATCGATCAAAACCAGATCACCGTCCTTGAGCAACGCGTCATTCTGCTGGTAGTGCAGGATGCAACTGTTGCGCCCCGACGCGACGATGGAGCCATAAGCCGGCATCTTCGCCCCGCCCCGGCGGAACTCGTAATCAAGCTCGGCTTCCAGGCTGAACTCATGCAGCCCGGCGCGGCTGGCCTGCATCGCCCGGATATGGGCAGCGCAGGAAATCCGCGCAGCTTCGCGCATCACCTTCACTTCTGCGGCGGATTTATACAGGCGCATGTCGTGAAGCAGATGATCCAGGGCAACGAATTCGTTCGGCGGCTGCGCGCCGAGGTGCGCCTTGGAGCGGATCACGTTGATCCATTCCATCAGGTGCCGGTCGAACTCGGCATTGCTGCCCATGGCCGAGTACACCCTGTCGCGACCTTCGATCAGGCCGGGCAGGATGTCGTCGATATCGGTAATCGGGAAAGCATCGTCGGCGCCGTATTCGCGAATCGCGCCTTCGGTACCGGCGCGCAGGCCGTCCCACAATTCGCGCTCGGCATTGCGTTCGCGGCAGAACAGCACGTATTCGCCATGGGCGCGGCCCGGCATCAACACAATCACCGCTTCCGGTTCGGGGAAGCCGCTCAGGTACTGGAAGTCGCTGTCCTGGCGGTAGACATGCTCGACATCACGGTTGCGGATCGCCACGGCGGCGGCCGGCAGGATCGCGATGCTGTTGGGTTCCATCTGCGCCATGAGCGCCTTGCGGCGGCGGGTGTATTCCGCTTTGGGGATATGGATCATGGGCAGATGGGTTCCCTCTCTTAGTGCAGCGACGGCTTGGGCGCTGCGGGCTCAGCGGACTTTTTGGTCTCGGTGAACAGCAGCAGCGGCGCGACGCGCAGGTATTCCATGACTTCCATGTAGTCACCTTCGCCGTCTTCGGATTCTTCCAGGGCATCTTGCACCTGGGAGATGGCTGCCAAATCCTGCAACACTTCCTTGGCGTCGCTGCTCAACTCCAGGCCACCGGCATTTACGCCAAAACCATGGAGGAAGCCCTGGCACCATTGGCCCAGTGCGGCGGCGCGTTCGGCGAGCGGGGCGTCATCGCTTGGCAGCAGCAGGACCACAGTGACGTCATCACCGGTCAGTTCGCCCTTGACCATCTCTTGTAGGCCGATCAAGGCATTGCGCACGTTGTCCAACGGCTCGGTTTCCAACAGCTCGGCAACGTCAGCCAGCCAGTTGTCGGCGTCAAAGCCAACACCGGTGCAACTGCGGCCCAGCAGCACGCCGTGCAGTTCGGCAGGCGAGCAAGGATGACCGCTGGAGCTCAGCAGTTTGGAAAAAGCGTCGTACGGGGAGTTCTGAATAGGCATGATGAGCTAGGCGCCAGGCGGCGCGATGTCTAGAATGAAGCGCTGTATCCTAGCACCGGCAGACGCACCCGACTATCAAGGGCGTCAGATCGTTTATCCTGCAGTTGCCATTCATCAGACAAATCCAGTGGAACCCCATGGAAGACACCGACTTGCAAGCGCTGATGGCCAGACTCGAATTGCTAATTACCCGGGTCGAGCAACTAAAGAGTCAAAACGGACTCCTATTAGCTCAGGAAAAGACCTGGCGCGAGGAACGCGCTCACCTCATTGAAAAAAACGAAATCGCCCGGCGTAAGGTCGAATCGATGATTTCGCGCCTGAAGGCCCTGGAGCAAGACTCATGAGTTCAAGCAATAGCGTCACCGTGCAGATTCTCGACAAAGAATATTCAATCATCTGCCCCCAGGAAGAGCGCAGCAACCTGGTGAGCGCCGCCCGCTACCTGGATGGCAAGATGCGTGAGATCCGCAGTAGCGGCAAAGTCATCGGCGCCGACCGTATCGCCGTGATGGCCGCGCTGAACATTACCCACGATCTGCTGCACAAGCAGGAACGCCCTGACGTACAGGCCAACGGCTCGACACGCGAGCAAGTGCGCGACCTGCTGGAGCGCGTTGACCTGGCTCTTTCCAACGATCAAGAGCAACCCAAGGGCTGATTGCAGCGGCTGTTTGGGGTATACTCGCTTCACTCCCTGGCGTGCTTGCCAGTCGGCGATGTCCCTGAGCCGATTCGCACTACCCTGGAAGTTGCACGTTGGGCTGGTGTGCATGTCCGCTAGACGGAAAGCCTTAAAGCCTACTGCATCTTCCACCTTGAACTTTCGGGTTCAAGGGCTAAGTCGACAGCGGTTCTGTCGGGGAGCCTGATTCCCAAACTCAATGCCAGTCCCCGGACTGGCATTGTTGTATGAGCCGACCACCATGACCGAACCTGCGCCGCTTTCCCGTCCGCAACTTCGACGCATGTTACGCAAGGCCCGCCGTGCCCTGACGCCGAGCGAGCAGCGCCAGGCCGCCCTTGGCCTGTATCGGCAACTGGCACAGCACCCGCTGTTTCGCCGGGCCAAACATATTTCCCTGTACCTGCCGATGGATGGTGAAATCGATCCGCGCTTGCTGCTGCGCGCGGCCCAGCGCCGAGGCAAGGCCACTTACCTGCCGGTGCTCAGCGCCTGGCCGCGGACCAAGATGGTGTTCCAGCGCGTGCGGCGCGGGGAAAAACTCAAAGCCAATCGCTTCGGCATTCTTGAGCCACGGGCCAACCTCGGACAACAGCGCAAAGTCTGGGCACTGGACCTGGTGTTGTTACCGTTGGTGGGCTTCGACGATGCCGGTGGGCGACTGGGTATGGGTGGCGGTTTTTATGACCGCAGCCTGGCCTATCTTTCGCGCCGCAGTCACTGGCGCAAGCCAACCCTGTTGGGCCTGGCCCATGAATGCCAAAAAGTCGAACGACTGGCGCAGGCAAGCTGGGATGTGCCGCTGGAAGGCACCGTTACCGATAGGACGTGGTATGTCGCAGAGGGGACGCCGCTGGAATCAACGGCGCCAAAATAGAGTCAGCGCTTGAACAATTGTGGCTGCTGCTGTTGTGCAAGTTCAACGGGGGCTTCGGTCTTGTTCGACCACAAGCTCTGTGCATACCCGGTGGTCACGACGCCCAGACCGAACAAAATAACCAAAATCCATAGTAAATCCGGTTTGCGTTTCATCGATTGCCCCCCTTCAGGCATATCACACACGATGACAGCAACGTTCCAAAGTAGTCCGTTCCAGCTGCGTCAAGCTTAAAATCCCGGCATTCTGCGTTAACGTGAACCAACACGCAAACCTTGACGTCAACCGACCGTCGGTTTGTCATGAAAGTGACGCACAACCTGCCCAATCCCCTGCAAAGGAGCAAAAACCATGGCCTATTGGCTGATGAAATCCGAGCCCGATGAGCTGTCCATCAAGGGCCTGGAAAACCTCGGCGAAGCGCGCTGGGATGGCGTGCGCAATTACCAGGCGCGCAACTTCCTGCGGGCCATGGCCGTGGGTGATGCGTTCTTCTTCTACCACTCCAGTTGCCCGGAGCCGGGGATTGCCGGCGTAGGGAAAATCGTCGAAGCGGCTTACCCAGACCCGACAGCGCTGGAACCTGACAGTCATTACTTCGACGCCAAGGCCACCCCGGAAAAAAATCCGTGGAGTGCGATCACCGTTGCCCACGTCGAAACCTTCCCCAAAGTCCTCGGGCTCGGCTACCTCAAACAGCAGACCGCCCTGGCTGAACTGCCACTGGTGCAAAAAGGCAGTCGCTTGTCGGTGATGCCGGTGACAGCCGAGCAGTGGGCGGCAATCATGACCCTGCGCTAGCGCCTAAAGGGATTCATTTGACCGGTATCAACGGCTATCGGTTACGATCCCGGCAAACTAGGACGCTAACACCGCAGGATGCACCCATGTCGACGCCCCATCGCAGTTCGCATTTTTTCGCCTTTCTCCTGATTCTGTTGTTGGTAGCCGCCGGTGGCTTCGGCTACTGGAAGTCCACCCTCGACCGCCTGCCGGAAGGCTTGAGCATGGGCAACGGCCGGCTGGAGTCCACCGAAGTGCAGATCGCCACCAAGATCCCCGGCCGCCTGGCCGAAGTACGGGTCGATGAAGGCGACAAAGTGCTAAAGGGCCAGTTGCTGGCGCGTATCGACACCCGCACCCTGGAAGCCCAGCGCGCCCAGGCCGAGGCCGAAGTGTTGCGCGCCAAGGAAAACTTCGCCGCCGCCGAAGCCAACGTGCAACTGCGCCAGAGCGAAAACCTGCTGGCCAGCCAGGAGCTCAAGCGCACCCAGGAGCTGTACCGACGCGGCTTCGCCAGCGCGCAGTTGATCGACCAGCAGCAGGCGCACCAGAACACCGGCAATGCCGCTGTGATCGCCGCCCAGGCCCAGGTCAATGCGGTCAAGGCCGCCATCGGTGCTGCCCAGGCCCAGGTGGCACAACTGACCAGTGAAATCGAAGACAGCAGCCTGCGCGCGCCCATCGACGGCATCATCCAGTTGCGCCTGGCCGAACCTGGCGAAGTGCTCGGTGCCGGCGGGCGGGTGCTGCTGCTGATTGATCCGAATGACCAGTACATGAACCTCTATCTGCCCGCCTCCGTCACCGGGCGCCTGACCGTGGGCAGCGAAGCGCGGATCGTGCTCGATGCCCTGCCGGATCAGCCACTGCCGGCAAAAATCAGCTTTGTCGCGGCCAAATCCCAGTTCACACCCAAAGAAGTGGAAACCCGCGATGAGCGCCAGAAACTGGTGTTCCGCGTCAAGCTGCGCCTGACTCAACCCAGCGCCGTGCCCCAAGCCAAGCCCGGCATGCCCGGCGCCGGCTACGTGCGCACCGCCGACCTGGACTGGCCGGCCAACCTGCAATGAACGGCCTGGCGCTGCACGCCACCGGCATCAACCACCGCTACGGCAAGCAACAGGCACTGATCGACATTGCCTTCAGCTTGCCGGCCGGCACGCGCTGCGGGCTGATCGGCCCGGATGGCGCGGGCAAGTCGAGCCTGCTGGGCTTGATCGCCGGGGTCAAAAAGCTGCAGGCCGGTGATTTGCAGGTACTCGGCGGCTCCATCGAAGACCGCCGCCACCGCAACAGCCTGTACCCGTTGATCGCCTTTATGCCCCAGGGCCTGGGCGGCAACCTGTACCCCGAGCTGTCCATCCGCGAGAACATCCGTTTCTTCGCCACCCTGTTTGGGCTGTCGAAGGCCGATTGCGACCAGCGCATGCACAACCTGCTGCTGGCCACCGACCTGGCACGCTTCGCCGACCGCCCGGCGGGTAAGCTGTCGGGCGGGATGAAGCAAAAACTGGGGCTGTGCTGCGCGCTGATCCACGATCCGGACCTGTTGATCCTCGATGAACCCACCACCGGCGTCGACCCATTGTCACGTCGACGCTTCTGGGAACTGGTGGAAAGCGTACGCAGCGAGCGCCCGCAACTGACACTACTGGTGGCCACGGCCTACATGGAGGAAGCCGAACAGTTCGAACATTGCCTGATGCTCGACCGTGGCAAACTGATCGCCGATGGCCTGAGCCATGAACTGGCCGCCATCACGCCCAGCGGCAAACTGGATGACGCCTTCACCCACTTCCAGGGCGACAGCGCCCACGACAACCAGCCACTGGTGATCCCTCCCCGGGAAAACGGCAACAGCGACATCGCCATCGAAGCCCACGACCTGACCCTGCGCTTTGGCGACTTCATAGCGGTGAACAAAGTCAGCTTCGCCATCGGGCGTGGCGAGATTTTCGGCTTCCTGGGCTCCAACGGCTGCGGCAAGACCACCACCATGAAAGTCCTTACCGGGCTGATGCCGGCCAGCGAGGGCAGCGCCATGCTGTTGGGCAACCCGGTGAATGCCAAGGACCTGGCGACCCGCAAGCGCGTGGGGTTCATGTCCCAGAGTTTCTCGTTGTACGGCGAACTCAGCGTGCGCCAGAACCTGGTGCTGCATGCCCAGTTGTTCGACTTGCCCAAGGCCGACAGTGGCCCGCGTATCGATGAGCTGATCCAGCGCTTTGACCTGAGCCATATCGCCGACCAGCCGTCCGGCGAGTTGCCGCTGGGGTTGCGCCAGCGCCTGTCCCTGGCCGTAGCGGTGCTGCATCGGCCGGAAGTGCTGATCCTCGACGAACCCACCTCCGGCGTCGACCCCGCCGCGCGGGATGATTTCTGGCGCTTGCTGGTGGAGTTGTCCCGCGAGCAAGGGGTGACCATTTTCCTGTCCACCCACTTTATGAACGAAGCCCAGCGCTGCGACCGTATTTCGTTGATGCATGCCGGCAAGGTGCTGGCCTGCGACACCCCAGACGCCCTGCAACAACAGTTCCACGGCGACACACTGGAAGCGGCCTTCGTCACCTGCCTGGAACAGGCTCAGGGCGCCCCCGAAACCGCCACGCCGAACGAAACCGTGAGCGCCGCCAGTGCGCCACCCATCAGTAAACGCGGCTTCAGCCTGGCCCGCTTGCTGGCCGTAGCCAGCCGCGAAGGCAAGGAGTTGCTGCGCGACAAGGTCCGCATGGCCTTTGCCCTGCTCGGCGCGATCTTCATGATGGTGATCTTCGGTTACGGCATTTCCCTGGATGTGGAAAAGCTCGCCTTCGCCGTGTATGACCAGGACCAGACCCCGCAAAGCCGTGCCTATCTGGAAGCCTTCCGCAGTTCGCGCTACTTCGCCGAACAGCCACCGATCACCAACTCGGCCGAACTGCACCGCCGCCTGCAACGCTCGGAAATCAAACTGGCCCTGGAGATTCCTCCCGGCTTTGGCCGCGACCTGTATGCCGGACGCCAACCCGCGGTGGCCGCCTGGCTCGATGGCGGCATGCCGTTTCGCGCCGAGACCAGCCGCAACTATGTAGAAGCGGTACACCAGGCCAATCTCCAGCAATTGGCCGAACTCAACAGCACACCGCTGTCCCAACCCGCTGCCGCCAAACTGGAAACCCGCTTTCGCTACAACCAGGACGTGGTCAGCGTAAATGCCATCGGCCCGGGCGTGATGGCGCTGATCCTGGCGTTTATCCCGGCGATGCTCACCGCCCTGGGCATCGTGCGTGAAAAAGAACTGGGCTCGATCACCAACTTCTACGCCACGCCGCTGACCCGCCTGGAATTCCTCCTCGGCAAACAGGCGCCCTACCTGGCCGTCAGCCTGATCAACCTGGCGTTGCTGGTGGCAATGAACCGCTGGCTATTCGGCGTGCCGTTCAAGGGCAGCGGCGTGACCCTGGCGTTTGGCGGCCTGTTGTATGTGCTGGCCACCACCAGCATGGGCCTGCTGATTTCCGCGTTCACCCGCACCCAGATCGCCGCGATCCTCGGCACCATGATCATCACCAGCCTGCCGACCATCCAGTTCTCCGGGCTGATCGTGCCACGCTCATCCCTGGAAGGTGCGGCCGCACTGATGGGTATGCTGTTTCCCGCTGGTTACTTCCTCGACGTCGCCGTTGGCACCTTCACCAAAGCCCTGGACCTGCGCCAGCTATGGCCACAGTGCCTGGCGCTGTTCGGGTTTTTCCTGGGGTTCACCGGGCTTAGCCTGGTCATGCTCAAGAAGCAGGAGGCCTGATGCATAAGCTTGCGCATATCCTGCGTCTGGGGATCAAAGAACTCACCAGCCTGCGCCACGACAGCGTATTGCTGCTGTTTCTGTTCTACGCCTTCACCGTGGCTATCTATATGCCCGCGGCCGGCTCGGTGATTGGCGTGCACAACGCCAGCGTCGCGTTTGTCGATGAAGACCATGGCCAACTGTCCCGCCAACTGGCGCAAGCCCTGCAACCACCGCAATTCCAGCCCGCCGCACCACTGGCCTACGACCAATTGGACAAGGTCATGGACAGCGGCCAGTACACCTTCGTGATCAATGTGCCGGCCAACTTCCAGGCCGACCTGCTGGCCGGACGCCAACCGAGCGTGCAGGTCAACGTGGATGCCACGGCGATGAGCCAGGCCTTTATGGGCGCGGGGTATATCGGGCGGATATTCCAGCGCGAACTGCTGACCTACAGCGGCCAGGCCGACGTCGCCAGCCGGGCGCCGGCGACACTGACCACCCGGGCACTGTTCAACACCAACCTGGAGGGTGGCTGGTTCCTGGCGGTGATCCAGATCGTCAACAACATCACCATCCTTGCCATCGTCCTGACCGGCACCGCACTGCTGCGCGAGCGCGAGCACGGCACCCTCGATCATTTGCTGGTGCTGCCGCTGACCGCGCTGGAAATCATGCTGGCAAAAATCTGGAGCAACATGCTGGTGGTGGTGCTGTGTACGTGGCTGTCGCTGGAAGTGGTGGTCAAGGGCATGCTCGGCGTGCCGCTGGCCGGTTCGTTGAGCCTGTTCCTGCTGGTGACGGCGTTGTACCTGTTTGCCAGCACCGCCCTGGGCATCTTCCTCGCCACCCTCGCCCGCTCGACGCCGCAGTTCGGGCTGCTGGCGATTCCGGTGATCATTCCGATGCTGTTGCTGTCAGGCGGCAGCACACCGCTGGACAGCATGCCGCAATGGTTGCAGTGGGTGATGCAGGGCTCGCCGTCGACGCATTTTGTGAGCTTGAGTGCGGCGATTCTGTTCCGCGATGCGGGAGTGAACGTGGTGTGGCCGGATTTGCTGGCGCTGGCGGGGATTGGGTTGTTGTTTTTTGCGGTGGCGTTGGCGCGGTTTAGGAAGAGTTTGGCTTCTTGAATAAAACCTTCAAAACTAAAAGCTATAAAAATATTGCACTTAGTAAAAAATACCATAAAGACCTGTCAGTTATAACAGTAGTCCGCGACCCTCTCCGATGATTAATTATAAAAGCGAGTGCAAACTTATTGCCTTCAACATTTCAAGGAAAGCAAAAAATGATTAACTCACCGGAATCAAATAAAAACCGCTCCCAAGACAACGATATCAAACACGATATAAAAATCATTATTGACCCAAAAAAACCTCTAGGGAGAACAACGGTCACTGGAGAATTCAGTCCACATGGCTCCCTAGGAAGGATAGAGGTTGAATATACCCACAAGGACTTAATATATACTCTTAAAGCTATTAGATACATGTGCGCGAACGACACTGGATTCTCGCGAAATCCAAAATTCATAATTAAGCCCATGCTTATCCAAGGACCTGAGCTATCATTCACCCCTGTTAAGGATGGGCAATGGCATGCCTGGGGGGCGTCTGGAGATTATAAAACAAGTCAACCTAGCTTAATCGTCACCTTTACGTTTATTTTCGACTCAAATCCAGACGGGGCCTCTATAGTTGACAATAAGACATTACTACTTACCGCATAATTTTCATTGCAACCAGCAACCTAGGTTGCTGGTTTTCTATACCTGACAAAAAACTCAATCAGTTCAGCTCTATTGAATGATCAGGTTATTGAACAACAGATCCTCAACCACCGGTTTACCCGTCTCGTCACTCATCACTTGCTGCGTCTGCTTCAATGCTTCCTGGCGCAGCTTTTCCTTACCCTCAACACTGCCCATGCTCTCGACAGTCTGCTGGGTAAACAACGCCACCAATTGGTTACGAATCAACGGTTCATTGGCCTTGATCGCCGCCGCCGCTTCCGGGCCGGTCACGCGCAGGGCCACATCGGCTTTGTACACCCGCAGTTTCGGGCCGCCATCCAGGGCATAGTTGCCGACAAAGGGCGGGGTCAGGCTGTAATAGCTGACCTTCGGCGCTTCGCCTTCCTTGGCTTCTTCGGCATGGGCTGCCATCGGCAACGTCAGGGCCAGCATCAACAGGATCCACGCTTTCACAGTTCATTCCTCAAATTCGGTTGCCAGTAGCATAACGCTAGCAAGGCAGAGCACAAGCTTATGGCGACTTATCAGGCCGGGGCATGCTCGTTGACCCGTGACCTGACCCACCTACACTTATCGGCCACTACGCCAAAAGGAAGAGTCCGATGAAAGCCGTGCTGTGCAAAGCCTTCGGCCCCGCCGAAACCCTGGTGCTGGAAGAGGTCGCCAGCCCCGCGATCAAGAAGAACGAGATCCTGCTGGATGTGCATGCCGCGGGGGTGAATTTCCCGGACACGCTGATCATCGAGGGCAAGTACCAGTTCAAACCGCCCTTCCCGTTCTCGCCGGGCGGCGAAGCGGCAGGCGTGGTCAGCGAAGTCGGGGAAAAGGTCAGCCACCTGAAGGTCGGTGATCGGGTCATGGCGTTGACCGGCTGGGGCAGCTTTGCCGAACAGGTCGCGGTGCCGGGCTATAACGTGCTGCCGATTCCGCCGAGCATGAGTTTCAACACCGCCGCCGCCTTCAGCATGACCTACGGCACCTCGATGCACGCCCTCAAGCAACGCGGCCACTTGGCGGCCGGCGAGACCCTGCTGGTGCTGGGCGCATCCGGTGGCGTGGGCCTGGCCGCCGTGGAAATCGGCAAGGCCATGGGCGCCCGGGTGATCGCCGCTGCCAGCAGCGCCGACAAATTGGCCGTGGCCAAGGCGGCGGGGGCTGATGAGTTGATCAATTACAGCGAGACCAATCTCAAGGATGAAATCAAGCGCCTGACCGACGGCAACGGCGCAGACGTGATCTACGACCCGGTGGGCGGCGATCTGTTTGACCAGGCCGTTCGCGCCATTGCCTGGAACGGCCGGCTGCTGGTGGTGGGGTTTGCCAGCGGGCGCATTCCCGAGTTGCCGGTGAACCTGGCACTGCTCAAGGGCGCGGCGGTGGTTGGGGTGTTCTGGGGCGCATTTGCCCAGCGCCAACCCCAGGACAATGCGGCGAACTTCCAGCAATTGTTCAGTTGGTATGCCGAGGGGAAGTTGAAGCCATTGGTGTCGCAGGTGTATCCGCTGGATAACGCAGCGCAGGCGATTAATGACCTCGGGCAGCGCAAGGCCGTGGGCAAGGTAGTCGTCCAGGTCCGCTAGTGATTTGAAATGCAATCAATGTGGGAGCGGTGTATCAGTCACATTTTCAGTGGCTGATACACCGCAATCGCGAGCAAGCCCGCTCCCACATTTTGATCTCCAGCGCTATCAGAAGCCAGTTACGACCACAACTTATCTATTTGCGACATGTTCGTAAAAGAACATGCAATTGCTCAAATTTCCTGTGTTTGCAGATAAGAGGCGATGCTATTTTCGGTAACGAAACTGTAACATTCGCATCCGCAGTCAAAACAAGAAATCTGGAGCTCTTGAATGTTTGCTTTCTTTCGTCCTGCCGCACATCAGGCGCCCCTGCCTGAAGAAAAAATCGACAGTACCTACCGACGCCTGCGCTGGCAGATCTTCGCCGGTATTTTCATCGGTTACGCAGGGTATTACCTGCTGCGCAAAAACTTCTCCCTGGCCATGCCGTACCTGATCGACGAGGGTTACACCCGTGGTCAACTGGGCTTGGCCATGTCGGCGATTGCGATTGCCTACGGTCTGTCCAAGTTCCTCATGGGCCTGGTGTCCGACCGCTCCAACCCGCGCTATTTCCTGCCCTTTGGCTTGCTGGTATCGGCCGGGGTGATGTTCATTTTCGGTTTCGCGCCTTGGGCCACCTCCAGCGTGACCATGATGTTCATTTTGCTGTTCATCAACGGCTGGGCCCAGGGCATGGGCTGGCCGCCGAGCGGGCGAACCATGGTGCACTGGTGGTCGCAGAAAGAACGCGGCGGCGTGGTGTCGGTATGGAACGTGGCGCATAACGTCGGCGGCGGCCTGATCGGCCCGCTGTTCCTGCTGGGCATGGCCTGGTTCAACGATTGGCATGCGGCGTTCTATGTGCCGGCCACCGTGGCCCTGCTGGTGGCGGCATTTGCCTTTATCACCATGCGCGATACCCCGCAGTCTGTGGGCCTGCCGCCCATCGAGCAGTACAAGAACGACTACCCGGAAGGCTACGACGCCAGCCACGAAGAAGAATTCAGCGCCAAGGAAATCTTCGTCAAGTACGTGCTACGCAACAAAATGCTCTGGTACATAGCCCTGGCTAACGTCTTCGTCTACTTGCTGCGCTATGGCGTGCTGGACTGGGCGCCGACTTACCTCAAGGAAGCCAAGCACTTCACGGTCGACAAGTCGTCCTGGGCGTACTTCTTCTACGAGTGGGCTGGGATTCCCGGCACACTGTTGTGCGGCTGGATGTCGGATAAGATCTTCCGTGGCAACCGTGGCCTGACCGGCATTGTGTTCATGGCGTTGGTCACCGTCGCGACCCTGGTGTACTGGCTCAATCCGCCAGGCAACCCGATGGTCGACATGATCGCGCTGTTCTCCATTGGCTTCTTGATCTACGGCCCGGTGATGCTGATCGGCCTGCAGGCGCTGGAGCTGGCACCGAAGAAGGCTGCGGGTACGGCGGCGGGCTTCACCGGCCTGTTCGGTTACCTGGGCGGTTCGGTGGCGGCCAGTGCGGCCATGGGCTACACCGTGGACCACTTCGGCTGGGACGGCGGCTTTGTGCTGCTGATCGGCGCGTGCCTGTTGGCCATCGCGTTCCTGATTCCTACGCTGTGGCACACCAATAGCGTCAGCTCGGCGCGTTAATCGCCGCCGCAGCCTTTGGCACATCGCTTGAGCCGCGCCTCCAGATTCTTGTCTGGCATGGCGTGGCTACGCAGGGCGTTGACGGTCTGCTCGACATAATCGCGAGTAGTGCCGTAGCGCCCGCAAGCGCTGGCGAATACCTGATTCAGCACACTGTCGGGCAAGTTGCCAGCATAGCTGGGCAGGTGCCGCTCCAGCACAAAACCCAATGCCTGCACCTGGCTGCCATCTTCAAGCCGGCAACTGAGCCAGTGCGGCCGATACGAAGGGTAAGGCATCTCCCGCTGCCACAAGGCATAGAGCGAGGCTTCCAACTGCTCCTCCGGCAGGCGGTAGGCAAAGCCGCTGCACGAGCCGCCACGATCCAGGCCAAATACCAGCCCCGGCAACTCCGGCGTGCCCCGATGCTCGTGGGACCACAGGTACAGGCCCCGGTGATAACCGTGGACCCGTGCGCGCAGGCGCTGGGTGGCCGAACACTCGGGGCGCCAGATCAGCGAGCCATACGCAAACAGCCAGACCGGCCCACCCTTGTGCAGGCCCATGGTGGCCTGCATCGAGCTCATCAATTGTTCGTGAGTGAGTTGCGGCCCCAGATCGAGTCGCGGTGGGTAAGCCAATTGCAGAAGTTCGGATTCAATAACGGTCATGGCAGATCGCTTAGGTCTCCTGTGCATTACCAGTTATAGGCGACTTTACCGTAATAGAACGCGCCGCTGTAACCGCAAGGCGAAAAAGTGCTATAGGCCGCGTAGTCACGCCGGGCGTACCCGCTTCAGCGCCTTCCACCAAGCTGTATTGGCGGGAAGTCGGTAGCCCGACGACATATAGCTTAATGACATTTATTTGTACGAATAAATACCCTTTACGAATAAGAAAAAGCATAAGCAACGTGCCCCTTTCGTCAGGATTACTCCAGAAAACCCCGCTATTTTCAGCGCCCGTTCAGCCTTTATGGAGGATGAACCCTCAAAATAGGCCCGCGTCACGACCCATTTAGCCGTGCATTCACCGACTATCGAGGTCGCCCCATGAAAAACCGACTTTCCGGCCTGCTGCTCCTGGCGCAGGCCACCACCGCCCTGGCCGCCGAAGCGCCAGCCAACGACGACAAAGGCTTCTGGTACGCCCAGACCAGCGTCTACACCCGGCACTTTGCGCCGGACCCCGAGCACAACAACAACCAGGACCTGATCGGCCTGGAGCGCAATGACGCTTCGGGGTGGGTGTATGGCGGTGCGACCTTTCGCAACTCGTTTCGCCAGCGCTCGTATTACGCTTACGCGGGCAAACGCTATGACATGGCCGACTATCCGGTGTACTTGAAGCTGACCGGCGGGGCGATCCAGGGCTACCGCGGCAAGTACCGCGACAAGATTCCATTGAACCGCTATGGCGTGGCGCCAGTGATCATTCCTTCGGTCGGGGCTCACTACGGGCCGGTAGCGGCGGAGTTCGTGCTGCTGGGGTTCAATGCGGCGATGGTGACCACGGGCGTGCGGTTCTGACGCAGACAGACAGTGGACACCATCCAATGTGGGAGCGGTGTACGGTCAGGAGCGCGGGGCGTAGGCAAACACGTCGGCGCGCATCTGGTGTGCATCCATGCCGGCGTTGACCAGTGCATCCAGCGTGCCATAGATCATCGCGGGTGAACCGCTGGCGTAGACATGCACACCCTTGAGGTCGCTGATGTCTTCACACACCGCCTCATGCAACAAACCACAGCGCCCCTCCCAACCGCACAGGTCACTGACCACTTTGTGCAGGAACAGATTGGGCAATTGCTGCCACTGCTCCCAATGTTCGACCTGGTAGAAATCATCCGGTTGGCGCACGCCCCAATACAGATGCACCGGGTGCTTGAAACCGCTGGCCCGGCAGTGCTCGATCAGGCTGTGCATCTGTGCCATACCGGTGCCAGCCGCGATCAGCACCAGCGGCCCGTCGGGCAATTCGGCCAGATGGGTATCGCCAAATGGTAGCTCGACCCGCGCCATCTGGTTGCGCTGCAACTGCTCGATCAGGCTGCGGGCGCTGTCTTCACGCACCAGCACATGCAACTCCAGCTCCCGCCCGGCGTGGGGCGCCGACGCCAGGGAAAACGCCGACTTTTCGCCGTTTTCCCGCTCGATCATCAGGTACTGGCCCGCGTGGTAGCGTACCGCCTTGCCGGCCGGCGCCCGCAGGCGCACGCGCCACACGTCGCCACCCAGGTCCACGCACTCGCTCAACTGGCAGGCAAGTTTGCGCACCGGCAACTCTCCCGGCGCCAGCACGCCATCCCACAGCACGACGCAATCTTCCAGCGGCTCGGCAATGCAGGTGTAGAACTCACCATGGTCACGCACCTCGCCGGCCTGTTGCACCCGGCCCTCGACCAACAGGGCCGCGCACACGTGGCACACGCCGTTGCGGCACGCCTGGGGGCATTCGTAGCCAAGGCGCCGTGCACCTTCAAGAATCCGCTCGCCGGGCTGCAAGTCAAGGACCGCGCCGGAAGGTTGCAGGGTTACACGCATCAATCTATTCCCAATTCTTTCCACATCGCATCGACACGCGCCGTCACGGCGTCATCCTTGACGATTACCCGGCCCCACTCGCGGGTGGTTTCACCCGGCCATTTATGGGTGGCATCCAGGCCCATCTTCGAGCCCAGGCCCGACACCGGCGAGGCGAAGTCGAGGTAGTCGATCGGCGTGTTGTCGATCATTACCGTGTCGCGCTTGGGGTCCATGCGCGTGGTAATGGCCCAGATCACGTCGTTCCAGTCCCGGGCGTTGATGTCGTCGTCGGTGACGATAACGAACTTGGTGTACATGAACTGTCGCAAAAACGACCACACACCGAGCATTACCCGCTTGGCATGGCCCGGGTACGACTTCTTCATGGTCACGATGGCCATGCGATACGAGCAACCCTCGGGCGGCAGGTAGAAGTCGGTGATTTCCGGGAACTGCTTCTGCAGGATCGGCACAAACACCTCGTTCAGCGCCACGCCGAGAATCGCCGGCTCATCAGGCGGCCGGCCGGTGTAGGTGCTGTGGTAGATCGGTTTGATCCGGTGGGTGATGCGTTCGACGGTGAACACCGGGAAGCTGTCGACTTCATTGTAGTAGCCGGTGTGATCGCCATACGGGCCTTCATCGGCCATCTCGCCCGGATGAATCACGCCTTCGAGGATGATTTCGGCGGTGGCCGGTACTTGCAGGTCGTTGCCACGGCACTTCACCAACTCGGTGCGGTTGCCGCGCAGCAGGCCGGCAAAGGCGTATTCGGACAGGCTGTCGGGCACCGGCGTCACGGCGCCGAGGATGGTCGCCGGGTCGGCGCCCAGGGCCACCGAGACCGGGAACGGCTGGCCGGGGTGCTTCTCGCACCACTCACGGAAGTCCAGCGCGCCACCACGGTGGCTCAGCCAACGCATGATCACTTTGTTGCGGCCGATCACTTGCTGACGGTAGATCCCCAGGTTCTGGCGATCCTTGTTCGGGCCCTTGGTGACGGTCAGGCCCCAGGTGATCAGCGGGCCGACATCGCCGGGCCAGCAGGTCTGGACCGGAAGCATCGCCAGGTCGACATCATCGCCTTCGATGACCACTTCCTGGCAAACCGCGTCCTTGACCACCTTGGGCGCCATGGCAATGATCTTGCGGAAGATCGGCAGCTTCGACCACGCGTCCTTCAGGCCCTTGGGCGGCTCGGGCTCCTTGAGGAAGGCCAGCAGCTTGCCGATTTCGCGCAGTTCGCTGACCGACTCGGCGCCCATGCCGAATGCCACCCGATCGGGTGTGCCGAACAGGTTGCCGAGCACCGGAATATCAAAACCTGTGGGGTTCTCGAACAGCAGCGCCGGGCCCTTGTTACGCAAGGTACGGTCGCAAATCTCAGTCATTTCCAGGACCGGGGACACCGGCACCTGAATACGTTTCAACTCTCCGCGCTGCTCAAGTTGCTGCACGAAATCCCGAAGATCCTTGAATTTCATTAACCATGCCACCCGTAAAATAGGCGTACATCCTACCTGCTCTGAAGGCCGCTGGCAGCTTATCGCCGCGCATTTGCGCTCGGAACTTGCTTAAAAAACCGGTGAAAAAAAATGGCGCCCCTTGGGGCGCCATTCTTTCGGACCTGAAACGTCGTATTACTTACGCTTCATCGACAGGAAGAACTCGTCGTTGGTCTTGGTGGTTTTCAGCTTGTCGATCAGGAACTCGATGGCGGCGACTTCGTCCATCGGATGCAGCAGCTTGCGCAGGATCCACATGCGCTGCAGTTCGTCATCGGCAGTCAGCAACTCTTCACGGCGGGTGCCGGAACGGTTGATGTTGATGGCCGGGAACACACGCTTTTCAGCAATGCGACGGTCCAGAGGCAGTTCCATGTTGCCGGTACCCTTGAACTCTTCGTAGATCACTTCGTCCATCTTCGAGCCGGTTTCAACCAGCGCGGTGGCGATAATGGTCAGCGAGCCGCCTTCTTCGATGTTACGCGCGGCGCCGAAGAAACGTTTCGGCTTCTCCAGGGCATGGGCATCGACACCACCGGTCAGGACCTTGCCGGAGCTCGGGATCACGGTGTTGTAGGCACGGGCCAGACGGGTGATGGAGTCGAGCAGGATCACCACGTCCTTCTTGTGTTCGACCAGGCGCTTGGCCTTCTCGATCACCATTTCGGCAACCTGCACGTGGCGGGTTGGCGGCTCATCGAACGTCGAGGCAACCACTTCGCCGCGCACGGTGCGCTGCATTTCAGTCACTTCTTCCGGACGCTCGTCGATCAGCAGCACGATCAGGTGAACTTCAGGATTGTTACGCGCGATGTTCGCTGCGATGTTCTGCAGCATGATGGTCTTACCGGCTTTCGGCGGCGCGACGATCAGGCCACGCTGGCCCTTGCCGATCGGGGCGCACAGGTCGATGACTCGACCGGTCAAGTCTTCGGTGGAACCGTTGCCGGCTTCCATCTTCATGCGCACGGTCGGGAACAGCGGCGTCAGGTTCTCGAAGAGAATCTTGTTCTTCGCGTTCTCGGGACGATCGAAGTTGATCGTGTCGACCTTGAGCAGGGCGAAATAACGCTCGCCTTCCTTTGGAGGGCGGATCTTGCCAACGATGGTGTCACCGGTGCGCAAGTTGAAGCGACGGATCTGGCTCGGCGAGACGTAGATATCGTCTGGGCCGGCAAGATAGGAAGCGTCTGCAGAGCGAAGGAAGCCGAAGCCGTCCTGGAGAATCTCCAGCACGCCATCACCGGAGATTTCCTCGCCGCTTTTCGCGTGCTTTTTCAGCAGGGAGAAAATCACGTCCTGCTTGCGCGAACGGGCCATATTTTCTATGCCCATTTCTTCGGCCAGTTGGAGCAGGTCGGTAATCGGCTTTTGCTTGAGTTCAGTCAGATTCATATAGGAATGACGTAATCATTTATAGAGGGGGGGAATTAAGCTTTTGGCTTAATGAGGCCGCGCCGCAGAGAAGGCGACAGGATCGCGTACTAATCGAAAGGAATGCGTCGGCGACGGCTTGCAGGGGGCAGTGGAGAAACCAGTGCGGGGCCGAATGTACCACCTGAATTTCAGAGCGTCTAGCCCTGCTTCACGAAAAAGCCCCGCAATATGCGGGGCTTTTTGACGACGCTTAGATGTTGGCGTCGAGGAATGCAGCCAGTTGCGACTTCGACAGTGCGCCGACCTTGGTGGCCTCGACGTTGCCATTCTTGAACAACATCAGGGTCGGGATACCACGCACGCCATGCTTGGCCGGGGTTTCCTGGTTTTCGTCGATGTTCAGCTTGGCAACGGTCAGCTTGCCTTCGTAGGTGGTTGCGATGTCGTCCAGGACCGGAGCGATCATTTTGCAAGGACCGCACCACTCAGCCCAGTAATCAACCAGCACCGGGCCTTGGGCCTGCAGTACTTCGGCCTCAAAGGTCGCGTCGGTGACGTGCTTGATAAGATCGTTGCTCATGGATGTCTCCGGGTTGTAAGCAAAAAAAACGTTGCCCATCATAGCCGCCCTTCCTTCGTTCAGGAAGCCGCCGCTGATTGACTCTTGCTATCACGCGTCATCATTTTCGGTATTACCGATTCAGGATGTTGCCGGCGTGACAAAGGCGATGCCCGTGCGCAGCGCCGCGTTACGCACGTGCTCCTGCATGGATTTATGTGCCGCCGCGCTGCTGCGCCGGGCCAGGGCACGGAGGATCTTGCGGTGCTCCTGCCAGGTTTCCATGGCCCGCTCCGGTCGGATGAACGGTAGTTTCTGGCTTTCCAGGAACACCTCGGCACTGGCGCTGAGGATGCTGACCATCGCCTGATTGCCACTGGCCAACAGGATGCGCTGGTGGAAAGCGAAGTCCAACCGTGCGGCCGCCTCGAAATCACCGGCCTTGAGTTCCCGGCGCATGGCCTGGACATTGTCTTCGAGCTCATCCAGCTCCTCGGTGGTCAACGTCATGGCCGCCAGCCCCGCCGCAAACCCCTCCAGGGCATAACGCAACTGGAAGATATCCAGCGGGCTGGCCTGCGCGGTAAATGGCCAGGCCACTGCGCCCAGATCGGCCTCAGGCGGCGCCTGCACAAACACGCCCTTGCCCGGCTGCACACTGACCACTCCCAGCGCACTGAGCGAAGACAAGGCCTCACGCAACGAGGCACGACTGACCCCCAATTGCAGCGCCAGGTCGCGCTGGGAAGGCAATGCATCGCCGGGGCCGAAGCCCTGTTCCTTGATGAGTTTGCGGATAGCTTGCAAGGCCGCTTCCGGTACGGCTTGGGCGATGGAATTCATGAAAAAACCCGAGGTTTCAGTCAACAGTGGGCCTAGTTGTAAAGCTATTCTCGGCAGCCGGCAAGCCACGCCCTAAAGGGGCTCGCGCGGTTTTGCCAGCGCTCGAAAAGGGTGCGAAACGAGACCTGACTGTTCAGACCAGTCAGACCGATATACGCCTGGAAAAACCTGCCTTGCAGGCGTTTCAGGGCGTCATGGCATGGGCTATGCACTGGCAAAACTCAGAAATGTCCTTCACCACTTTCGGAGAGTTGCCATGACCAAGCGTTGCAGCGCCCTGCTCACTGCCTTGTTTGCCAGCCTGATGCTTAGCCAGGCGCCTGCCCAGGCCAATGGCCTGGACGATATCGTCGCCCGTGGCACCCTCAAGGTCGCCGTGCCCCAGGACTTTCCGCCGTTCGGCTCGGTTGGCCCGGATATGCAACCGCGCGGTTTGGACATCGACACCGCAAAGCTGCTGGCCGAGCAACTCAAGGTCAAGCTGGAACTCACGCCGGTCAACAGCACCAACCGCATTCCATTCCTGACCACCGGCAAGGTGGACCTGGTGATTTCCAGCCTGGGCAAGAACCCGGAGCGCGAGAAGGTCATCGACTTTTCCAAGGCCTATGCGCCGTTCTATCTCGCCGTATTCGGCCCGCCGGAAGCGACCATCACCCACCTCGACGACCTCAAGGGCAAGACCATCAGCGTGACCCGGGGCGCCATTGAAGATATCGAGTTGACCGCCGTAGCGCCCAAGGAAGCCACGATCAAGCGCTTCGAAGACAACAACTCGACGATCGCCGCCTACCTCGCCGGCCAGGTGGACCTGATCGCCAGTGGCAACGTGGTGATGGTGGCGATCAGCGAGCGCAACCCCAAGCGGGTGCCGGCGCTTAAAGTCAAACTCAAGGATTCGCCAGTGTATGTCGGCGTCAACAAAAACGAGCCGGCGCTGTTGGAAAAGGTCAACCAGATCCTGGTCGCCGCCAAGGCTGACGGCAGCCTGGAAAAGAACGCAATGCAGTGGCTCAAAGAGCCATTGCCTGCCGATCTCTGAGGCGGAGCTGATTGATGGCCTATCAATTCGACTTTGTGCCGGTGCTGGCCAATACCGACCTGCTGTTGCGTGGCGCGCTGTTCACCCTGGAGCTGACCGCCATCGGTGCGATCCTGGGGGTGGCGCTGGGGATTGTCGGCGCCGTGGTGCGCGCCTGGAAAATCCAGCCGTTCTGCTGGTTCTTCGGGGTGTATGTCGAATTGATTCGCAACACACCGTTCCTGGTGCAGTTGTTCTTCATCTTCTTCGGCCTGCCGTCCCTGGGCTTGCAGATTTCCGAATGGCAGGCGGCGGTACTGGCGATGGTGATCAACCTCGGCGCCTATTCCACGGAGATCATTCGTGCCGGTATCCAGGCGATTCCTCGCGGGCAACTGGAGGCGGCGGCAGCCTTGGCCATGACGCGTTTTGAAGCGTTTCGCCATGTGGTGCTGCTGCCGGCGCTGGGCAAGGTCTGGCCGGCCCTGAGCAGCCAGATCATCATCGTGATGCTCGGCTCGGCGGTGTGTTCGCAGATCGCCACTGAAGAGTTGAGCTTTGCCGCCAACTTTATCCAGTCGCGCAATTTCCGCGCCTTTGAAACCTATGCCCTGACCACGCTGGTGTACCTGTGCATGGCGTTGATGATCCGCCAGTTGCTCAATTGGATCGGTCGCCGCTATGTAATGAGGAACAGCCGATGAGTGATTTTTCATTCTGGGACATCGTGCGCAACCTGCTGACCGGCCTGCAGTGGACGTTACTGTTGTCGCTGGTGGCGTTTATCGGCGGTGGGCTGATCGGCTTGCTGGTGATGACCCTGCGCATCAGCCCCAAGGCGCTACCGCGCAACATCGCCCGGACCTATATCGAATTGTTCCAGGGCACGCCGTTGTTGATGCAATTGTTCCTGGTGTTCTTCGGTGTCGCCTTGCTGGGGATCGATATCTCGCCGTGGCTGGCCGCCGCGATTGCCTTGACCCTGTTTACCAGCGCCTACCTGGCCGAGATCTGGCGCGGCTGTGTCGACTCCATTGCCCATGGCCAATGGGAGGCTTCCGCCAGCCTGGCGCTCAATCCTTATGAGCAACTGCGCTATGTGATCCTGCCCCAGGCCCTGCGAATTGCCGTGGCACCGACGGTGGGCTTCTCGGTGCAGGTGGTCAAGGGCACGGCGGTGACGTCGATCATCGGCTTCACCGAACTGACCAAGACCGGCGGCATGCTCGCCAACGCCACCTTCGAGCCCTTCATGGTCTACGGCCTGGTGGCGCTCGGTTACTTCCTGCTCTGCTACCCCTTGTCCCTCAGTGCCCGCTACCTGGAAAGGAGACTGCATGCCTCTGCTTAGAATATCCGCGCTGCATAAGTATTACGGCGATCACCATGTGCTCAAAGGTATCGACTTGAGTGTCGAGGAAGGCCAGGTGGTGGCGATCATCGGCCGCAGCGGCTCGGGGAAGTCTACGTTGCTGCGCACCCTCAATGGCCTGGAGTCGATCAACGACGGGGTGATTGAAGTCGACGGCGAATACCTCGATGCGGCCCGTGCCGACCTGCGCAGCCTGCGGCAAAAAGTCGGCATGGTGTTCCAGCAGTTCAACCTGTTCCCCCATTTGACCGTGGGTGAAAACGTCATGCTCGCGCCCCAGGTCGTGCAAAAGGTCACCAAGGCCAAGGCTGCGGAACTGGCACGACAGATGCTCGACCGTGTCGGCCTGGGAGAGAAGTTCGACGCGTTCCCGGATCGCCTGTCCGGCGGCCAGCAGCAACGGGTGGCCATCGCCCGCGCATTGGCAATGTCGCCCAAGGTGCTGCTGTGCGATGAAATCACCTCGGCCCTGGACCCGGAACTGGTCAACGAAGTACTCAGTGTGGTGCGCCAACTGGCCAAGGACGGCATGACCCTGATCATGGTGACCCATGAAATGCGCTTTGCCCGGGAAGTCGGCGACAAGCTGGTGTTCATGCACCAGGGCAAGGTGCATGAAGTCGGTGACCCGAAAGTGCTATTTGCCCAACCGCGCACCGCCGAACTGGCCAATTTCATTGGCTCGGTGGAGTCGCCGGGCTGACGCCAACGCCATGCGACAACCACTCGACCTGCACCTGGCCCTGGAGCGTCGTTTCGCTGCGCACAGAGAACGCGTCAACCGGCAGGAATGGGGCGATCTCCAGTTGTGCCGATAGCCGTCGGCCCGTTATCGGTACGCCAGCCGCACGGGCAATCAGGACCTGCCCGGGCACAAGCCGCTCGCTGGCGTGCGCAGGCACCGAGCTCTCGGCGACCAACTCCACGGGTCGGCCATCAAGGTGGGCGTGCCGGATATTCAGGGCAAAGGCCCCGGTGGCGCCAAACCGAAAGCCCAAAGGCCCCGCAGGTACCCCACTGAACCGTACTGCCATGGGAACGGGATCAATGCACACCACGTTCAGGAGCACGGTCCGGGTACCGTAAGACTGTGCACTGACATGTTCATCGGGCGCTTGACGCATTACGCCGTAGTCGACCCGTGGCTGGCTTAACGCCAACTGACAGGTAGCGAGACTGGCCTCGCTGGCCAATAACGCCACGACGAATAAAAGACACGGATAAATCCTGCCGATCGATTTACAACGCACGGCAGGTCGCCGAAGCAGTTTCATAAAGTTTGTCATTGGAGGGCTCTGGCTCAAGGTTCAGTTGCAGCAGGCAAGGCTTCGTAGAGCCCGGTAGCTCAACACTCAGGGTCTGTTGGGGCTGGCTGTCATTCAGGAAAATCAGGCCGTCGCCCACTACGTTGGTCAGGAAGGCCTTGTCCTGGCCAAATACTGCAGCGCCCTGGGGTAACGCACGTCCCTGCGGGTCATGGGCCGTCAACAGAACCCGACGGGCGCTGACCACCTTGAACTCCACGGAATTGAACGACCCACGAGCAGCGGCAAGCGTTTGGGTGCCGTTCTTGAGATCGACACGCTTGGGCAGGGACTGGGTCTGCACTTCGAGGTGGCTGGTGCTATAGGCCGGCAATCCAGGAATGACCGCGTGACCGCGGTAGTCGGTCCAGACCGGCCCATGGGGTGTCGAGACTTTGGCTCCCGTGATGTTTCCCACCGATAGCAGGCCGAAAGTATCCTGCACCGCGTAGGGTGAAAAGGTCAGCCCTTGTCCATGAGCCACGACGCCCCCCTGCAATTGCCCGGTGTAGGTGGTGCCTGATGCGTCCCGGTTCACCCCCGCACCCACGCGGGTGTAGCGAGGCATGACGTCTACACGACCATGCACCGCCTTCTGGCGATCCGTAAGGTCGCGCTCGGTGCCCACTTCATAGTTCACATACTCGTTGACCCGTTCCGACAGTGTTGTACCGATATCGGAGCGGCCGTTGCGCCGGCTGGCGAAAGATGTGAGGCGGCGATCATCGCCAAACGGCACACTGACTTGCAGGCGCACCGACAGCCCTTCGGAGGGAAGTTCCTCGTTGACGGCATAACGGCGCTTTCGCCGGCGCGACGGACCGGTCTGCGAGTCGGCGACGAGTGCGACATCGACGTCGTCGAAACGCTTGGTCCACGACGCGAACACATGCTCGGTGCTCTGCCCGTCAAATTGCGCGTTATGGGAGTAGGTGACGGAGAGCGTACCCAAAACCGGCGCGGCCCAACTCAGTCCGGCGGTGTACTGGCGCTGAAAACGCGTGTCCAGAAGATCGTTGGTCGAGGCTGTGCCGACCTCCAGGACATCACGGTAACCTCGACTCTGGGTGGTGGCACTCAGGCTTGCCTCAACACCCGCGCCCAACGGGCTACCCAGCGACACGGAGTTGCGTGTCCCGCCCACACCGCGAACCTTATCGCGGGACCGATTGTGTCGTGCACTCACTGAAACCCGTTGGAAAAAGACACGACTCAACGTGCCACCTGCCGCGTGGTATTCATCCGTCCCCAATAAACCGAGCCCCAGGGCTGTGCCTGCACCCAAATCCCAGGTGCCGCTGCCCATCGCCACCACCGGTTGCTCCCTGTTGCTGGCGATGGTTTCCCGCACCTTGCCCAGCGCAAAGTCGAAACCAGGTTGCACGGGCACGTAGGCACCGAAAGACGCCGCAGGCACCACGAAACTGCGTTTGCCTCCCCGCGTACCGATGACACTCACGTCCAGGTCGCTGGTACCATTGAGCAGTGGCAGGTCCGTCAGGCGAAAAGGCCCTTCGGGCACCAGGGTCGAATGGATCAACACCCCGGACTGGCGCACCTCAACCCTTGCCTGGCTATGGGCCAAGCCTTCGACCACTACACCGTTGGTGCTCCCGACACGGGCGACACCATCAGGAAAGAGCTGGAACCCCGAGAGCTGGAGGCCGCCAAATACCGGGTTCCTGCTGGAAATCTGACCCGCCTGGAAGGTCGACTTCAAGGCCGCGAAATCTCGCTGGGCATAGGCGTACACATGTTCGCTGCTACCCTTGCCGTTATCGGAAACATAGAACTGCCGACTGCGCACAATCCAGTTGCCAAGATTGAAGCCCGCCTCGGTATAGGCCGAGACAAAACGGGTGGAGTCGCCGCGCGCATGGTTATCGAATCCAAGCACATCGTAATTGAGCATGGCGGCCGTACCGCCCTGGCTGAAACTGCCAGCCTCCCACTCGGGTTCACGCAACGATTGCGTAGGTACCACCAGGGACACCTCGTCACTACCGGGGCGCAATCTCACCAACGTCGCCGGGAACTCGCCAAGGAAATCGTGACACGTCTGGTCGGCCGTCACACCAGCCTGCAAGACCGCAGGCGGCACCCGCAAACCAGCTTTGTCCAGTAACCCCCGGGTAAAACACAGTTGGCCCTGGTAATCGAACCGGGCATCCACCAAGCCTAGCGCCGCGCCATTGACCCGCAGCCCGACCACCTGGACACCTTCGCGAAAACGCGCCGCGCTGCGGAAATAGTCCGAAACTTTTGGATCAATGCCATGAGTGGTCAGGGCTGCCAGGTCAAACCCTTCCCCCAACTCGATGGCCAATGCATCCCCATGATGCCCAAAAAGGGTTGCCAACCCCATGAACAGCCCCGAATAACAGGCGCCGCCCACTCCCTTGCCCACCACTCGGTTAAATCCCATGATCGGCAACATCTGCGCTGTAGCTGTCAACGGTGAACCCGTACACCGTGGCGGGCTGCAATACGACCGAGGTAACGCCCGCCAGTGGCCCCTGGGCATCAACCGCCAGTACTTCACCTGGCAGGATGTAACTGCGCGGCAAGGTTGCCAACGTTTTCCCCGGGAGCAGTTGCAACTCCAGCGCCAACCGCACCACATACGCACTGTCGTTATGAACGGCCAGGCCACTGCCCTGGCGCCTCCATTTCAACAACTCCCAGGGTGCCTGGTGCTTGGCCAACCCCTTGGGATGCAGGATCAGCGGTAAATTCTGCCGCAGGGTAAAGCCAATGGTCGCCCCACCAGGGCTGCGGGCCTGGGGAATGCCTTCAAAGGAAACACGTTTCAATCGTTGGGTCTTGAGCGGCGTGCCAGATGTATTGATAAAACGAACCAACTGGGTCTCACCGGCCTCGACCCGGGTAATCGGTGGCGTGACGATCAGCAGTGGCTCTTTATCCTCCGGTATATTCTCGATCACCGAGTGAAGTAGTGCGGGCCCCGGATCTGTGTTCTTGATATTGATCGTCGCTTCACCGTTCTCCTCATAAAGCACGACAACCGTTGTTTCGGGTTGCATACCATCGGCCACCGCCATGCCACTTGCGCAAAACAATAATATTGCACACCACGATAGCGTCACACCTATTTTCAAAAAACAACTCACTGTGTTTTCTCCGCAACGATCAAGACAAATAGCAAACGCACAGAAAAACAGCCGACAAGTCCCGAAAGCGTCATGACACTTTTCGTTTCAATATCGGCTGTTACTAGAGGTTTAGATGTAACTAAGCACTAAGGTGGCGCGGCCATCCAGCGTCACATCACGGGTGAGGTCCAGGTCTTGCGCTTTGTTAATGACCGCCATCACTTCAATGATGCCCGTGAGCTGAGCAATGGATGCGGGGGTTATGCTCGCACCATTACGCCACGAGTACTGGGTAGGCGCTTGTGCGACTTTTCCGTCACTGTTCTGCCAGGCGCCGGTGCTGACCCGCATGATCGGACTCAACGTGAGACCTGAAGACCTCAGATCTCGCAGAGTGACCGAGTACCCCCCGGTACGTCGGGACGATACAGCGCCCAACCCGAAGTTCTGCGCTTCGGTATAGCCGCCGCCGAGAATGCCAGTGACCTTGCTGCCCGCCTGCAAATCGGTCAGGGTCAGGCCGAACTTGGCCGGGGTGGTACCGCAGTTGACAACCAACGATGTGGTTTGCGGTGAGCGAGGATTGAAGCTGGTCTGGGACAACTCACCGGAACGGATAACCCCATAGTCGATGATGCCACTATTACCCAAGCTCAAATTGCAGGCTGCGGGCGTGATCGTCCCCCGCACTACCAACTGAGCAACGTTTGTTGCCTGAGCGCCAATACTTGCAGCCAGGCAAATAACACCCATCGTCAAACCCAATACTTTTTTCATGATCGACCTGTCGTTAGAAAGTGTTCAGGCATTACTTCTTTAATAACCAGGCAATTCCTTCGTCGCCATTAGTTCCTCCCTGAAACACAAAGCTATAAATAAATAACACCACGGCATCATTGCCGACCGACAGTTTCACCTTCGACTCACTCAATAAATATAAGACGACACCCAGAACTCTGTGGGACTCGTTTAAAACAACTGACTCTTTTACCACCCACCAAAGTAGTCCAGAGCAGATTAAGGATGAGCATAATTAACTACTCCTGTAGGAAATTATATAATCTCCAAAATTCTCTAAAAGTCTTTTAGTTCCCTACACCCCACTAAAGATATGTCATCGGTCATCCGGAAACTTTCCCTACATTTCCTACAAAACTTGATCAAGAGCAGGCGTAGGACAAATCACCGAGCACTACGCGTTGGCGTCAGCGTTTGATCGTGGCACGATGGCAAGGTTATCGACCGAGATCCCCTACCCATGCCGCAATCCCAAGCCAAGAATCTGTCCCTGATCGCCGCCATCGACCTGGGCTCCAACAGCTTTCACATGGTCGTGGCCAAGGCCCAGAACGGTGAGATCCGCATCCTTGAGCGGCTCGGCGAAAAGGTACAACTGGCTGCCGGGATCGACGATGAGCGCAAGCTCAACGAAGAATCCATGCAGCGCGGGCTCGACTGCCTCAAGCGTTTTGCCCAACTGATCAACGGCATGCCCCAGGGCGCCGTGCGAATCGTCGGTACCAACGCATTGCGCGAAGCGCGTAACCGTGGCGAATTCATCCGCCGCGCCGAGGAGATCCTCGGGCACCCGGTGGAAGTCATCTCCGGGCGTGAAGAAGCACGCCTGATCTATCTCGGCGTTTCCCACACGCTGGCCGATACCCCCGGCAAACGCCTGGTGGCCGACATTGGCGGTGGCAGCACCGAGTTCATCATCGGCCAGCGCTTCGAGCCGCTGCTGCGCGAAAGCCTGCAAATGGGTTGCGTCAGCTACACCCAGCGCTATTTCAAGGACGGCAAGATCACCCCGGCCCGCTACGCCCAGGCGTACACGGCGGCGCGGCTGGAGATCATGAGCATCGAGCATGCCCTGCACCGCCTGACCTGGGATGAAGCCATCGGCTCATCCGGCACCATCCGCGCCATCGGTCTGGCCCTGAAGGCTGGCGGCCACGGCACCGGCGAGGTGAATGCCGAAGGCCTGGCCTGGCTCAAGCGTAAGCTGTTCAAGCTCGGCGATGCCGAGAAAATCGACTTCGAGGGCATCAAGCCCGATCGCCGGACCATCTTCCCGGCCGGTCTGGCGATCCTTGAGGCCATCTTCGACGCCCTAGAACTGCAACGCATGGACCACTGCGATGGTGCCCTGCGTGAAGGCGTGCTCTACGACCTGCTGGGCCGCCATCATCATGAAGATGTGCGTGAGCGCACCCTCGGCTCACTGATGGAGCGCTACCACGTCGACCTGGAGCAGGCGGCGCGGGTGGAGCGCAAGGCGCTGCATGCGTTTGACCAGGTCGCCGAGGATTGGGACCTGCAGGACGGGGTCTGGCGTGAACTGCTGGGCTGGGCAGCCAAGGTCCATGAAGTGGGTCTGGATATCGCCCACTACCATTACCACAAGCACGGCGCGTACCTGATCGAGCACTCCGACCTGGCGGGTTTTTCCCGGGAAGACCAGCAGATGCTGGCGCTGCTGGTGCGCGGTCATCGCCGCAATATTCCCAAGGACAAGTTCGCCGAGTTCGGCGCCGAGGGCATCAAGCTGATTCGCCTGTGCGCCCTGCTGCGCTTTGCGATCCTGTTCCACCACATCCGTGGCACCCAGCAGATGCCGCAGGTCACCTTGCGCGCCAATGGTGACAGCCTGGATGTGGTATTCCCCGAAGATTGGCTGGACGAGAACCAACTGACCCAGGCGGATTTCGCCCAGGAAGCCGAGTGGCTGACGCGAGTGGGTTTGAGCCTGAACGTGTGCTGATCCCTAGACGCTCTCGGCCGACGACAACATCGGCGCGCCAGGCAGGAACGCCGGCTCGCGGATAGCCTGCGATGCCTGTTCATAGCCATACGCAACCGAGAGCAGTGTGGCTTCACTGTTGCTCGTACCCGCAAAGTGCAGCGCGGTTGGCATGCCCTCATCATCCATGCCCGAGGGCACCGATATGCCGGGGTAGCCAGCTGCCGCGGCAAAGAAATAACTGTCTGAACGAAAACTCGACAGCACCGCGTCCAGCTTATGCTCCTTCAGTGGCTTATCGAAGATATCCCTGAAAATCGGGAGAACAGCCTCCCACAACCGATCCCGTTGCTCATCCGTCACCGCCAGGCTGTTGATGTGTTCCAGCAGCGCCTGATCCGGCTCTCCGGCTCGCCTGTCACGCTCGTTGAACGCAATAAGCTCGGCCAACGACTTCACCGACAACCCTTGCCTGCCAGCTAGGTAGCCGTCGATTTTTTGCTTGAGCCCTGCAAAAAGCGCATCGTTGTATTGATCGTACGTCTCTGGCGCCACATCAGCGTCCAGGCTGGCTATTGGCACAAGGACTGCCCCCTTGGCCACCAGCAATCTGATCGCGTCCTCGAAATACTGCCTATCCGCGCGCCTGGCCGGGTCCCTGGCCTGCTCTGGCGACAACTCAGGCACCGGCGTGTAGCCAATGCGTTTGCCCTGCAAGGCATCGGGCGTCAACCCGGCGGTGTAGACCGTTGTTTCGACCATGGCGTTTAGCGCTTCGCCAGCATCGCACACGTTACGCGTAAACGTGCCCACCGAGTCCAGTCTTGAGCTGGTCATCACCCCCTCGGTACTCACCAGTCCGGCCGTGGTTTTCAAACCGAGCACACCGTTGTAGGCCGCCGGCGCAATGATCGAACCGTTGGTCTCGATGCCCAATGCGAGCGGGACAAGTCCCTGGGCTACCGCCACGGCCGATCCAGTACTCGACCCCGCCACCTGCCCACCCAGTCGATGAGGGTTAAGGGTTTGCCCGCCACGGGAGCTCCAGCCATCAACCGGTACGCTGGAGCGAAAGTTGGACAGCTCACTCATATTGGTTTTACCCACGATCACTGCACCCGCCTTGAGCAAGTTATCCACGACCTTGGCGTTTTTTGTCGTCGGCGAACCTAGCAGCGCACGGGAACCCGCACTGGTGTGCATTTTTCCGCGGGTTTCGAATACATCTTTCAGGGCAATCGGCACACCGTGCAAAAAGCCGCACACCCCGCCGCGGTTACGCTCCTGATCGCGCGCCCGCGCCTGCTCAAGCGCATCGGGGTTGATCTGCACAAACGCGTTGCCGCCTTGCAAGCCATGATCGATGTTTGCGATGTTTTTCAACGAGTCCCGCACCAGGGACTCAGACGTCACCGCCGCCCGGGCCATGTCGCGCGACATGGCCTGCGCACTGCGGTAGCCCTTCGGCGGCGAGGTCAATGCCTCGTAAAGCCCCGCTGCTCCCAACCCGATTCCTATGCCTGATCCCATCATCGAAAAATCCTCAACTGCCATGTACAGGCTATCGCCTGATAGCCAGAGGTCAGTCTAGGAACGGGAACATACAACCCCCAACCTGGCAAATCCGACAGGCTTGTCCGATTTCTCAGTGGTGGATGTAGGCGGGAAACATGGAAGCGGACCTGCCCGCTTCCATGAGGGGAGCGTCAACGAACGGCCAGCACCGGGCTGCCGAGCCGCTCCAGCAACGTCGCCTGCGCACTGCGCGGGTTCTGGTTGCCGGTCGGCGTGTTGCGCACGTAGCGCCCATCCGACTGCAGGCTCCAGCTGTGGGTGTTATCGGTGAGATAACTCTCCAGCTCTTTCTTGACCCGCATGATCAGCTTCTTGCCTTCCACCGGGAAGCAGGTCTCCACACGCTTGTCGAGGTTGCGCTCCATCCAGTCGGCGCTGGAGAGGAACATCTGCTCCTCGCCGCCGTTGAGGAAGTAGAACACCCGCGTGTGCTCCAGGAAGCGGCCGATGATCGAACGCACGTGAATATTGTGCGACACCCCGGCAATGCCCGGGCGCAGGCAGCACATGCCACGCACCACCAGGTCGATGCGCACACCAGACTGGCTGGCCTTGTACAGCGCGCGGATGATCTTCGGATCGGTCAACGAGTTGAACTTGGCGATGATATGCGCCGGCTTGCCGTCGAGGGCGAACTGGGTCTCGCGGGCAATCATGTCGAGCATGCCCTTTTTCAGGGTGAACGGCGCATGCAGCAGCTTCTTCATGCGCAACGTCTTACCCATGCCGATCAATTGGCTGAACAGTTTGCCGACGTCTTCGCACAAGGCGTCGTCGGAGGTCAGCAGGCTGTAGTCGGTGTAGAGCTTGGCGTTGCCGGCGTGGTAGTTACCGGTACCCAGGTGCGCGTAACGCACGATTTCACCGGCTTCGCGACGCAGGATCAGCATCATCTTGGCGTGGGTCTTGAAGCCGACCACACCGTAGATCACCACCGCACCGGCCGCTTGCAGGCGGCTGGCCAGTTGCAGGTTGGATTCTTCGTCAAACCGCGCACGCAGTTCGATCACCGCCGTAACTTCCTTGCCGTTACGCGCGGCATCCACCAGCGCATCGACGATTTCCGAGTTGGCGCCGCTGCGGTACAGGGTCTGGCGCACGGCCAGGACGTGTGGGTCCTTGGCAGCCTGGCGCAACAGGTCGACCACCGGGGTAAACGACTCGAACGGGTGCAGCAGCAAGATGTCCTGCTTGCTGACCACGCTGAAGATGTTCTCGCTGTTTTGCAGCAGTTTCGGGATCTGCGGGGTGAATGGCGTGTATTGCAGCTCCGGATGGCTGTCCAGGCCAGTAATGCTGAACAGGCGCGTCAGGTTCACCGGGCCATTGACCTGGTACAGCTCGGTCTCGGCCAGGTTGAACTGCTTGAGCAGGTAGTCCGAGAGATGTTTCGGGCAGGTGTCCGCCACTTCCAGGCGTACTGCATCGCCATAACGGCGGGAGAACAGCTCACCGCGCAAGGCGCGGGCCAGGTCTTCGACGTCTTCGGTATCCACGGCCAAATCGGCGTTACGGGTCAGGCGGAACTGGTAGCAGCCCTTGACCTTCATGCCCTGGAACAGGTCATCGGCGTGGGCGTGGATCATCGACGAAAGGAATACATAGTTATCGCCAGCCCCCCCTACCTCTTCCGGTACCTTGATGATCCGTGGCAACAGGCGCGGCGCCGGGATGATCGCCAGGCCCGAATCACGACCAAAGGCATCGATCCCTTCGAGTTCGACGATAAAGTTCAGGCTCTTGTTCACCAGCAGCGGGAACGGGTGTGTCGGGTCGAGGCCAATCGGGGTGATGATCGGCGCGATTTCGTCACGGAAATAGCGACGCACCCAGGTCTTGAGCTTGACGGTCCAGTTGCGTCGACGGATGAAGCGCACCTGATGCTTTTCCAGCTCCGGCAACAAAATGTCGTTGAGGATGGCGTATTGGCGATCCACATGGCCGTGCACCAGTTCACTGATGCGGGCCAGGGCCTGGTGCGGCTGCAAACCATCGGCGCCAGCCTGTTCGCGGGCAAAGGTGATCTGTTTCTTGAGGCCGGCAACACGAATCTCGAAGAACTCATCCAGGTTGCTGGAGAAGATCAGCAGGAACTTCAAGCGCTCCAGCAGCGGGTAGGACTCATCCAGCGCCTGTTCCAGCACGCGGATGTTGAATTGCAATTGCGACAACTCGCGATGGATGTACAGGCTGCTGTCATCCAGGTTCGGAATCACGATAGGCGGTGCCGCCACCACCGGCTCCGTGGCCACGGCAGGCTGCTCAGGCGCAAGCTCCGGCGGGGTTTCGGCGACCTGTTCAACCACCGGATGCGCATCTTTTACGGCAACGTCTGTGAGTCCTTCGGTATTCATCGAGTGTTCCTGTGAGGGCTATGGTTGCTCTCTAAGCAATTGGGCGGCACGGGCGGCAAAGTAAGTCAGGATGCCATCGGCACCCGCACGTTTAAAGGCGGTAAGGGATTCCAGGATGACACCTTCACTCAACCAGCCATTTTGAATCGCAGCCATGTGCATGGCGTACTCACCACTGACCTGATAGACAAAGGTCGGCACCTTGAATTCCTCCTTGACCCGATAAAGGATGTCCAGGTACGGCATGCCGGGCTTGACCATCACCATATCGGCACCTTCGGCCAGGTCCGCCGCCACTTCGTGCAGGGCTTCATGGCTGTTGGCCGGGTCCATCTGGTACGAGGCCTTGTTGGCCTTGCCCAGGTTCAACGCCGAGCCGACCGCATCGCGGAACGGGCCGTAGTAGGCGCTGGCGTACTTGGCCGAATAGGCCATGATCCGCACATTGACATGGCCGGCCAGCTCCAGGGCTTCGCGAATCGCCTGGATCCGACCGTCCATCATGTCCGACGGGGCCACCACCTGGGCGCCCGCTGCGGCATGGGACAGCGCCTGCTTGACCAATGCGTCGACGGTGATGTCGTTCTGCACGTAGCCTTCTTCATCCAGAATGCCATCCTGCCCGTGGGTGGTGAACGGGTCCAGCGCCACGTCAGTGATCACCCCAAGCTCAGGGAAACGCTCGCGCAGGGCGCGGGTCGCGCGCTGGGCAATACCTTCGGGGTTCCAGGCCTCGGCGGCATCCAGGGACTTGAGCCCGGCCGGCGTGACCGGAAACAGCGCCAGCGCCGGGATCCCCAGTTCGACCCACTGCGCCGCTTCTTGTAAAAGCAGATCAATGGTCAAACGCTCGACACCCGGCATCGAGGCCACCGCTTCCCGGCGATTTTCACCGTCCAGCACAAACACCGGCAGGATCAGATCATCCACCGTCAGGACGTTTTCACGAACCAGGCGGCGAGAAAAATCATCACGACGGTTGCGGCGCAGGCGGGTAGCGGGAAACAGGCGTTGGGCGGGGGTAAAGCTCACGGCAGACTCCTGAGCCCGGCTTGACGGGCGAGCGTGACAGTTATAAGCGGCCATTATGACGAAGGAATGACAGTTGTGCTTACTCATACAACCGGCATGCGACCTGTCGCCGCATTCATGGTTTCTGTAGGAAATGTTCACTTTGTGACACATCTCGATACTTTCATGAATGTTCACGAAGGCGTAGGCTGCGCGTTCATTTCGCCAGCACCCAGACAATGCTCCAACAATTTCTGAATGACTTTGGCTACTTTGCCCTCTTCCTGGGGACGTTCTTCGAAGGTGAGACCATTCTGGTGCTCGCGGGCTTCCTGGCGTTCCGCGGATACATGGATATCAACGTGGTGGTGGTGGTTGCGTTCTGCGGCAGCTATGCCGGCGACCAGCTCTGGTATTTCATGGGCCGTAAACATGGGCGCAAATTGCTGGCGCGCAAACCGCGCTGGCAACTGCTGGGCGATCGGGCGCTGGAGCATATCCGCCGGCATCCGGACATCTGGGTCCTGAGTTTCCGCTTCGTGTATGGCCTGCGCACAGTGATGCCCGTGGCCATTGGCCTGTCAGGCTACCCGCCGGGACGCTATCTGTTGCTCAACGGCATTGGCGCGGCGATCTGGGCGGCAGCGCTGGGCGCGGCGGCCTACCACTTCGGCGCCGTGCTCGAAGGCATGCTGGGCAGCGTCAAGAAGTACGAGCTGTGGGTGCTCGGCGCCTTGCTCTTGCTCGGTCTGGGCTTATGGTTACGCCGGCGCATCCGTAATGCCCGCCTGGCCCGGGAAAACTGCGCCGCCGAGAAAGCCCAGTTGGCGCAGGTACAGGCCGAAGCGAAAAAGCCCGAGTCTACGACACCCGCCGAGTAAGTCGGACCGATGAGGCACCGCCTGCGGCAATGCGCTGGCCAAGGCAGCTTGTGCCACCCACTCTCGGTGCGCCGGGTATCACTGCACCATTGCGCATAGAACTGCAGGTTGGCCCACGGCGGGTTCCAACTGGCCAGCGGCGTGGCCACGCCAAAGATCACCGCCTCGTTTTCGTCCTCCTCCTGTGAAGGAGCAAAAACCATGGGCAAATCCGGTCAATTATTGTTACATCAAGATTAGGTGCAATGGCCGGATGCCCTATTGGCAATGAGCGACAAATAAGTAGACATTTAACGCCATAAATCAGGAGAAATGCCCATGAGCAAAAAGATTGCAGTGATCCTTTCCGGCTGTGGCGTGTACGACGGCGCTGAAATCCATGAAAGTGTGATCACTTTGTTGCGCCTGGACCAGCGCGGCGCTCAGGTTCAGTGCTTTGCCCCGAACATTGCGCAACACCATGTGATCAACCATCTCACCGGCGAAGAAATGCCCGAGTCACGCAATGTGCTGGTGGAGTCGGCGCGCATAGCGCGGGGTGAAGTGAAGGATATTCGCGAAGCCAACGTTGAAGAGTTCGACGCGCTGATCGTGCCCGGTGGGTTTGGCGCAGCCAAGAACCTGTCGAACTTTGCCGTTGAAGGCGCTGGTTGCAGCGTCAACCCGGACGTACTGGTGCTGGCCGAAGCCTTTGCCGAAGCGGGCAAGCCCGTGGGGCTGATCTGCATCTCGCCGGCGCTGGCAGCGAAGATCTACGGCCCAGGCGTGGTGTGCACCATCGGCAACGATGCTGGCACGGCAGCAGCCCTGGACAAGATGGGCGCCACCCACCAGGAATGCGCGGTGGACGAGATCGTCGAAGACAAGGCGCGCAAACTGGTGAGCACACCGGCCTACATGTTGGCCAAAAACATCAGCGAAGTGGCCTCAGGCATCAACAAGTTGGTGGACCGGGTGCTGGAACTGACCCACGAGAACGACGCCTGACCCGCCCCCTGTAGGAGCCCGGCTTGCCGGCGATAGCATCACCTCGGTGTCACTGACAGACCGAGGCGTCTGCATCGCAGGCAAGCCAGCTCCTACAGAAGCCGGCACCGGCGATCAGGCCACCCGGCGCTTCTCGGCCAGCCGGCTGCGGCTGTACAACACCACAATCGCAATGATCGCCACTGCCTGGGCACTCAACGAATACGCATCGGCATGGATGCCCAGCCAGTCAAAGTCAAAGAACGCCACCGGCCGGGTGCCGAAGATACCGGCCTCCTGCAACGCCTTGACGCCATGCCCGGCGAACACCACCGACAGCGCGCACAGCAGCGCCGCGTTGATCCCGAAGAACAGCGCCAATGGCAGCTTCGCCGAGCCGCGCAGGATGATCCACGCCAACCCCATCAATAGCACCAGCGCCGTGGCGCCACCGGCCAGGACGGCGTTGTGTCCGGCGGGGCCGGCCTGTAGCCACAGGGTTTCGTAGAACAGGATCACTTCGAACAGTTCGCGGTATACCGAGAAGAACGCCAGTATCGCAAAACCAAAACGCCCACCACCGCCCACCAGACTGCTCTTGATGTAGTCCTGCCAGGCGGCCGCGTGGCGGCGGTCGTGCATCCACACGCCCAGCCACAGCACCATCACGCTGGCAAACAGCGCCGTGCAGCCTTCCAGCAACTCGCGCTGGGCGCCGCTGACGTCAATCACATAGGCCGCCAGGGCCCAGGTCGCTGCACCGGCCACCAATGCCAGGGCCCAACCGACGTTGACGCTGCGCACCGCCGACTGCTGGCCGGTGTTACGCAGGAAGGCGAGAATCGCCGCCAGTACCAGAATCGCCTCCAGCCCTTCACGCAGCAGAATCAGCAAGCCCGAGATGTAGCTCAACGACCAGCTCAGGCCATCGCCGCCCAACAAGCCGGCAGCTTCAGTGAGTTTGCCCTTGGCCACGTCCAGGCGCTGCTGGACTTGCTCGATCGGCAGAGCGTCCTGCAACGACTGCCGATAGGCCATCAAGGCTTTCTCAGTGTCCTTGCGCACGTTGGCATCGACGTTATCCAGGGAGCTTTCTACCAGCTCGAAGCCTTCCAGATACGCGGCTACCGACAGGTCGTAGGCCTGTTCATGCTCGCCACTGCGAAACGCCGCCAGGCTCTTATCCAGCGTGGCAGCGGTGTAGTCCAGCAATTGCGCCGGGCCACGCTGGACCTGCGGCGGCTGCGCCCGTTGCGCACGGAATACACGCACGGCGTCCGGGCCTTCGGCGGCCAGCACTTCTTCCGGAGTCTGGCGGGCCAGGTCCGCCAGGTTGAAGGATTTTTCGCTTTTCGCCGCAGCCGGGTCAGCGGTGAAGCCCGCGATGTAGGTCGCCAGGTCCCAGCGCTGACGGTCATCCAACTGGTCGGCGAACGACGGCATATCGGTGCCTTCGACGCCCAGGCCCAGGGTGTTGTAGATGCCGTAGAGGCTCAGGCGGTCCAGGCGCTGCGCATCGCGCAGGTTGGCCGGCGGCGGTGTCATGCCGACACCGGCCGGGCCATCGCCCGCCCCGGCGTCACCGTGGCACACCGAGCAATGCTGGGCGTACAGCGGCGCACCGCGGGTCGGGTCCGGGGTAATGGCCGGCGCCTGGCTGACTTCATAGGCCACCGCCAATTGCGCACCTAACTGCCGCGCCTGACGTGCGACTGCGTTGCCATCCTGGTGACGGGTGACGGCGGCCAACAGTTCATCGACGCCCTTGACCAGGCCTGCGCGCTCGGGCTTGTCCGGCAGCTCGGCCACCAACCCCTGCAATACACCGAGAAATTCCACCTGTTCCTGGTATTCGGACTCATCGACCACCTTGCCCGCCTCCACCGTCGGCGGATAGTCAGCGCCGATATAGTCCAGTAAATGCAGGGCCTGGGGCGCACCTTCTGCGGTGGCCGCCAGCAGATTGAAGCTGCACGACACCAACGCCGGCAACAACAGCCAGGCGAGAAAACGGGAGGGGGCAGTCATGAATGACTCTCAAATGGAAACAAGAAGTAACACATTGTCGAATTTTAATCGGTTTGACTCAAGGCGTTAGTGCTTTTCCCGCCGAAATGACGTGCTCCGATAGTGGCACAAGCCTTTCACAATGGAGCTTAAAAGCCATTGTTTTGCCAGTAGCGCAGCCTATAATGCGCCGCCTTCGTTATCGCGAAACGGCATTTGTGCTCCTCTTTTTATGAGGAATATGTGGGAAAGGCTTTTCCTGCAATTGGTTATTCGGCCCGACCAGCCCCTTCGGCCGATTACGCTCAGGGAAGCAGCACCTCAATGGCATCTCGCGTCTTCATCTCCCTTGCCCTCGCCGCAGTTACGCTGCTGTCGGGTTGTTCGATGTTCCGCAGTTACGACACAGAACTGCAAGCCACCAACCAACAGTTGGCCAGCGGCAACGTCGACGGCGCATTGACCCTGCTGGAAAAAAACAACAGCAGCGACGACAAGGACCTTCTCTACTACTTCGAGAAAGGCGAATTGCTGCGCGCCAAGGGCGACCTGGCCGGCAGCCAGGCGGCCTGGCACCGGGCGGACCTGGCGGTGTACAAGTGGGAAGAGGCGGTCAAGTTCGACACCGAGCGCTACCTTTCGCAATTCGGCAGCTTCCTGGTCAATGACAAGGTGCGGCGCTACGAAGGCTATGACTACGAAAAAGTCATGCTCACCACCCAGATGGCGCTCAACCTGCTGGCGGTCAATGACTTCGACGGCGCCCGCACCGAGATCAAGAAAACCCACGAACGCGAAGCCGTGATCGCCGAGTTGCGGGACAAGGAATACCTCAAGCGCGAAAACGAGGCCGAACGCCAGGGCGTGGCCACGCAGTTCAAGGACCTGCGCGGCTATCCGGTAGAAAGCCTCGACGCGCCGGACGTGGTGGGCCTGAAGAACAGCTACCAGAGTGCGTTCAGCCATTACCTGGCCGGCTTCGTCTACGAAGCCCTGGGCGAAAAAGACCTGGCCGCGCCGGGCTATCGCAAGGCCGCCGAACTGCGCCCCAACACGCCGCTGCTGGAACAGGCCCTGCTCGATCTGGACGCCTCAGCCGTAGCGGCTGACGAAAGCGACGTGCTGATCGTGGTCCAGAGCGGCCTGGCGCCGGCGCGCGACTCGATCCGCCTGCCACTGCCGATCCCCATCGACGGGCATTGGGTGATCACACCGCTGTCGTTTCCGGTGATCAAGCCAGACACCTCGACAGCCACCTTCGCCCAGATCGGTGTCGATGGCCGGCAACAGAACCTCACAGCCCTCAACAGCACCACCGCCATGTCCCGCCGTGCCCTGCGCGACGATATGCCGGGGATCATCCTGCGCACCACCGTGCGCGCCATCAGCCGTGGCGTGACGCAAAAGAACCTGAACCAGACCAACCCAATGGCCGGTCTGGTACTGGGCATCGCCTCCGCTGTCACCGAGGGCGCCGATACCCGCACCTGGCGCACCCTGCCGGACATGACCCAGGTCGCACGCCTGCGCCTCAAGCATGGCGAGCACCAGGTGAGCCTGCCCAATGCCCTGGGCGGCACCCTGGTGACGGTCAAGGCCGAACAACGCCATCAGGTGATCACCTTGCGCGTGGTCGGCAACCAGGTATTCGCCAGCGGCCTGGCGGCCCATGTGGTCGCAAGCAACCCGGCCCAGGCTGTCGCCAGTCTCAAACAACCTTAAGGAGCACGTTATGCGTCATTTTATCCTCGGCGCCCTGGCGCTGGTCTTCCTCGCCGGTTGCGCCACCCCGCCGCCGGAGCCGGGCAGCGCCGCGAGCAAAGTCGTGGTGATGGGCAAGTTCAAGGGCATCGCCGTCGGCGCGATTCGCGTGGCTCGCGAGAACGGCTTCCTGACCGCCAAGGTGCAACTGAGCAACATCACCAGCAGCAACCAGATGATGTATTACCGCTTCGCCTGGCTGGGCGCCGATGGCTTCCCGGTGGGCGATGAAGAAACCTGGAAAGTGCTGAACCTCTATGCCAACCAGGCCACCTTCCTGCCGGCCATCGCCAATCTGCCCCAGGCCGCCGATTTCCGCCTTGAAGTGAAAACGCCTTGAGTCTGCCCCCTATTCAGCTTTCGAGAGACTTTCCCATGCTTGCACGCTTTTCGTTCCTCGCCGTAGTCGCCGTCCTGGCCAGCGGTTGCGCCAACACCTCGCCGGTCATCGGCGGCAAAAACATCAGCTACGGCGATACCAAGGCCGTGGAACTGGTGACCAACGAGTTCGGCTCCACCGACTTGCAGATGATCGCCGAAAGCATGACCCGCTCCCTGGCGCAGTCCGGCATTCTCCAGGGCCGCCCGGTGGTGCAGGTGTATGACGTGAAGAACAAGACCAGCGAGTATATCGATACCCGCGAGATCACCACCTCGATCAAGACGCAGTTGATGAAAACCGGCACCGCCCGCTTCGCCAGCGACAACACCGATATGCAAAGCCAGGTTGACCAGCTCAAGCTGCAAAACCAGAGCGGCCTGTACAAGAAATCCACGGTCAGCAAGACCGGCAACATGATTGCCGCCAAGTACCGCCTGGAAGGCTCCATCAGTTCCATCGTCAAGCGCAGCGCCGACTACAAGGACGTGTTCTACAAGTTCAGCCTGCAACTGGTCGACGTCGAAAGCGGCCTGGCCGAATGGATGGACGAAAAAGAAATCCGCAAGACCACGGAGCGCTAAGCCATGCGCCTATGGATCGGCCTGCTCGGCCTGCTGTGCGCCTTTGGCGCCTCGGCGGCCCCCAAGATCGCCGTCACTGACCTGGCGTACGAAGCCCGCGTAGAGGAATACATCCACGCAGTCTCGGCCAGCAACAACTTCCAGGCCAGCGCCTATAACGCCAGCGGCGCCTCCAGCTACAGCGAGTTCGAAAGCCGCAGCAGCTACATCGAACAGGGCGAACTGCGCAAATTCAGCGGCGATATCAAGGGCGAGATTCTCAAGTCGCGCCAGTTCCAACTGGTCCAGGGCACGCCCTACACCAGCGAAGCCAAGGGCGATGTGTACGACGTGATCAAGCGGATCAAGGCCGGCCACTTCAAGGGCGCGGACTATGTGCTGTTCGGCACCTTGTCGGACATCGACTTCACCCGGGACATCAACGCCCTGGATCGCACCAGCAACTATTCGGCAGTGCTGGGGCTGAGCGTGGTGGCGGACTTCAGTCTGATCAACACCCGCACCTATGAAATCACCTCGGCGTTTACCGCCATGGGTGAAGGCCAGGACACCAAGCTGGTGAGCAGTCGTGATGTGCGCGTGAACCTGAACCGGCCACGGGTGGTGAGGGAAGTGTCGAAAGCCTTGGGTGAGGACGTGGCACGCCAGCTACAAGAGCAACTGGGCGGCGGCGATCAAGAGCCCGGCCAGCCGGCATTGCGCAACAACCTGCCAAGGGACGAAGCGCCGAAGATCCTGCGCTGAGCCTCAATGGCTCGGCTAGCACACATCAATGTGGGAGCTGGCTTACCTGCTCCCACAGTTTTGATTGGGTTTATTCCGTCAGGCGGTGGCGCGGTGCAAGCTGGCCAGGAACGCCGCAGCGCCCACGAACAACCCGGCAAACGTGCGGTTCACGCGCTTCTGCTGCTTGGGCGTGCGCAACAGGCGCAACACTTTCGATGCCAACCCGGTGTAGCCGGCCATTACGATCATATCCACGCCGATCATCGTCGCGCCGAGGATCAGGTACTGGATCAGCAGCGGCGCCTGCGGGTTCACGAACTGCGGCAGTACCGCCAGCATGAAGACCAGGGCCTTGGGGTTGCTGGCGTTCACCAGAAAACCACGGAACATCATCGCCATGGGCTTGCCAATAGGGCGCACGGCAGCGTCATCGGTCATATCCATGGGCAAGGCACGCCATTGCTTGACGGCCAGGTACACGAGGTAGGCCACGCCGAACCATTTGATCGCGTAGAAGGCGGTAGACGATGCCGCAAGCACTGCCCCAAGGCCGCCGGCAACCACGGCAATCTGCATCGCCAAGCCCAGCTGCAGGCCGATGGCGTTCCAGTAACCGCGCACAAAGCCGTATTGCAGGCCACTGGACATCGAAGCGATGGCACCCGCACCGGGAGAGAGACTGATGATCCAACTGGCCAGGAAAAAGGCCAGCCATGTGTCGAGCGCCATTACACACCTCGTAGCAAATTCGTTGTGAGCACTAAGCTAACTCCGAGGGCCGAGGGCTGGCTAGAGAATTTTAAGGCAGGGGGCTGATATCGCTGCCGCGCCAGCGGCGTACCGCGCGCTGGAAGAACAGGCTGTTGGGCACTTGCACCACAGCGCTGTCGGTACCCGCCTCAGCCACTTCGATCAGCGTGGTGTAAAGCAGGTTGATCGCGATCACCCGGCCTTTGACGCCCGGCTTGTCGACGGTATCCACCAACTCGACCACATCACCCAGGCGAAACGGCCCGACGGTGAAAATCAAAATCGCACACAGCAGGTTGGACAACACCGACCACATGGCAAAGAACGCCACGGCCGCCACGGCCACAAAGCCTGACAGTGCGGTCCACAGCACAGTGGCCGAAACCCCCAGGCGTTCGAGGACAAAGATCAGCGCACTGCCCATGATCAGCCAGCGCAGACCACCACGCAGCGGCATCAGCAGTTGCGGCGGGAACGGGTAGCGCTCGCCCAGGCGCGTCAGGCCCTTGGCGACAAAACGCTGGGTCAGGTAGCCCGCCAGCAGGATCAACAGGATTTGCACGCCAACCCAGATCGGTTCGATCCATTGCGCCGGCAGTGGCAGTTGCAAGGCTTCCATCAGGACAGCACCTCCAGCTCCGCTTGCAGACCTTCCAGCAATTCGAGGGCTTCCATCCAGGTTTCCTCCAGTTGCCCTTCGCGCACCTTGAGCTTGGCCTGTTCGGCCAGCAGGTCGCGCAGTTCATCCTTGCGTGCCGCTTCGTACACGGCGCTGTCACCGAGGCTGGCCTCGATCTTGGCCAGGCGCTCGTGGACTTTGCCCAACTCGGCTTCCAGTTTGTCGGCTTCACGCTTGTGCGGCGCCAGTTGCTGACGCAGCGCAGCAGCGGCCTGGCGCTGGGCTTTCTTGTCGGTCTTGTCCGGGTTGACCGGGGTGTTGCTGACCGGCGCGTTACGCAGGCGATACTCGGTCAACCAACGGGCGTAGTCGTCCAGGTCACCATCGAACTCTTCGACTTTGCCATCGGCCACCAGCAGGAAGTTATCAGTGGTGCTCTTGAGCAAGTGGCGGTCGTGAGACACCACCAGTACCGCACCACTGAATTCCTGCAGGGCCATGGTCAGCGCCAGGCGCATTTCCAGGTCCAGGTGGTTGGTCGGTTCGTCGAGCAACAGCAGGTTCGGCCGGTCCCAGGCGATCAGCGCCAGGGCCAGGCGGGCCTTTTCGCCGCCGGAGAAATTCAGCACCGGCTCGTCGATGCGCGCGCCACGGAAGTCGAAACCACCGAGGAAGTCGCGCAGGGTCTGCTCGCGCTCGGTCGGCGCCAGGCGCTGCAAATGCAACAGCGGGCTGGCCTTGGCGTCGAGGGAGTCCAACTGATGCTGGGCGAAGTAGCCCACCACCAGGTTCTCGCCACGGGTCAGGCGGCCGGCCAGGGGTTGCAGCTCACCGGAAAGATTTTTGATCAGCGTCGACTTGCCCGCGCCGTTAGGCCCGAGCAAACCAATGCGCGCACCCGGGGTGAGCTGCAGCTTGACCTTCTCCAGGATGGTTTTGTCGCCATAACCCAGGCGTGCATCCGAGAGGTCGAGCAAGGGGCTGGAGATTTTCACCGATTCGCGGAACACGAAGTCGAACGGCGAATCGACGTGGGCCGCCGACAGTTCTTCCATGCGCTCCAGGGCCTTGATCCGGCTCTGGGCCTGGCGGGCCTTGGTGGCCTGGGCCTTGAACCGGGCGATATAACTTTCCATGTGCGCCCGCTGCGCCTGCTGCTTCTCGAAGGCCTGTTGTTGCTGGGCCAGGCGTTCGGCACGGGCACGCTCGAATGCCGAGTAACCACCGCGATAGAGGGTGATTTTTTTCTGTTCGACATGGGCGATGTTATCGACCACGGCGTCGAGGAAGTCCCGGTCGTGGGAAATCAGCAGCAAGGTGCCTTGGTAGTTCTTGAGAAAATCTTCCAGCCACAGGATCGCATCGAGGTCCAAGTGGTTGGTCGGTTCGTCGAGCAGCAACAGGTCCGACGGGCACATCAGGGCCTGGGCCAGGTTCAGGCGCATGCGCCAGCCACCGGAGAAGTCGGCGACCGGGCGATCCATCTGTTCATTGGTGAACCCGAGGCCGGCGAGCATCTTGCGCGCGCGGGCGTCGGCGGTGTAGCCGTCGGCACTGTCGAGTTCCGAGTGCAGGCGAGCCTGCGCGGCACCGTCCTGGGCTTTCTCGGCCTCGGCCAAGTCGTGTTGCACCTGGCGCAGGCGCAGGTCGCCATCGAGCACGTAGTCGATCGCGATGCGGTCCAGGGTGTCGATCTCCTGGCGCATATGAGCGATACGCCAGTCGGCTGGCAGCAGGCAGTCCCCGGAATCCGGGGTCAGCTCACCGAGCAACAGGGCGAACAACGTGGATTTGCCGGCGCCATTGGCACCGATCAGGCCGGCTTTGTGACCGGCGTGCAGGGTCAGCTCGGCGTCTTCAAGAAGACGTTGCGGGCCACGCTGTAATGTTAGGCTTTGAAGTCGGATCATAATGGCGGCGGAGTCTACCAGCTTCGTTGGCCGCTGGCTTGGGTGTGAATATGTGCGCTGACCTGTGGAGCTTTGCTCTTTCGACCTACGCCCGTGCGGGCGTGGAAGACACGTGCCTGCGCTTGCAGGAACAAGGGACGGATGTGTGCCTGTTGTTGTGTGGGCTGTGGCTGGAGCAACGCGGGGCCGTACCTGAGCCTGAACGTGTGCGGGCGCTGCGAACAATTGCCGAGCCCTGGCAGGTAACCGTAGTGGAGCCCTTGCGCAAGGTACGCAAGCAATGGCGCGCTATGGCGCAGCAGGATGCCGGGCTGGGAGCGTTGCGCGAGCAGGTCAAGGCCCTGGAACTGGAAGCCGAACGGCAGTTGCTGTTACGTCTGGAGGCGTTGGCACAGGCTTGGCCAACGGGAGGAAGCGCCACGGATCAGAAATGGCTTGAAGGACTGGCGACCGAGGCCGCCAACCTCGACCACGGCGCGCTGCATCAACTGCGCGCCGCGGCCACCGGCACTTAGGAAGCGCTGGTTGGGGTGGTGCCTGGTGCTACCGGGGCAGACGTGCTGCTGGCCGGTGCAGTTGTAGCGGCTGGAGCGGCAGGGGTCGCTGGTTTGGCAGCAGCTGGAGCTGGCGCTGGTTTGGCGGCTGGTTTCGCAGCAACAGGTTTGGCAGCTGGCTTGGCAGCAGCAGGTTTGGCAGCCGGCTTGGCGGCTGGTTTCGCGACAGCAGCTTTAGCAACTGGCTTGGCGGCTGGTTTCGCGGCAGCAGCTTTAGCAACTGGCTTGGCGGCTGGTTTCGCGGCAGCAGCTTTAGCAACTGGCTTGGCGGCTGGTTTCGCAGCAGCAGTTTTAGCAGCAGGCTTGGCGGCTGGTTTCGCGGCAGCGGTTTTAGCAGCGGGCTTGGCGGCTGGTTTTGCGGCAGCAGTTTTAGCAGCGGGCTTGGCGGCTGGTTTTGCGGCAGCGGTTTTAGCAGCGGGCTTGGCGGCTGGTTTCGCGGCAGCCGTTTTAGCAACTGGCTTGGCGGCTGGTTTTGCGGCAGCAGTTTTAGCAACTGGCTTGGCGGCTGGTTTCGCAGCAGCGGTTTTAGCAGCTGGCTTGGCGGCTGGTTTCACAGGCGCTTTTTTAGCAGCAGGCTTGGCCGCAACTTTAGCCGGTGCCTTGGCAGCAACTGCCTTGGCCGGTGTACGAGTGCTCAACACTTTAGCCACCGCTTCTTTCACGCGACCAACGCCCTGCGCCAGTTTCAGGCTCTCTTGGGCATCGCGCTTGAGTTGAAGGATGTAGGTGCGGGTTTCGGATTGACGATCCTTGAGGGCATCGAGCAAGTCCTCAAGTTCTTTTACGGCGCCCTTGGCTTTGGTTTGTGCCTTGGCTTTGCCGGCGGTCGCGGCATCTTGCAGTTTGGTGCGGGATTTATGCAGTTTTTCCTGAGCCTTGCCGCGTTGCTTTTCCAGCTTGGCGAGCAATTTCTCTGCATCAGCCAAGGCTTGTGAGCAAGCGCTTTCCAAATGTTCGAGCAGGCTGCCCGAGAGTTGTTGGAGCAAGTGCAACGGGGTATTAACAGGCTTCTGTTTGGCCGACATGGTTTACCTCCTGGCTGACGTGGGTGCGGCTCATACTAGCCCTCTGCTCTTACCGCCGCTAGGGCATGTTGACAGTATCGAATGCGTTGCGTTGCACCGCACAGAAATTCTTATCGATATAACGAAAAACCACTCCGTTATTTACCCCTCCACACTGGCATAATCCACCGCACTTTCGGCTGGAGAATACCCATGTCGCGTTACCTTTTTTTCATCCTGGGTTTGTCGCTTTCAGTGGCCAACGCGAGTGAGCCGGCGGCGTCCAAAGACAGCCACGACCTGGCCTACAGCCTGGGCGCCAGCCTGGGTGAACGCCTGCGCCAGGAAGTTCCCGACCTGCAGATACAGGCCTTGCTCGACGGCCTCAAACAAGCCTATCAAGGCAAGCCCCTGGCACTGGATGACGCACGCATCGAACAGATTCTGGCCCAGCACGAAGCGCAGGCAAGCATCGAGTCACAGGTGCCGCAAAGCGAAAAGGCACTGGCCGCCGAACAGAAATTTCTCAGCACGGAAAAAGCCAAGTCCGGCGTGCGTGAATTGGCTGACGGCATCCTGCTCACCGAACTGACTCCCGGCAGCGGGAAAAAACCGGGCGCCAATGACCGTGTGCAAGTGAAGTATGTTGGACGATTGCCCGATGGGACGATTTTCGATCAGAGCACGCAGCCCCAATGGTTTCGCCTGGACAGCGTGATCAGCGGCTGGCAAAGCGCGCTGCAACAGATGCCGGTAGGCGCAAAATGGCGCCTGGTGATTCCTTCTGCACAGGCCTATGGCGCAGACGGTGCGGGCCAGTTGATCGCACCTTACACACCACTGGTTTTCGAGATTGAGTTGCTCGCCACAGGTGCCTGAACCCAACGAAAAACGGTGCGCCATGCGCACCGTTTTATGTCTTGCCGCCGGGGCTCAAGCCTGGGTTGCAGGCTCTTCCTTGTGGGCGTTGTGCAGCACTTCGATCAGGCAGTCTTCCAGCTCGAAACGCTCATGGAGCAGGCCGCCAAGCTCTTTGAATTTCGCGGCAACGCACTCGCCCTTGTCACAGAGGTCGTTGAAGGCGAGGAGCTTTTCGGTGATGACATCAATGCGCGGGTAAATGGTCTCGGCCAATTCCAGGCCACGTTGGTCATCGAAAGCCTCGGCCTCCTTGGTCAGTTGCTCATAGACCCCGAAGTGCCCTGCCGAAACGTAATCCACCAGCACTCCACAGAATTCCTGCAAAGGCCCACGGTTCTCAGCCAACGCCTCAGGCTTCTCGCCAAGCGCATCAAAGGAGCGGACCAGTTCGTGACGTGCCTTCAACCAGCTATCGATCAGCTTGTGCACACCACCCCAGCGTTCCTGAGCATTCTGACAACTTTCCAACATGATGATCTCTTCCCTTATGGGCGGTGCCGCTTTTGCCCGCGCAACACTTCGAGGATAAAGCGGCAACCGGACAACGCCGCATCGAACAAACTGTTTCAATAACGCGTGCGGGCCAGATTATGCCCGCATGACTATGGCTTCAAGGTACGCAGACCAGAAAGTTCATACAAGTGTTTAATCCCTTCCTACGCCCCAACACACCCAATCAGTGCTTCACGAACCGCAAACCCTGACCGGACAACAAGCGGGAAAACTGCGTTGCCCCCAGTATCAGCATGGCCACGAAGAACAGCAGGCTCCATTCCGGAATGCTCAGGTCGAACAACGTCCAGTTGATTTCCACACAGTCGACGGTGCCCTTGAATGCCAATTGCAGAGCTTGCCCCAGCGACAGGTTATCGATCATGTACTCCAGGCTTGGCCAGCAGTTGGGCATCTGGTCAGGGGGGATGTTCTGCAATAACACCTGGCGCACCGCCGTCACTGCACCGAGCAACGCACACCCCGTGCTCGCCGCCCAATACAGGTAAATGCCTACACGCCTGGGGCCATGGATCGCTGCTATCAGGTTGATCAGCGTGAACACCGCCAACAGGCTGCGCTGGATCAGGCACAGGAAACAAGGTCGCAAAAGAGCCCCGTATTCCAGATAAAAAGACGCGCCCAACGTCAACACACCGGCCATGAACGCCAGGAAGAACAAGGAGCGTGAGGGGGCCAAAGACATTGTTTATCCGCAACGCAAGAGATAGGTAGTTACGGTAGAGGAAAGACCTTACCCCTTTCAATACGCGCTGGAGCAGACGCTTCCGCGAGATTGCAGGGATATCCCGTCAGAGGGCAGGTAACTTTACGCGGTGCCGTGTGGGAAACCACCTCAAGCCCCTGAAGCCCGCAAAACCGAAGGATTTTGAAGAGTTGGTTGCCAGATGCTTCTGAGCCAACCCTTCAAAATATCCTACGTTAAACCCGGGCAGGCACCGGTAGCGGTGAAGCCAGCAGGCGACTGTCCAACAGACCCAGGCCCTCCTGGAACAGTTGATTACTGCGCTCGGTATCACCCAACTGCGCCAGCAACCGCGCCAACTCGGCACAGGCCTCGGGGTTGCGTTGCACCTGCAGGCTGCTTTCCAGATAGTCCCGCGCCTTGCCCCACAAACTGTTTTGCAGGCAGAGCCGACCCAGCGTCAGCAACAGGCTGGCATCCCCCGGATGGTCCTTGAGCCAGCCTTCGGCGAATTTCAACTGGCGGGCCGGATCCCCACCGCGCAGCAGGCCATACAAGCGGATCAGGTGACTGTCGTAACCGCGCTTGATCGCGCCACGCAAAGCCTCCTCGGCCTTGGTATCGGCGCCCAGTTGACGCAATTGTTCGGCATAAGCCAGCACCAGTTGCGGCTCCTGGCGCTGGGCCGAGGTCAATTGCTGCCAGGCCCGCTCAAGGGATTGCAGGCCGGCTTCACCGTGCTCTTCGCGCTGGACGGCCAGGCTCAGGTTTTCACCCCAGGCCCGGCGCTCCAGATCCGCCAGCTCGGTGGCGGGCAGTACTTTATCCTTGCGCAGTTCCGGCAATAACCGGATCACCGAGGACCAGTCACCCCGCTGCTGGTGCAAGCGCTGGAGCTGACGCAACACCTGGGCGTTGTGCGGATGGCGCTCATGCATGGCCTGTAGCGTCACCAGGGCGGCATCCGTGTCGCCACGGTCCATCTGCAACTGTGCATGGCTCAAAGCAATGGCCAACTCGGCCTGGGGCTGACGCTCCAGGGCACGCTCCAGCAAGCTGTCAGACTCTTCATAACGCCCCTGCTCGTTGGCTGCCCGGGCCGCACCAAGGTAATACAGCAAGGGTTGGCGCTCAGCTTGCGCAGCACGGTGCAAATGCCGCTCCGCACTGGCCCAACGCCCTTCCGCCAGGTCCATCTGACCCTGTTCGATAGCCACCTGCACCCGCCGGCTACGGTTGCGCCGCGACCAGGGATTGACCACGCCACCGGAGGTCGTCACCAGGCCCAGCAGCACCCGCAGCAGGTAGATCGCCAGACCGACGACAAACACCGCCACCAGGGTCGACCACAGGCCAGACTCGTAATGCAGCACATGGGGATAGCTGATCAGCACATAGCCGGTGTGTTTCGAGATGCCCACCGCCAGCGCCAGGGCGAGCGCAATCGCCAGCACGAGGATCACATAGAAACGCTTCATCGGCGTTACTCCTGGGTCGCCGGCTTACCGGCGGAAGCCTTGGCTTCGTCGGCAGACAGATGGCGGCGTTCAAGGTAAGCCTGCACCGCAGACAAACTCGCGGCGAGGTCCGGGGTCACCACCGAGACGGCCTTGGGCTCAAGCTCGGTGATGCGCGCCAGCATGGCCTGGCTTTGCGGGTTGTCCTGGTTGAAGTTGCCCTGCAACACACTGCGGGCCTCGCCCAATGCGCGGGCGTACACCGCTGGCTCGCCATTGAGCGCAGCCCATTGGGCTTGCTCAAGCGCCAGGCTCAGGGCCAGTCGCACCTGGTTCAGGCCTTGGCCTGCCAGCAGCGGACGGATGTTGTCGTCGGGGTTGAAATCGATGCGGAAGTAGCGGGAAATCTGCTCCCACCATTGGCTCCAGCGACTGTCCGTATCGGTAGTCGGGCGGCCCTGTGCGGTTTCTTGAAGCTGGAACTCCGGGGAAACGGCTGCCAACTGCACCACCTGGTCACGCAAGGCAGCCAACTGCAAGTACAGCCCGGTACGATCCGGCTGCTCGACACTGCGCAACGCCACCAGGCTCTTGGCCAACTGCTCACGGGCGGCGTAGGAGCCGGGGTCGCTCTGCTCACGCAGGATCTCATCGGCGCCCTGCACCAGCGCCTGGGCACTGTTGATGTCCTGCAGCGCTGACAGGCGCAGGCTGGCCAGACGCAACAAGTGCTCGGCCTCAGCCAGGCGCCAATCCTTGCGGCTGGCGCCCAGGACGGTTTCCAAACGCTGGTTCAGGCGTTGCTGGTCGCCCTGCAACTGCGCCACCAACCGACGGCGCTCCTCCAACTCATCAGCGCCCGGCAATTGTGCCAGGCGTGCGGCCAACTGCTGTTGTGCCTGCTTGATGCCCTGGGCTTGTTCGTCCAGGGTCTGTACCTGGCCAAACTGCTGCTGGCTGCTGGCTTGCAGGGCCCGGACCTGCCAGATCCCCCAGCCGCCGGCCGCAACACCTGCGGCACCGAGCAACAAGGCGAGGACCGCCAGGCCGTTACCACGGCGAGGCGCAGTGACCGGGGTCTCAACAGGCGCATCAAGCGCAGGCTGAGCTTCATCTTTAGGCAAGGCTGTTTCGCTCACGTGTCCATCCTTTGCGTTATTAGAGAGTGGGAACGGGCTGGCTCCGTAACGCCACTAGCAAAGCCGCGGCACTGGCACCGCGACAATCCACAACTTTTTCCGCGCCCGCCGCCCGCGCCATTTCGGCGACGCGTGGACTGGGCACGAACAACGGCAACTGTGCCACGCGTGGCCAATCGGCGCCGGCGAGCGCTTGCAGATGTAAAAAACCCTGCCCACTGCTGACCACCACGCCGTTCAAGCGTTCCACTTCAATGCGCTGCATCAGCACACCGGTGTCGTAGGCCGGAAGAAAACGACGATACAACTCCAGATAATCGACACTAGCACCTTGGCCGCGTAAACGCTCAGCCAGCAACTCGCGCCCACCCTGCCCGCGCAGGATCAAGACACGGGCAGCGTCGACAGCGACAGCCTCGCGCAACCTGGGCAAAGCAAGCAAGGCCTCGCTGTCATCCCCAAGCTCGGGGTAACTCACGTCCAGGCCATGCTCGGCCAGGACCTGGGCTGTTGCCGCACCGACGCTGAACCACGGCAAGCTCGGCACCGCTGGCGCGTATCGGTCGAGCAATTGCAGCGCCAGGCGCGCGGCCGGCTTGCTCACGACGATCACTGCGCAATAGCGATCCAGGTCCTGGAAAACCACCGAGTGTTCGCCAGCAAAGGGCAAGGCTTCGGTTTCCAGCAACGCCAGGCTGCTGCTGAAGATACCGGCATCAGACAGCGACACCGCCAGGGCTGCCGATTCCTCCGCAGGCCGTGTCAGCAGCACACGCCAGCCGGTCACTGCGGACCGGCCTCGCCATAGACTTTTTGCAGAATGGCACCGGCGCCTTTTGCCAGGAGTTCTTCGGCCACCTGGACACCCAGGTTCGCGGCGTCGGCTTGTGGCCCGCGGATTTCGGCAGTGAGCAGCAAGCCGCCGTCGGGGTCGCCCACCAGGCCGCGCAGCCAGAGGTTATCGCCCTCAAGCACCGCGTAACAGGCGATCGGCACCTGGCAACCACCGTTGAGGTGTTTGTTCAAGGCACGCTCGGCGGTGACGCGAATTTCGGTTTGCTGGTGATCCAGAGGCTTGAGCAGCGCCTGGATTTCGCGGTCAGCGGTGCGGCATTCGATACCGACGGCACCCTGGCCACCCGCAGGCAGGCTGTCCTCGACACTGATGGCCGAGGTGATGCGATCCTCAAAACCCAGGCGGATCAGGCCGGCTGCAGCCAGGATGATCGCGTCGTACTCGCCGGCATCCAGCTTGGCCAGGCGAGTGTTGACGTTGCCCCGCAGGAAACGGATTTGCAGGTCTGGGCGGCGGGTCAGCAGTTGCGCCTGGCGACGCAGGCTGGAGGTGCCGACGATGCTGCCCAGCGGCAGCTCATCCAGGGAGGCGTAGGTATTGGACACGAAGGCATCACGCGGGTCTTCACGCTCGCAGATGCAATACAGGCCCAGGCCCTCAGGAAAATCCATCGGCACGTCTTTCATCGAGTGCACGGCGATGTCGGCTTCATTCTCCAACAGGGCGGTTTCCAGCTCCTTGACGAACAGGCCCTTGCCACCGATTTTCGACAGCGGCGAGTCGAGCAGCTTGTCGCCGCGACTGACCATGGGTACCAGGGACACCGTGAGGCCCGGATGGGCCTGCTCAAGGCGGGCTTTGACGTATTCGGCCTGCCACAAGGCCAGGGCGCTTTTACGGGTGGCGATGCGGATTTCGCGAGAGGACATGGATCAATCCGTACTGAATAGATACGGCAGATAATAACAGCTCAGGCACAAGCGCCTTGATTTGAATCAGCAAGTGCGGGGCCTCCCTGGCCGCATCGCACCGGGATATGGGACATGAACATCGCCGCAACCCTTGGGCTAAAGCTGCTGCATCATCTTGCGCACACCTGCGACATGGCGCCGGCTGACGATCAACGCGTCGCCGTTAAGCCCTTTGAGGAATAACTGGAAATGCCCCAGGGGCGTGCGCTGCAGGCGCTCGATGCGCTCGCGGGCCACCAGCGCATTGCGGTGGATACGCACGAAGCGCTCGCCGAATTCATCTTCCAGGGCCTTGAGCGGCTCATCGAGCAGCACTTCACCGTGCTCGTGACGCAAGGTCACGTACTTGTGATCGGCAATAAAATAAACCACCTGATCCACAGGAATCAGCTCAATGCCCTTGCGGGTCCTGGCGCTGATGTGGCTGCGCGGGCCGTTGCCACTTTGCGCTGCGGGCTGGGTCAGGGCGGCAAGCTGGACGCGATTGGGTCGCTCCGCCTTCTTCAAGGCCTTGAGCACTGCATCGGCAGAGACCGGTTTGACCAGGAAGCTGACACCACTGGCCGCCAGGGCATCCGAGGAAAATTCCTCCTCGGTGGCGCACAACACCAGTGCTGGCGGCGACTCGCGCTCGCTCAACCGGGCGGCTACCTGCAAGCCATCGAGGCCCGGCATGCGGATATCGAGGAGCACGACATCCGGCTTCAAGCTTTCGATCAAGGTCAAGGCCTCGTCGCCACTTGCGGCGCTCGGCTCTAGGGCAGTGTATCCCTCAAGCTCACTGACCATACGGTTCAGTCGCTCGCGGGCTTGGGGTTCGTCATCAACGATCAGGACATTCATATTGCGCTGGATTCCTGCGTGAGTCTCGCACAAGGATAGCGTAGACAGGTGCGGTGACTTCCGTCACGGCGATCCACGCTAAGACTAGCGGGAGCGGCAAAAAGTGCCCCGAGAGCGGCACCAATATTTACCCGGACCTGCTCAATACCGCCAGAAGCCCGATACCGCAGGGCATCGTCATAGGGTTTGCTGATACACAATATGAACACCCCCTCTACTTTATGGTTAGCCTGGAGTTCGACTTCACCACCCGGCAATGGTGCACTGCACCCCTGTCAGTGGAACTGTAGACGCTCATGAAGACGATATAGCTCAATCGTCAAATATCGTTTCAATAAACACCCCATGTTTACCTCAGGAATCGCCCGCGTTAAAGCCCTTGTGCAATCCTGCCTCCAGTCTCATCCCGGACGCGGTCGACGGCAAGGCACTTTGCCATCCATCAAACAAATAAAAATGCCGATGCGGCGTATCAACGCCTCCACGGGCAACCCTGTTATTATCGACGGCACACTTTCATGCCCTCTTTTAAGCAGATCACGAGCGAATCCATGAGCACCGACAAGACCAACCAGTCCTGGGGCGGCCGCTTCAGTGAGCCCGTCGACGCCTTCGTCGCGCGCTTCACCGCCTCCGTCACCTTCGACCAGCGCCTCTATCGCCACGACATCATGGGCTCCATCGCCCACGCCACCATGCTGGCCAAGGTCGGCGTGCTGACCGATGCCGAGCGCGACAGCATCATTGATGGCCTGACCACCATCCGTGGCGAAATCGAGGCTGGCACCTTCGACTGGCGCGTGGACCTTGAAGATGTGCACATGAACATCGAAGCCCGCCTGACTGACCGTATCGGCGTGACGGGCAAGAAGCTGCACACCGGACGTAGCCGCAACGACCAGGTGGCCACCGATATCCGCCTGTGGCTGCGCGATGAAATCGACCTGATCCTGGGCGAAATCACCCGCCTGCAAAAAGGCCTGCTGGAACAGGCCGAGCGTGAATCGGACACCATCATGCCCGGTTTCACCCACCTGCAGACCGCGCAGCCCGTGACTTTCGGCCACCACCTGCTGGCCTGGTTCGAAATGCTCAGCCGCGACTACGAGCGCCTGGTCGATTGCCGCAAACGCGCCAACCGCATGCCGCTGGGCAGCGCCGCGCTGGCGGGCACCACCTACCCGATCGACCGCGAATACACCGCGCAACTGCTGGGTTTTGACGCCGTGGGCGGCAACTCCCTGGACGGCGTGTCGGATCGTGACTTCGCCATTGAGTTCTGCGCCGCGGCCAGCATCGCGATGATGCACTTGTCGCGGTTCTCCGAAGAACTGGTGCTGTGGACCAGCGCGCAGTTCCAGTTCATCGACCTGCCGGATCGTTTCTGCACCGGCAGCTCGATCATGCCGCAAAAGAAAAACCCTGACGTGCCAGAGCTGGTTCGTGGCAAGAGCGGCCGTGTTTTCGGTGCCTTGATGGGCCTGCTGACCCTGATGAAGGGCCAGCCCCTGGCCTACAACAAGGACAACCAGGAAGACAAGGAACCGCTGTTCGACGCCGCCGACACCCTGCGCGACTCGCTGCGCGCGTTTGCCGACATGATCCCGGCGATCAAGCCCAAGCACGCGATCATGCGTGAAGCGGCCCTGCGCGGTTTCTCCACCGCCACTGACCTTGCGGACTACCTGGTGCGCCGTGGCCTGCCGTTCCGTGACTGCCATGAAATCGTTGGCCATGCTGTGAAATACGGCGTGGACACCGGCAAGGATCTGGCGGAAATGAGCCTGGAAGAGCTGCGTAAGTTCAGCGACCAGATCGAGCAGGACGTGTTCGCGGTGCTGACCCTGGAAGGTTCGGTGAATGCCCGCAACCACATCGGCGGCACCGCACCGGCCCAGGTCAAGGCCGCCGCTGCGCGCGGCCAGGCACTGCTCGCCAGCCGCTAAAAGCATCGCAGGCAAGCCAGCTCCCACCTTTGACCGGGGCCTCCAATACAACTCGGTCAAAATGTGGGAGCTGGCTTGCCTGCGATAGCATCACCTTAGTGTCACTGACACACCGAGGTGCCTGCATCGCGGGCAAGCCCAGCGCCCACACAAGCCCGCTCCCACCGTTATTACTTCTTCGCCGCGATCATCGCCATGAAGGCTGGCATCGCCGCCTCCTTGTCCGCCGCCACTCGCTGGGCGTTAGGCATGTCTTGCAGCTTCTTCAGCAAGGCCTTGGCCTGCGGAAACTCAGCCAACAGATCCAGGCCAAACAGCTTCCCACCGACCGCACACGCCAAGTCCACGCTGTACAGGAAGTACAAGTCGGCCAACGTAAGACTCTCCCCCGCCACATACGGCGCAAACTTGCCGTGGCGCCCCAGCGACGCAATCCCCAGCAGCAGCTCGGCCCTGGACTTGTCCTTGATCGCTTCTGGCACCGACATGCCAAAGAACGCCTCGGCATAACACGCGCGGGCTGGCAGTTCGATGTACAACTCGATTTCCCTGCACAACGCCAACACCTGGGCACGCTGGAACGCATCGCCAGGCAGCAGGGCCGGGCCCGACTGTGTCTGTTCGAGGTATTCGAGAATCACGCTGGTTTCATTGATGAAGCCTTTTTCGACCTTCAGCACCGGCACCTTGCCGCGCGGGCTCACCGCCAGGGCTTCGGGGGTTTGCCCGGCATAAAACGGCACTTCCTCGAAGGGCAAGCCCTTTTCCAGGAGCGCCAGCTTGACCATGTTGTAGTAGTTACTGACCGAAAATCCGTAGAGCTTGAGCATCACAAAGCCTCCAGGCCGTGCAGGGGGTTGGCTGGGTAGGTTATAGATCGTGATGAGCCACCTGACCAGCAGCATCACCTGGCTGAATGGAGGTAAACTGGCGCCCTTTCCTGACAGGAGGCTGCCATGAGCGAGCCAACCGATATCGACAACGACGAAGAAGAGTTCGCCGAGTCCACCCTGACCCAAGCGATCGAAAACCAGATCGAAAGCGACAACCCGCCTGCGGCCAAGGCCACGTTCAACAAGCTGACCCTGGTGGGCTACGAGCGCGAAGACATCCTGAACCTGATGGCCCACGTGCTGGCCGTCGAAATCGACGCGATGCTGGAAGAAGACCGCCCGTTCAATACCGATTGGTATGAAACGGCGCTGCGCGCACTGCCAGAGCTGCCGCCCGAAAACCAGTGACCCTGCCCTTGTAGGAGCGAGCTTGTTCGCGAAAAACCTGAGCGCGCTGCGGTTACTCAACTGCCCCGCGTCAACGTTAGCGCTTTTCGCGAGCAAGCTCGCGCCTACACACTGGACAGTTCGCTCAAGTACGTTCACCTTAGGCTCTGCTAGCGTCTGACAATTCCTAGAACGTCTGGAGTCCTTATGTCGTATACCCCTGAGTTGGTTGCCGAACTGGAAATCCTTGTACTTTTCCCCCTGGATAGCACTCATGAAGGTCTGAAAGTCCACCAGACCGCCGCTCCAACTGCCATTGCTGCTGCCAAGCGCCTGTTCGAGAAAAAACTGATCGACCAGCCAGATGGCGGCTACCTGACCAGCCTGGGTCGTGACGCTGCCGAACAAGCCCAGACCTTGCTGACGATTCTGACCACCGCGACCACCAAAGAAGCCGCTTGATACCTCGTATCGCCCACGGGATCCTCTGTTCATGGATTCCGCGGGCACTCCTGCGCCCGCGATAAAATTCTGACGTCAAAAACAGATTCCTCTTAAACCTCCTACGATTCTGTCTGTAAACTCCTACACGGCTGCCCACGCCGGGCCCTGCGAGCCATTGAGTTCGACATGACCAGTACCCATGAAATCCGCCCTGACTTGGATGAAGGCATTGACCGCAAGGTACTGGCCCAACTGCGCGCGCGTTTCCTGACCCTCAACGCAGGCCGCATGGCCCGTGCCGTCGAAGGACTGACCCCGCGCCAGCAAAGCGTGCTGGCGCTGCTGCCGTTGTTTTTCCACGTCAATCACCCGCTGCTGCCGGGCTATGTCTCGGGCAGTACCCCGGCCGGGCTGTCGAATTTTGAACCGGACGCCCAGGTCCTGGCCGAAGCCCAACGCCTGACCCGCTCGTTTTCCTACAAGCCACGCCACGGCAACTCGCCAACCCCGATCCACGGTCTGTTTCTGATGGGCAGCCTCGGCACACTGGCCCAAGCCGACCAGAGCGATATGGACGTCTGGGTCTGCCACGCCGAAGACCTGGACGAGGTCGAACTGGGCGAATTGCGCAAGAAATGCCAGTTGCTGGAGACCTGGGCCCTGAGCATGGGGGCCGAGGCGCACTTTTTCCTGATCGAACCCAAGCGTTTTGTACAGGGTGGTCGCGATACCCAGCTCAGTTCGGATGACTGCGGTACCAGCCAGCACTATCTATTGCTGGACGAGTTTTACCGCACCGCAATCTGGCTGGCCGGACGCACGCCGATCTGGTGGCTGGTACCGGTCTACGAAGAAGCGCGCTATGCCGAATTTACCCACGCGCTGGTTTCCAAACGTTTTATCCGCGCCGACGAAACCCTCGACCTCGGGCATCTGGCTCATATTCCACCAGGAGAATTCATCGGCGCCGGTTTGTGGCAACTGTTCAAGGGCATCGAGTCGCCCTATAAGTCCGTGCTCAAGCTGTTGCTGACCGAGGTGTATGCCAGCGAGCACCCCAAGGTGCAGTGCCTGAGCCTGCGCTTCAAACGGGCGGTGTTCGCCAACCAACTGGATCTGGATGAGCTGGACCCGTACATCGTGGTCTATCGGCGTATCGAGGAATACCTGCTGGGCCGCAACGAGCCCGAGCGCCTGGAACTGGTGCGGCGCAGCCTGTACCTGAAGGTCAACCGCAAGCTCACCACCGGCCAGCGCACCACCGGGTGGCAACGTGCGCTGCTGGAGCGCCTGGCCAATGAATGGGGCTGGGACCCGCGACAACTGGCCCTGCTCGATAGCCGCAGCCAGTGGAAAGTGCGCCAGGTGGCGTCCGAGCGCCGCGCGCTGGTCAACGAGCTCAATTACAGCTATCGCTTCCTGACCCAGTTCGCCCGCACCGAGCAGACCGTCAGCCTGATCAACAAACGCGACCTCAATGTGCTGGGCCGGCGCCTGTACGCCGCCTTTGAACGCAAGGCCGGCAAAGTCGAGTTCATCAACCCAGGGATTGCCCCGGACCTGGCCGAAGACACCCTCACCCTGGTCCACTCGCCCAACCGCAAGGAGCCGGGCCAGTCCCATTGGGGCCTGTACAACGGCAGCCTGACCGCACTGGAATGGGAACACTTTGCCCCGATCAAGCGCAGCCGTGACCTGCTGGAGATGCTCACCTGGTGCCATCGCAACGGTGTGATCGACAGCAGCACCCGCCTGGCCTTGCACCCAGGCACCAGCGACTTGAGCGAGTTCGAGCTGTTCAACCTGCTGGGCAGCCTGCAACAAACCGTCGCCCTGCCCCTGACCACGGTCGATGAAGAGCGCTTGCTGCGCACAGCGATACCCGATGAAGTGCTGTTGCTGGTCAACGTCGGTGTCGACCCGCTCAAGCACCACCGCGATTTGAATATCCTGATGACCACCGAGCGCACCGACTCGTTGAGTTACGCCGGCGTCAGGGAAAACCTGGTGCTGACCCTGGATCAGGTGACGCTCAACAGCTGGAACGAGGTGATGGTCAGCCGCTACGACGGGCCCCACGCCCTGCTCGACTGCCTGCGCGACTATCTGAACCAGTTGCCGCGCAACCAACTGCCACGGCTGCGGGTGCGCTGTTTCTGCCACAACCGGGCACAGTTCATTGCCCAGCGTGTGGAAGAGATTTTCGATACCGCGCAAAACCTGATGCTCAGCCAGCTCAACCACCGCTACCTGATCCAGGTGCAACAGCATTATCACGTCATGGAACTGGCCCCAGGGCAAGCCACTCATGTGCCACTGGCCAGCCAGCAGGCGCTGGTGGATTACCTCAGCGAAGAATTGGCCAGCTACAGCCCGCTGCACCTGGATGCCATGGCCCTCGAAGACCACGACCTGGCAGCCTTGCTGCCCATGGGCCAGGCCGATTGTGTGCAAGTGTTTTATCGCATCAACGAGGGCTTCGCCGAGCTGTACGTGCTCGACGAGTTCAATGCGCTCTGGCAACAACGCCTGCCGTTTCACGATGAACAGAGCCTGTTGGTGCCATTGCAACGTTTCCTGCAATCGGTCATTTATCGGCGTGACGCGCTGTCACCGCTGGACCCGCAGCAGCCACTGGGGGCTGTGCAGGTGCTGTATTACCAACTGTCATCGGCAGGCGGCCGCGCCCGGCGGGTCGAGCCACGACCTGCGCCCCAGACGCCGGCCAACAAACCGTTCTACGACGTGCAGGCAATTATCGGCAAGGGCGCACCAGGGCAGGTGAGGATTACCCTGTACTGCAATCAGCGGGAGTTTTGCGAGCTGGAATTTGGCGACCAACTGTTTGCAGTCGTCGCCCAGGAGATCGTCGGGCAGCGCCGGGAAACCGAGCGCTATCGTTGCTACATCACCGATCTGGACCTGTCCGGCCTGCTCGGTGATGTTCAAAGCCCGAGCAATCTGTACCTGCGCTACAAGGCCGAGTTGGAGCAGGCGCTCAACCAGGCGTTGAACCAGGTTTAGAGTGGGAACGCGCCGCCGTCCTTGGGCTGGCCTTCGACACTCAGCAGCTCAAGCTTGAGGGTCTTGCCGCCCGGGGCTGGCCAATCGATATGCTGGCCGACTTGCAGGCCCAGCAACGCACTGCCCACCGGGGCCAGGATCGAAATTTTGCCTTCGTCGGCATTCGCATCCTTGGGGTAGACCAGGGTCAGGTGATAGTCCTTGCCGCTGCTTTGCTCACGGCAATGGACGCTGGAGTTCATGGTCACGACACCGGCAGGCACTTCATCGTGGCCGACCACTTCGTCAGCGCGGTCAAGTTCGGCTTGCAGGGCGATGACGCCTGGCAATTTGTCGTCCATACGGTCGATCAGTTGCTCAAGACGTTGCACATCGAGACGGGTGAGGATGATGGAAGGTGCAGTCATGATTGCGGCAGTCTCCTTTTTTTCTGCACAAAAAAGCAAAACCCCGCCAGGAAAAGGCGGGGTTCTCACGGACCTCGATGAGTTGAGGCGTACCCGGACACTACCACAGCACAACAAATAAACAAGATGGGCCGGCCTGAAGGTCAGGCGCCGGCCTTACGTTGCTCGGCCTGGGCGACAATCACGCGGCGCCGCTGATCGTCAGCGGAGCGCCATTCGCGGATGTCTTCCACGTGTCGGAAGCAGCCAAGGCAGACTTTTTGCTCATCCAGCCGACACAAACTGATACAAGGTGACGGCACTGCCGGGCTGACATTGCTGAACAGCGGCTTGGGCGCTCGGGCGGGTGCGGGCTGAGTCACAATCAGATCTCGTCGAAATCCAGCTCGACGCCGGCTTGTTCCTGGACGAGGCGCGCGAGCATTTCGCCCAACTGCTCTTCGGTTTTGTCACACATCCAGTGGCCACTTTCTTCGTCGTAGTCAAAGTGGAAACCACCGGAACGCGCGGCCAGCCAGAGCTGACGCAGCGGCTCCTGGCGACTGAAAATCAACTGGCTGCCGTTTTCGAACTTGACGGTGAGCACACCGGCGGAGTTCTCCTGATCCAGGTCTTCGCCACTCTCGTCGAAAATATCCTCCAGCGCTTGCTGGGTCGCATCGACCAGGTCGTGGAAGCGGGCTTCGGTCAAACTCATGGTGGGAACCTCAAAAAGTGTCTACTCACGCTCAAGCGGCGCACGATACGGACGCGCCATGATGATTGCAAAGGATACCGATTTCATTCCCGTCAGCCGCGTGAAATATCCGCGATTGATGTAGGCCACTTCACGACATACTCGGCAAAGCCCCGCCGGACGGGTGTCCCGGCGCATAGGCAAGCTGGCGGGTGGTCGGTATACTCGGGCGCAATTAATGCATATTCAAGGATTTAGCCATGAAGCGCCTGATCTCTTCCCTTGCTGCGCTCGTCGCGGTCGCTTGCCTCGTCAGTGCCTGTGGTCAAAAAGGCCCGCTGTACCTGCCCGATGACAGCAAAGACCCGAATGAACAGGCGCAAACGTCGCAATCCAAAGCGCACAAGCACGACACCAACTAAGGGAACATCATGGACGCTTTTAACTACCGGGACGGCGAGCTGTTCGCGGAAGGCGTGGCGCTGTCCGCGATTGCCGAACGCTTCGGTACCCCGACCTACGTGTACTCCCGTGCCCACATCGAAGCGCAATACCGCTCCTTTACCGATGCGCTCGTCGGCGTACCGCACCTGGTGTGCTACGCGGTCAAGGCCAACTCCAACCTCGGCGTGCTCAATGTCCTGGCGCGCCTGGGCGCTGGTTTCGACATCGTGTCCCGTGGTGAGCTGGAGCGTGTATTGGCCGCTGGCGGCCAGGCCGACAAGATTGTGTTCTCCGGTGTCGGCAAGACCCGCGAAGACATGCGCCGCGCCCTGGAAGTAGGCGTGCATTGCTTCAACATCGAATCCACCGACGAGCTGGAGCGCCTGCAAGTGGTAGCCGCCGAGATGGGCGTGCGCGCGCCGATCTCCCTGCGCGTCAACCCGGACGTCGATGCCGGCACCCACCCGTACATTTCCACCGGTCTCAAAGAAAACAAGTTCGGCATCGCCATTGCCGACGCCGAAGACGTGTACATCCGTGCCGCCCAGTTGCCAAACCTGGAAGTGCTGGGTGTGGACTGCCATATCGGCTCGCAATTGACCACTTTGCCACCGTTCATCGACGCCCTCGATCGCCTGCTGGCACTGATCGACCGCCTCGGTGAGTGCGGCATCTACCTGCACCACATCGACCTCGGTGGTGGCGTGGGCGTGCGTTATCGCGATGAAGAGCCGCCGCTGATTGCCGACTATATCCAGGCCGTGCGCGAGCGCATCGAAGGCCGCGACCTGACGCTGATGTTTGAGCCGGGCCGCTATATTGTCGCCAATGCGGGCGTGCTGCTGACCCAGGTCGAGTACCTCAAGCACACCGAACACAAGGATTTCGCCATCGTCGATGCGGCGATGAACGACCTGATCCGCCCGGCGCTGTACCAGGCCTGGATGAATGTCACCGCCGTGACGCCGCGCGCAAGCGTTGCCCGCGCCTATGACATCGTCGGCCCGATCTGCGAGACCGGCGATTTCCTGGCCAAGGACCGTGAACTGGCCCTGGAAGAAGGCGATCTGCTGGCCGTGCATTCGGCCGGTGCCTATGGGTTTGTCATGAGCTCCAACTACAACACCCGCGGGCGTACCGCCGAGGTGTTGGTGGACGGTGATCAAGCGTTTGAAGTGCGTCGCCGCGAGACGGTAGCCGAGTTGTTTGCTGGCGAAAGCCTGCTGCCGGAGTAATCCCATGCTGCTGCGTTTTACCAAGATGCACGGCCTGGGCAATGACTTCATGGTCCTTGACCTGGTCAGCCAGCACGCGCACATCCTGCCCAAGCACGCCAAGCTGTGGGGCGACCGCCATACCGGCATCGGCTTCGACCAGTTGCTGATCGTCGAGGCGCCGAGCAACCCGGAGGTGGATTTCCGTTATCGGATCTTCAACTCCGACGGTTCCGAAGTGGAACAGTGCGGCAACGGTGCGCGTTGTTTCGCCCGTTTTGTGCTGGACAAGCGCCTGACCGCCAAACGGCAGATTCGCGTCGAGACCAAAAGCGGCATTATCGAGCTGGATATCCGCAGTGACGGCCAGATCAGCGTCGACATGGGCGCCCCGCGCCTGGTGCCAGCCGATATTCCGTTCCAGGCTGACGCCCAGGCGCTGAGTTATCCGCTGGATGTCGACGGCACTGTCGTCGAGGTGGCAGCCGTGTCCATGGGCAACCCCCATGCCGTGCTGCGGGTCAACGACATCAACAATGCGCCGGTGCATGAACTGGGGCCGAAGATCGAACATCACCCGCGCTTTCCGGCACGGGTCAACGTCGGCTTCCTGCAGGTCATCGACCGCTCCCGTGCGCAATTGCGTGTGTGGGAGCGCGGCGCCGGGGAAACCCAGGCTTGCGGCACTGGCGCCTGCGCCGCTGCCGTGGCTGCGATCAGCCAGGGCTGGATGGATTCGCCACTGCTGATCGACCTGCCCGGCGGACGCCTGTCCATCGAATGGGCAGGCCCAGGCCAACCGGTGAAAATGACCGGCCCGGCATCCCGTGTATACGAAGGACAAGTCCGTCTATGAGAGCGCCTCGCCAATGACCGATAAGCCCCAGGCACCCGCCAAGCAGCCCGAAGGATCCCCTTGCGAAAGCCTGGAGGCAGCGGCCGTCGCCGCTTACCTGGAGGCTAATCCGGACTTCTTCGTCGAACACGAAGAACTGCTGCCGGCCTTGCGCATTCCCCACCAGCGCGGCGATACCGTGTCGCTGGTGGAACGGCAGATGAAAATCCTGCGCGAGCGCAACATCGAAATGCGCCATCGACTCTCGCAGCTGATGGACGTGGCCCGCGACAACGACCGTCTGTTCGACAAGACCCGCCGCCTGATCCTGGCGCTGCTGGATGCAGGCAGCCTGGAAGACCTGACCATTGCCGTCGAAGACAGCCTGCGTCAGGACTTCCAGGTGCCGTTTGTCAGCCTGATCCTGTTCAGCGACAACCCGATGCCGGTTGGGCGCTGGGTCAAGGGCAGCGAGGCGCAGACCGCCATTGGTGGCCTGCTGTCGGAAGGCAAGACCATCAGCGGCACCCTGCGTGAGCATGAGCTGGACTTCCTGTTTGGCGAGGACCAGCGCGTGCAGATCGGCTCTACCGCGGTGGTCGCCCTCAGCCATCAAGGCTTGCACGGTGTCCTGGCCATCGCCAGCCGTGATCCGCAGCACTACAAGAGCACCGTAGGCACGCTGTTTTTGACCTACATTGCCGAAGTGTTGAGCCGCAGCCTGCCGCGCTTCACCACCGCCCTGCGCGCGGTGCGCTAGCCATGGAACGACAACTGGACGCCTACTGCGCTCATCTGCGCAGCGAGCGCCAGGTGTCTCCCCATACGCTGGAGGCCTATCGGCGGGACTTGAACAAGGTCCTGGCGTTCTGCGAGAAACAACAGATCGGCAGCTGGAAGGCCCTCGATATCCAGGGCCTGCGCAGCCTGATTGCCCGCCTGCACCAGCAAGGCCAGTCCTCGCGCAGCCTGGCGCGCCTGCTGTCGGCGGTGCGCGGCCTCTATCACTACCTCAACCGCGAAGGCCTGTGCGATCACGACCCGGCCAACGGCCTGGCACCGCCCAAGGGCGAACGCCGCCTGCCCAAGACCCTGGATGCCGACCGCACCCTGCAACTGCTCGATGGCGCGGTCGAGGATGACTTCCTGGCGCACCGTGACCAGGCGATCCTGGAGCTGTTCTACTCTTCGGGCCTGCGCCTGTCGGAGCTGACCAGCCTCAACCTCGATCAGTTGGACCTGGCCGATGGCCTGGTGCAAGTACACGGTAAAGGCAGCAAGACCCGCGTGCTGCCCATCGGCAAAAAGGCCCGGGATGCCCTGCTGGTGTGGTTGCCCCTGCGGGCATTGAGCAATCCGCCGGACGCTGCGGTGTTTGTCAGCCAGCAAGGCCGACGCCTCGGGCCACGAGCCATTCAGTTACGGGTCAAGGCCGCCGGCGAGCGAGAGCTGGGGCAAAACCTGCATCCGCACATGCTGCGGCACTCCTTTGCCAGCCACCTGCTGGAATCGTCACAAGACTTGCGCGCAGTGCAGGAACTGCTCGGCCACTCGGATATCAAGACCACCCAGATCTACACCCACCTGGACTTCCAGCACCTGGCGACGGTGTACGACAGCGCCCATCCACGGGCCAAACGCGTTAAAGGCGGCGACTCATGAGCATCAAGCTAATCACCTTCGACCTGGACGATACCCTGTGGGATAACGTCCCCGTCATCATCAGCGCCGAAGCATCGATGCGCCAATGGCTGGCCACCCATGCGTCCAAGGTCGGCGACTTTTCCCTGGAGCATTTCGCCAGCCTGCGCCAGCAGGTGTTGCAGCGTCATCCCGAGCTCAAACACCGGATCAGCATCCTGCGCCACCGGGTGCTGATGCACGCCTTTGAAGAGGCCGGTTACCCACAACCGCAAGCTACGCAAATGGCCGATACCTGCTTTGAGGCGTTCATTCACGCGCGACACCAGCTCACGGTATTCCCGGAAGCAGAGCCAATGCTTGATGCCCTGCGCCAGCACTTTCTGCTGGGGGTGATCACCAATGGCAACGCCGATGTACAGCGCGTGGGCCTGGCGGATTACTTCCACTTTGCCCTGCGGGCCGAAGATATCGGCATCGCCAAGCCGGATGTGCGCTTGTTTCAGGAAGCATTGCAGCGGGGCGGGGTGGAGGCCAGTGCGGCGGTGCATATTGGCGATCACCCGGGTGATGACATCGCCGGGGCACAGCAGGCGGGGCTGCGGGCAGTGTGGTTCAACCCGACGGGCAAGGCCTGGGAAGGCGAGAAATTGCCGGATGCGCAGATTCGTAGCTTGACCGAGCTGCCCTCACTGCTCCACAGCTGGAAATAACTGTAGGAGCCGGCTTGCCGGCGAAAAACCCGAGAGCACCGCGTGACGTCAGGCACCCCGCATTATCGTTGACGATCTTCGCCGGCAAGCCGGCTCCTACAGAAGTCATCACCGCAGAAAAAGAGTCGCCCATGAAAAAGCCCGCAGCGACGGCGGGCTTTTTCAGCAAGCAAGTAACCGACCTCAGATAGGACGGCTGCCGTACTTGTTATCCGGCTTTTTCGGTGGATCTGCCACCACGTTGGCCTCGACTTCCTGCACTTTGCCGCCCTTGGCGAGGAATTCTTCCATCGCACGGGCCAGCGCATCGCGCTCTTTGTTCTTGGCTTCAACGCTCGGCAACTCGTCAACCGACACAGCAGCCTTGGCCTTGCCTTTGGCTGTCGGGGCCGGCGCGTCATCGCCGCCGTCGTCGTCAGCTACGTCTTCGGCAGCCGCCTCAAGACCTTCTTCGGTTTCATCGTCGTCACCTACTTCGAGGTCGTCGTTTTCCAGATCATCGTCGCTCATGTTCTACCTCATGACTTGCGAAAAGCAGATTAGTTATAGCCCAGCTTCACCATCTGTCGAAGGCTGCCGGAAAAAAATCAACGTCCACCGGATAACCAGTGGCTTATGCCCCATCACCATGCAAAGTGGCGAGGACTTCACGAGCACCGTCATGATCACGCTGCTCGCCCAGATAAACGCTTTGCCATGTGCCCATCACCAAGTGGCCGGACTTGACCGGCAAACTCAGTTGGCGGCTCGACAGGCTACCCTTGAAATGACCCGGGGCCTGGCCCGCAGAGTAATCAGAGCCTGTTGCCACCTACAGTTATGCGCCCATCGGCGCGCATTCTAGCGCGCTCTGGGAAAAAACAAAGTGCCGAATACGCCTACATGCCTGTAAGACATTCGCACAGTGAAAAGTACTTTGTGGATCCAATCACAAACTCGGCACAAAAAATCTCACACGCGTTCATGACAGCAAATACCAGACAAAAAAATGCCCGGCAAGCCGGGCATGTTTTTTCAAGCGTACTTACAAGTTGTAGCCGCGTTCGTTGTGCTCCGCCAGGTCCAGGCCAACAGCCTCTTCCTCTTCGGTCACCCGCAGGCCAATGGTCAGGTCCAGCGCCTTGAGAATCACAAAGGTCACGATACCGGTATAGATCACGGTGAAACCAACGCCCTTGGCCTGGATCCAGACCTGTGCGGCAATATCGGTCACCGTGCCGAAGCCACCCAGGATCGGAGCCGCGAACACACCGGTGAGGATTGCGCCGACGATACCGCCGACACCGTGCACACCGAAGGCATCCAGGGAGTCATCGTAGCCCAGCTTGCGCTTGAGGCTGGTGGCGCAGAAGAAGCAGATCACACCCGAAGCCAGGCCGATCACCAGGGCACCCATCGGGCCCACTGTACCGGCGGCCGGCGTAACGGCCACCAGGCCGGCAACCACACCAGAGGCAATGCCCAGGGCGCTTGGTTTGCCGTGGGTGATCCACTCGGCGAACATCCAGCCCAGCGCCGCAGCAGCGGTGGCGATCTGGGTCACCAGCATCGCCATGCCGGCGGTGCCGTTGGCCGCTGCAGCGGAGCCGGCGTTGAAGCCGAACCAGCCGATCCACAGCATCGCGGCACCAATCAGGGTGTAACCCAGGTTATGCGGGGCCATCGGGGTGGTCGGGTAGCCTTTACGCTTGCCGAGCACGATGCACGCTACCAGGCCAGCCACACCGGCGTTGATGTGCACCACGGTGCCGCCAGCGAAGTCCAGCACGCCCCAGTCCCACATCAGGCCGCCGTTGCCGCTCCAGACCATGTGCGCGATCGGCGCATAGACCAGGGTGAACCAGATGGCCATGAACAGCAGCATGGCGGAGAACTTCATGCGCTCAGCAAACGCACCGACGATCAGCGCCGGGGTGATGATCGCGAAGGTCATCTGGAAGGTGATGAACACCGCTTCCGGGAACAACGCCGCAGGGCCTGTGATGCTGGACGGAGTGACACCCGCCAGGAACGCCTTGCCCATGCCGCCGAAGAACGAGTTGAAGTTGACGACGCCCTGCTCCATGCCAGTCGTGTCGAACGCAATGCTATAGCCGTAGACGACCCACAGGATGCTGATCAGACCGGTAATGGCGAAACACTGCATCATCACGGAAAGAATATTCTTGGAGCGGACCATGCCGCCGTAGAACAGCGCGAGGCCAGGGATGGTCATGAACAGCACCAGCGCGGTAGCTGTCAGCATCCAGGCGGTGTCGCCGGAATTGAGGACTGGAGCCGCCACTTCGTCTGCCGCCATGGCCAGGCTGGGCATTACGATGGACAACAGGGCTCCTAGCCCTGCGAATTTACGCAGAGTCATATTGTTTTCTCCTGGGGCGTTGGGGTTTGGCGGCTTAGATTGCGTCGGTATCGGTTTCGCCGGTACGGATGCGAATAGCCTGTTCCAGATTGACCACGAAGATCTTGCCGTCACCGATCTTGCCGGTGTTGGCCGCCTTGGTTATCGCCTCGATAACCCGATCAAGATCCTTGTCGTCAATGGCGACATCAATCTTCACCTTCGGCAGGAAATCGACTACGTATTCCGCGCCGCGATACAGCTCGGTATGACCCTTCTGCCGACCGAAGCCTTTGACCTCAGTGACGGTAATGCCCTGCACGCCGATCTCGGACAGTGACTCGCGTACATCGTCCAACTTGAACGGCTTGATGATGGCAGTGACTAGCTTCATGAAAACTCTCTCCCGAATTGGTGGACTTGCCCCAGGAAAACAAACCCGTCTCAAGTCTAAGCGCAGTGCCTGGCTTTGTAACGCATCGTCGCCTCGGCAATTGCCTTTGCGACGCCAGCTAACCGTTGGTGACGAAACATGTACCCTGGTCCGTCAGCGCACTGCATTCGTCACAGCGACTGCATCAGTGCATGGGTCATGATCGTCTAAGCAGAAACCTTGCCAGCTCCGTAAAAATCACTGAAATCAATCCGTTGCCGGCTTACGTCCACCCATGGGCCCGTGCAGCGGCCTGGATACGCACAAAAACAGTGCACCACCATTCAGGCCAATGCGCGAAAACCGTGCGCAGGGCACATGAAAAAGACTATAGGCACTGCGTGATACACTGCCGGCCAACTGTTTTCCGGAATGTTTCCCATGCTCGCGCCCAAAGACCTCCTCGACGCCCTGAGCGGCCACGCCTCTCGCCTGTTCAGCGGCGACACCCCGCTGCCCCGCAATGAAATCGAAAGCCAGTTCAAGGCCTTGCTGCAAAGCGGGTTCAGCAAACTGGACCTGGTCAGCCGCGAAGAATTCGACAGCCAGATGGTCGTCCTGGCCCGCACCCGTGCACGGCTGGAGAGCCTGGAAGCGAAGGTGGCGGAGCTGGAAGCACGGTTGAAGCCCAGCGAGCAATAACACGCCGCCCCTGTAGGAGCGAGCTTGCTCGCGAAAAACCTGAGAACGCCGCGTGCATCCAGAAGCCCCGCGTTATCGTTGACGTTTTCCGCGAGCAAGCTCGCTCCTACATGGATACGTTCTGTAAAACCTGCGCACGGCATCCTCCCCTCCCTCGTCTACCCTTGAAAAACCCGCAGGAAGCGGTCGCCCATTTCAAGGATCGAGCATGTCCCTCGCCATCGTCCACAGCCGCGCCCAGATCGGCGTCGAAGCCCCTGCCGTCACGGTCGAAGTGCATATGGCCAATGGCTTGCCGTCGCTGACGTTGGTGGGCCTGCCGGAGACCGCCGTCAAGGAAAGCAAGGACCGCGTGCGCAGCGCCATTCTCAACAGCGCGCTGCAGTACCCCGCACGCCGCATCACCCTCAACGTCTAAAGGTCATCAATGAGGGGTATGGACACGGTTTTGAGCCCGCACTCTGGGGCCGTAGCCATCTTAGGTATGGACGTCAATAGCTGCGGCGATGTCCACGCTGATTTCTGTAATATTGAGATAGCCAATCCACCTCGCGTCTAGCGACATCGCTGCCCGCCAGATAGAGTTTCGAGACGAACAGAGTGCAATGCTCGATGCGTACGATCTGTACATGCGTGGATATCGTTCTGGTGCACACGCGACTTGCGAGGGCTTAAATGCCGCGTACCACCCAATGGTCAATCGTGCTCAGGTTGTCATGAAAGACAACAGGTTAGCCAGGCTACTGTGTCTTGGGCGACCTCAACGCCTTCAAGGCCCCAACCCAACTTTGGGGCGGAAGGGGAAGATGGTAGTGCCGACAAGCCATAACGAGAATGGGGTGGTGTCCAGACTCAATCACGGACAGTGCGCGGTATGCGGCATCGGCATCGCAGACGGCTTCTAGCCTCTGCATCGCCAACTCGCCATCGGCGGTGATGGGGATCTCACTGAAGGTAGCACCGTGACGTTGATCATTAGTGTAGAGGTGGCCTTCCGAATCGTTACTTACCATCCAAAACTGATGGTTGCAGTGCCGCAATGACTCATTCGCGAACTGCGCAAAGCCTTGAGTCATTTCGTTAGCCCCATCAATACTCGCCCAGAGCACCAGCAGGGGAATCAATGTGCTCCCTGACGTGTGCCATTGTCGGTATTGATCGGTCTTCTCCAATGGATGAGAGATTAGATCGCGATACCGGGAAATGTGCGTAGGGTATCGATCATGAAAACTGTACGCGAATTGGTAATGATCCAGAGATACAAGACAGTAGTCCCGAACAAAATCACGAAACTCGTCATAATTGGAAAGAAAAAGCAATGCGGTAGAAATTTCTACTGACTGTATGTCTGTGCATGGACTAAATAGGCAATCGTTATTATCAACCAGTTAAAAAATATGATCTGCAAGTGCCTTGGCGGCGCTCCGGTGTTGAGATTCAAGGTCTGGCTTAACACCCTTTTGACCTGCCTCCCAAAGCTTCCAGAGCCCCCGCTGAGCAAGCCTACCCAAGACTTCAAATAGCTTTAGGTTGGTATCAACAGGGCTATTACCCTGTACCGCTGCAGAAATAGCATGCTTCTTTCCCACAAAGGGAATTATTTTCTCACCGTAGTATTCATCCCAGATTCGAAAATGCAAGTGTAGAAGCTCTAGGAAGGTGTCACGCAGCTTTTTCGAATTGAGGCCCTTTGATCTTGTCTTTATGAAGTTCCAGGCATATAGAATGGCAAGCTCGCTGGCTCTATATGGGGCTTCTAGATTCTCAGCCTCTCGTGCCCATACGTAAAGTACAGAAAGACAGACATACGTCTGCCGGAACGAGCTCAGACAACGCTTACGATCTGATAGCTCATCAGGCAGCAGCCCCTTCAATAAAATAGAAAAATTTTGGTATGAAACCTCTGGTTCATCGAGCATGGCCACTGCCTTTTGAAAGCAGCTGCGCAGGTTCTTACTGACCAGTTGCTCTCGAAGAATTCCGGTACTGAGGAGTTCCGCGAGCTTGTCCCCATTCCACTCATCAAACGTCACATTATGCTGCTGTGAGTAGACTTCGGTCAGACCAGTCAAGCGGTCTCGCAGAGGCTCAGCCACATCACCCCCGAAGCAAATACAGATGACCTTTTCCAAATGCTTGTACTGGGAAGGAACTCGGGATCGAAAGTAAACGAATATAATGTCGTCTATTGAGCTCTTGAGAGACTGATGCGTTTTAGACCAATCATCACGCGTCAAGTCGCCTTTTTTTATGGTGAATGCGTAGAGCTTTTTTGTACCATTAGCGTCGCCAGGCCCTACCGCCAGAACGTCCACACCAGCTTGATCAGTGCCTCTGCCAGGGCGAGATATCACGTTGTAGCCCAACTCGCTTAACAGATCAGGCAAAACAACATCCAACTCATCCCGCTCACGCAGTGCCGCAACGTATTGTTTGAAAACCAGATTCACGGTCTGCTCTCCACCTTGTATAAATATATTCGCCTGTGCAACGCGACAGGTTCGTAGAAATATTGACAGGGCAAATTAAGTTTATGGCTAAAATGAGTGGCTTCGGTTTCTATGGGCTTAAGCTTTCCATGCTTGGGTATCAAGCTTATGGCTCCATTACCATGAAGTAGCGTCCGCTCTACGAATATGTCAGCGAAAAACGAAGCCTTTCTGCCTTCGTCAACCGCTTGCTGTACCTGGTCGCTGTGCCGCTCATATTCCAACTGCCTATGCAGTGCAGGAGGCTTCAGCTCATTCAGCGCGCCAACATTGTTAACTCCTGCTAAGTACACATCGAACAATCCCAGCGCACTCTTCACCATGCCACCCGCCAAGTCGTTCGCGTCGGCTGACACGGCAAGGCATCCGTGAGCAAGATCTGGATAGTTAATGAGAACGGGGTCAAACAGCAGATCCCGAATGACCTCGCGCTCATGTGCCGGCGCAGATGCCCCTAGTAGAACAAGGAATGACGCCAAGGAAGTCGGATAACTGAACAAGTAGCCAACAGCCTTTCGGGCAACAAAACCATATTCCCAAGGTTCCAAGGTCAATGGCGCGCTTCCAGGGATGAAGCAGTAGGGTTCTTCTCGGCCAAAGAAGAGACCCTGCTGGACGTCACTGCATAGCCGATGATTGCCAGTACGTAGCCAACTGATGACCCATGCGCTCAAGGTCGCCGGATCGCCTTGCATCAGCTCTCGCACTACGTCCTGAAAGTGGCTAAGACGATATTCTGAAGTTTCGTCACGCTTGGACAACAGCCGCCCCAAAAACGTACGTACCCGCCCAGACTCACCACTCCTCATCAGATGCCCCAGAAGAGTATCCAGAAAGTTGCAATCGCCAATCTGCAGGCGAGCGTTTTGAAGAACGGTAAGCAATGAGTCGAACAGAGGTTGTGGCAGGTGCCTAGAGTTGTGTCCGAGCGTTTTCGCGATTTCGGTGGTGACGGCTGGCGTCAGAAATTGCGTGATCTGCGCTATGAAGGCTTGTATGACGGGATGAGCGGTTGCTGGGGCCACCTCGAACCAACAGAGAACGGCTTCCAATACGCTTGCACGTAATTCCTCCGCTTGGTCGTGGTCGAGGGTTAGGCGCAAGAAGTCAAGGGTCGCCGGCCACGTCGCCTCCTCTTGGAAGTGAGCGTACCTCAGTCCTTGAGCCGTCTGGATTCTGTATGATGGATTCGCATGCTCCAGGTAGGAGTAGATACGCTGCACGTGGTGTCCATCATCGAACTGGCAAGCCTCTGAAATCGCAGCTTTCAGTATCTGAAACTTCTGGCAAATTTGTTCATCGGCCTCGACAAGCTCGAACATCTGCGCAATTCGGTCACGCCGCCTGTGGCACCAGGTCGTGAGTATCTTTGAGATACCGTGCCTATTCTCTAATGGAGTAAGTAAGTGCTCAATAATTTCCATCAGGGTTGAGAGGCTGATGTCCAGCTTCCCCAGAACCCCCTCATAGACCCTCTGCCCTTGGAATCCCATCATGCCTGAAAACCGGCTCAGGATGTCCGGTGACAAGCCACTCACCAAGTCGATCTGACCTCTATTGTGCATTTCAGCGAGAAGATCAGTGAATGCGCGAAACTCTGGAGTCCAGCAGTCCCGCCGCTGCGTGAACAAATCTTCGATCAGGGAACCGTTTCCTGACCTCTCCATGATTTCGGCATGCGAAAGCATTGCCATAGACACTCTCCTGGCTGTGTGAGACATCTTTTTTCAGACAGAGTCTAGTCGTGACTTCTGAGAGGTTAGCCCGGCAAATCCTTGAGCCAGTAACGCCTGACACTCGCTTCAGGTATAGCAAGCACCCGGCTCACCTCCGCCTTCGACATGCCACTGGCCTTGAGCTCTAGCACAGCTCGGATTCGGTCTGGACTGCTGGGTTTGCCTCGCGTGCGCTTTACCAGCCCTTCACCAGCGCCCCAGTGCCTCTTCAGGCCCTGCAAGCCTCCCAGGGCTATGAAGCCCTCCAAATCCTTCGAAGCCTTGGCCATGACATCGATAGGTGATGACCCATCCTGGAGGGCCTGACACAGCGCGACGAGAGCCACGAGGTCGAAATCTAGGGTGCGCGCGATCTTGCTCAGCTTGACCAAAGAGACCTGCGTTTTCCCCTGCTCCAATCGCGACAGATTGGCTTGGGAGCTGATCTCGGCAAGCTCCTCCTGAGCCGATCCTCTCAGGTCGCGCAGAGCTCGGACTATTGCTGCTATCTCGTTCTGCATGCTGAGCGCTCAAAACGAAGAATAGGGCCACAGCGTAGTGCGTCGATAAATATCGAAAGCTAGTAATAACGGCGATCATCGTTTATCGTTGGGATACTGATGGCAGCCTCGCCGCGTCCGAGCGACCGGGCCAGGGAATGATCAATTTATTAGAAAGTCGACGTCAGCAGGCTTGGGATGAAGCTTCATATACTGTCTGATCTGCATTGTGAGTTCGCCGATTTCGTCCCCCCTGTGGTGGACTGTGACGTGGTCGTATTAGCCGGCGACATCCACGTGAAGTCCAGGGGGGCCAGATGGGCCAGCCTGACCTTCAGCACGCCTGTCGTATATGCCATGGGCAATCATGAGCACTACAGCGGGAATATAGATCGAACCCACAGCAAGCTGCTTGACGCTGCTGAGGAGCACGTCCACGTCTTGGAAAATCAGGTTTTAGAGTACGGTGATGTGCAGTTTCTCTGTGCTACGGCTTGGACAAGCCTGGCCGCAACCGGAGACCCAGTAGCTGCTTCTTGGTGTGCTCGTGACTCACTGAATGACTTTCGCGCCATCCGTGTCGGTGAACAGTATCGGCGTTTGCGCCCTGATGACCTGATCGCGAGAAATCGAGAGACGAAGGAGTGGTTAGAGGCTCAGCTGTCGCTGCCATTCAACGGTAAGCGTGTAGTTGTGACTCACCATCCGCCCCTTATGAAGTTCGTGAGTGACCAAGGAGCCGATCCTCACTTGCGAGCAGCCTATGGCAACAATTGGGATGGCCTGATGAATTTTAAGATCGATCTATGGATCTTTGGCCATACCCACGAAGCCGTGGATGAGGTGGTTAACGGTATCCGGTTTGTGAGTAATCCTCGTGGTTATCCCAATGAAGAAACTGGCTTTCGGCCAGACCTAGTTGTCAGTGTATGAAGACTGACAGGGCTGCCGGCGTTTAGCTTTTTTCAGTAAGTGAGTAGGTTTCAAATTCGAACGTGATGGAGAATCCATGAGTTGTAATTCCCAGGACTGGACGGCTGAGGGCGGAATACGACTGCCCAGTCTGGTGTCAGCTAAGTTGGCGATTGCGCAGGCCCATGATTGGGGTGCACTAGTGGACGCGTATCTGGTAGATGCAGCTGAAGTTGGCGATCGTTTCGTTGCGTATGTGTATGGCGATCTTTCAGGGCAACTGGTTGATGGGATGACAATTGTCACACCCCCTAGTGAGGTGATAGCGGAGGTCGAAGGCATGGCGTTATTGCGGACAGTGTCAGGCAACGATCATTACGTCATGGTCAGCCGATTGCCTGTCGCTGCTTGAGTGCCCTCGCGTCGTCAAGGACGCTGTCTCAGCCTGCTTCATTTGGCCCCACCGTCATCTAATCCATTAATAGTTAATGTGTGTTTAAGGGAAGAAGCATGTCCGAGTTAAAGAAATTGACATTGACTGTTAAGAACTATGATGCTCAAGCGAGCGGTGATCTAGACGCTCTCTATCGACGTGTTAGATATGAAGATGAACACGGCGCTACGCTCTATTTCAAAGAGGTTGTGATGCTGAAATATCTTGCGAAGCATGGTGCTTTGGCGACTGATGTTCCGCGAACTTGGTACTATAAGCATGCCTCAAAGAAATCGATAATTGTTGTCGCTTTTGAGAAGGCTGGTGGGAAAGTTGAGTGCGATTTGGATGATCTGCGAATTATTGCAAGGTCGACTTTGATAAAGGGTGTGGTTATTTCGCTAGCAGCGGTTCCAGCTGGGATTATTGCTGCAACGGCCACCTTTGGAGTTGGGCTTGTCATTATTCCTATGTTTTTGTTGTATGGGTACAGGAACGTCTTCAAGCTTCCGAAAATGCTGGGTCGAAAAACGCTGGTGGATGAATTTTCAAAATTTGGCGTTACTCTTCGGTAGCTTTGTTTTTTTGGTTGTTGAACTTGATTCTCGATAGAGTGGCTGGCTGTCTTGCGGACGCTGACCTGCGAAGGAAACTCAGATGAAGACCAATGCCGTTATCTTTGACGCCTTCGGAACGCTGGTCGAGATACAACAGCCGACACATCCCTTTCGGCAGTTGCTGCGAGAAGGGCGACGCCAAGGCCGCTTGCCTCGCGCTGATGACATTCGAACGATCATGACCCGTTGCCTTTCTCTAAGCGAGGCTGCGCTGTACTTTGGTATCAAGATCTCGCCCTCCCAGCTTGCATTTCTCGACCAATGCCTGGAGGAGGAACTGGCAAGCATTCGGCCTTATCCAGACGCGGTTGAGGCCGTTGGGCTACTGCAAGCTGCAGGGCTGAGCCTGGCCGTATGTTCAAACTTGGCCATGCCCTACGGCCCCGTAGTGGAAAGTATTTTCCCGCACCTTGGGGCCTATGGTTTCAGCTATCGCATTGGTGTTATGAAACCGCAAGCCGCCATCTACCAGCACACCTGCGATCTGCTCAATGTCTGGCCAGAAAATGAGCTCAGTGGTCAGAGGCGGATTGTCATGATTGGCGACTCAGAAAGGTGTGATCGGGATGGGCCTGGCCAGGTTGGTATCAAGGGTTACCTGTTGCGCAGGAATGGAGGCGGGGCTTCCAATCTTTCCCATTTTGCACAATCAGTGCTGAGTGATAGGTAGCTGCTAGCAGATCCTCAATTCGATGGTAGGCGTTGCGTCTGAGCTAAAGGGCCGCGCCACGAGGTGGCCCTGCCAGGATGCCCCCTGCACAGAGTACGAGGGGCGACCAGACCAGTATCACCAGAGGGTGAAGCATGAATGAGCTTAGGATTGTCGGGCGATGCGTTCGCTCCCCGATCGGCTGCTGGAGTGCTAGGCATCGCTGTTTTCAGGCGCGTTACGAGCAGGTCTTCTCAATCGCACTTGAAGTGTTTGGAAGCCGAAAGAAGGCGCAGCGATGGCTTGTAAGATCTGTAGTAGGTGTAGGCCGTCAGACACCCTGCAGGGTGCTGTGCACACCTATGGGATTCACAATTATCCATGACGAGATTATGCGGCTTGATCACGGCATACGTGACTAATCCCATTTAGCCAGTCATTTGGCAGGGAGAGCAAGGCTCGTAATAAAGCTTATTGCTACTAGAATGCACATTCCAACTAACAGCGGAATTGATCCAAATCTTTCTAGAGCAAGTGCTGCTGCTACGGGGCCTACAGCCTGGGCAATCAGCATCGGGCGAGCCAGCAGCCCCATACGTGCTCCGTAGCCATCCGCGCCGAATAGAGCCAAGGGTAATGTTCCGCGAGCAATGGTCAGAATTCCATTACCTGCTCCGTAAAGCGCCAAGGCTACGAAGGCCAGCCACGGGATGGCCGGTAACAGCAGCGCAATACCCACCCCGCATAGCAGGATGGCGATACGAGCCGACCAGGTAGGGTGTAGGTTTCGCCCAATCGAAAACTCTGCAAGGCGTGCCATGACTTGAGATGGCCCAATCATCATTCCTATGGCCAGTGCTGTTGAAGTTGCGATGCCAAGCAGTTTTAGCACATCAAGTAGGTGGACTGAGACGGAAGAAATAACCAGCGACTGGAATGTCAGCAGCGCTGCCAGCAGGATGAATATGCGATTGGTTAATTTGCTGGAACTAGGAATGGACGGGGGACTTGTAAGAGGTGCAGATTCGGCTGGGGGGCCTTTCTCGCTGGGAATTGTCAGAAGATGGATTGGTAGTCCAACTACCAGGTGCATTGCGGCTAAGGCAAAGCAACTGTACCTCCACCCGATCTGGTGCTCTAGGCCTGCGATCAGTGGCCAGCCTAAGGTGCTGGCAAACCCACCTAGCAAGGTTAGACCAGTCATCGAGGCACGTGCGTGGTCGCCAAGTAGTCGTCCGAGTGTCGAAAAAGCTGCGTCATAAAGGCCAGCAGCCATGCCCGCACCGATCAGCGTCCATGCTAGGTAATAAACGGCCAAGTTACTGGCCAAGCCCATCAACAGCATACCCATCGCCAACAATAACGAGCTAGCTGCCAACACGGGGCGTCCCCCATTTCGGTCGATCCATCGTCCCACCATGGGCGAGCAAGCTCCTGCGACCAGCAGTCCCCATGACAATCCAATTACTACGCTCGTAACTGACCATCCTGTTTCTTTGGTGATTGGTGTCGCAAGAACTGCTGGCAGGTAATAGGTCGAACTCCAAGCGAGGATTTGTGCGATTCCTAATGCCCACACAAGCCTGAATCTATTGATAGGTTGCTGGCTGCTTTCTAGGTTTTTCACTAGCTACGGACTCTTGTGTTTTTCAGACGTAGGCTGCTCAGTTTTGCGTTACGAGCGTGGGGGCGGCTTCCAAATTACGAACTCGCTTTAGCAAATACCGAAGTATTTGTTCGGCATCAGGCCCCACGCCTCGTAGGGTTGCAGAGGCGAAGTTGCGTAGTTTGGGCAAGCCTACAAAGTACAAGCCTGGAACATGAACGGCTCGCCCGTCGCGCTGCGCCACTCGTCCCTGCTCATCCATTACTGGAAGGCCTTGGAGAAATGGCAGGTTCGGACGATAGCCAGTGGCAAAAATCAGGCTATCAACGGTTTCATGCTGCCCTTCGGCCCAAATAACGCCTGTTGAAGTGACCTCGGAGAACATTGCTGCTTGATTGAAGTATCCGGATTTCAGAGCCTTTCTGTACGTTCCGTCGTCCAGTACAGGCGTGCTTTGATCGTTTAGCCACTTAGTTTTCTCCAGGCCTGTCCATTTCAGCCAAGTATGAAAATCTGCTCCTAATATCCGTTGTGGCGCGAATCGAATCGCCTCTCGCGTGGCCAGAGTCACGGTTGCAACTTTGGATAGATCGTAAGCGATTTGTACAGCGGAGTTAGCGGCGCCAACTACGACAATGCGTTGTCCACTAAATGCTTCTGCATTCCGATAATGAGCACTGTGAAGCTGAGTGCCGCTGAAGTTTTTGAGCCCAGGGATATCGGGCACGTAGGGACGGCTGAAGGCTCCTGAGGCCACGACCACCGCTCTCGCCCAAAAGCGTTGTCCGTTCGTTGCAGTGATCCGAAATCCTTCGCCTTCCTGACCTACGTTCGCGACCCTAATCCCTTGGAGAATAGGTAGCCGGAAGAAGTCGGCATACCGTTCGAGGTAACGCACGACTTCATCTCTAGTAGGGTAGTGGCCTGCTGCTCCAGGGAAAGGAAGCCCCGGAAGAGAGGAATATGCTGCTGGTGAGAACAATTCAAGGCTGTCGTAGTAATTACGCCAGTTCCCCCCAGGCTGCGATTGCTCATCAAAAATGCGGAAATTGAGGCCGTGCTGCTTCAGGTGCCAACCGGTAGCCAACCCTGCTTGGCCAGCACCAATGACAATAACATCCAACATCTGACTGCTTATGTTCATGTATGCGCACTCATGCACGTATTTATGCAAAAAAAGGCTCAGACCTTTTCGCCTGGACAGCACAGTGGAACGATGCTTTTGGTGTGGATGAGGATGGCCTCTAGACGCTTGATAATGGCTGGGCCGTCCACTTCATAGAACATCTGGCGCCCTACCTTAGTGGCTCTAACGATCCCCGCCTCTAGTAGCACCTGAAGGTGGCGAGACACAACCGAACGCTCTTGAGGTAAGTCAGCCGCAATTTCAGTGACATCAGCACGGCCTAGTAGCATTACGCGCTTCAGCACTGCGATTCGCGGTGGCTCACAGAGGGCTTTGAAGAATGCACCGTCCAGCGACTCTATGGCGGCCTCGATTGCCTGGGTTCGGTTCAGTAATAAGGTCATGTAGCGACTATATGTGTATGTACGCGCACATGTAAAGGTCGGGTCGACAAAGCACGACCTGCCAGCACTCCGGAGGGCCGTGCCTATCTACTGACGAGCAACACCTCAATCCAGGTGCCAAACGTCTCAATGGGATGATCGGCCAACCTTCTGCTGCTAGGTTATCGGTAGCGTCTACAATCAGCCATCGTCCAGCGGTAACGCCTTGCACATGTAGCAAGCCGAGCCAGGGCAAAGCCCCCTGAACTGCTCCGTCTGAGAAATCAGAGGCGGCGCAGAGCCTCGCTGGTTCAGTGCGTAGCCCTGCCGTTCAAAAAAGCCTGATGCAGTTGTTGTCAGCAAATGAAATCGAGCGATTCCCTGCCCGGCGGCTATCGCTTCAATGACTCGAAGCATTTCAGCTCCAACCCCTTTCGATCTGTATGCGGGCTCCACGACCAGAGAACGCAGCAACCCGTCCGTACCATGCGTTTCGAATCCTCCCCATGCGACCGTCTCACTGTCCAGCGTGAACTCAAAAAAGGTTCGGCCAGGAAGATCAATATCGTCTGATGGAAGGTCAGCAGATTTCAGTGCATCGCGAAAGCGCTGCCATTGCCCTGCGGCTATTTCCGTTGCCTGGATCATCATCACCGTCTCCATCCTTTCATCTCCTTTGTGCCGCTTTGCATGGACTGTTACGGCTCAAGCCGAAGCCGAAGCCATCATATTCGCTTTACCGAATATCTGCCAAAGCGTATATTCGATTTTCCATATGCATCGAGTCTAGTCATGACCCCTGCTATCAAAGTGCTTTTCGTGTGCGTTGCCAACTCAGCCCGCTCCCAGCTTGCAGAGGCTTTGCTGCGTCACACCGACCCGCGCTTCGAGGCCTTCAGCGGAGGATCCCAACCCTCTGAGGTTGATCCGCGCACGATTCAGGCGTTGGAAGTGGTTGGAGTCGATGCAACGGGCCTGCGAAGCAAGTCCATCAGCGAGTTTCAAGCTGATCGATTCGATTACGTAATCACTCTTTGCGATAAATCCGCCAGCGAGTGCCTACCAATGCCCAGTGCAGGTGAAGTCATTGCCTGGGACTTTCCTGACCCAGTAACGAGCGATGATCCCGGTGCATTTCGCCACACGCTCCACGACATCCACGAGCGCATCAAGCTCTTCGTTTTGGTCAAGACCAAACACCTGGAGGATCTATGACAGAACCCATGAACCCCACCACGTTATTCAAGTGCTTGGCGGATGACACCCGAGCCAAAATTTCCCTGCTTGTCGTGAGCGAAGGCGAGCTGTGTGTCTGCGAGCTGACGGCGGCACTCGACCTGAACCAGCCGAAGATTTCTCGTCATTTGGCCCTGCTGCGTTCTGCTGGTTTGTTGATGGATCGCCGGCAAGGTCAGTGGGTGTACTACCGCCTGAACCCCGATTTGCCTGCGTGGGTAACTGCGGTTTTGAAAGAAGTCGTAGACGCCAATCAGCAATGGCTGGAAACCGAGACTAAACGCCTGTGCGGTATGAACGACCGTCCGATCAACCAGGCCGTGTGCAGCTGATTCACGCCCAACCGGATTAACGAAATGCTGATTGCCGTATTGATATTTATCGCCACCATCGTGCTCGTCATCTGGCAGCCCAAAGGGCTCGGAGTTGGTTGGAGTGCCACGTTGGGTGCCATCGTGGCGTTGCTGGCAGGCGTCGTTACTCTTGCAGACATACCCGAGGTCTGGCGCATCGTCTGGAATGCTACCGGAACTTTCATCGCGGTCATCATCATCAGTTTGCTGCTTGATGAGGCAGGCTTTTTTAAATGGGCTGCGCTGCATGTGGCCCGATGGGGAGGCGGAAGCACCCGCAAGCTGTTCGCATTTATCGTCCTGCTTGGCGCAGCGGTGTCGGCCCTGTTCGCCAATGACGGAGCAGCATTGATCCTCACACCCATTGTGATCGCGATGTTGCTGGCGTTGCGTTTTTCTCCTGCGGCTACTTTGGCATTCGTCATGGCAGCCGGTTTTATCGCCGACACGGCGAGCTTACCGCTGGTGGTTTCCAACCTGGTCAACATCGTTTCTGCCGACTACTTCGATATCGGCTTCAACGAATATGCTTCGATCATGGTGCCGGTAAACATCGTCAGCGTGGCAGCGACATTAGCCATGCTGCTGTGGTTTTTCCGCAAAGATTTACCAAAGACCTATGACCTCAACCAACTGAACAATCCGGACGAGGCAATCCACGACCGGGCCACGTTTGTAGCCGGCTGGTGGGTGCTGGCACTACTCCTGATCGGCTTCTTTGTCATTGAGCCATTGGGGGTGCCAATCAGCGCCATTGCAGCGGTCTGTGCGTTCATTCTCTATGTCATCGCGGCTCGTGGTCACGCCATCAACACAAGCAAGGTGCTCAAAGAGGCCCCATGGCAAGTGGTGATTTTTTCCTTGGGTATGTATCTGGTCGTCTATGGCCTGAAGAACGCGGGCCTGACCGACCACATCGCGCAGATCCTGAACGTGTTCGCCGGTTATGGCGTTTGGGGCGCGTCCCTGGGTACAGGGCTGCTAACAGCATTGCTGTCTTCGATCATGAACAACATGCCTACGGTTCTGGTTGGCGCCTTATCCATTCATGCCGCCGAAGTTGATGGCGTCGTACAGCAAGCGATGGTGTACGCCAACATCATTGGCTGCGATCTAGGCCCGAAGATCACTCCAATTGGCAGTCTGGCCACGCTGCTGTGGCTGCATGTGCTGGCCAAGAAGGACATCAAGATCAGCTGGGGTTACTACTTCAAGACTGGGATCGTGCTGACCTTGCCTATCCTCGTCGCCACCTTGTCTGCCCTGGCATTGCGCCTCAGTTTTTGAATCAAGGAATCGTCTGATGAAAGTCTTGTTCATGTGCACCCACAACAGCTGCCGAAGCATTCTGTCCGAGGCGCTGTTCAATCACCTTGCGCCTGGAAGCGTAGAAGCGGTCAGCTCAGGAAGCTTTCCCAGTGGCCGAGTGAATCAAAGGGCACTGCAGACGCTTGAGGCAGCGGGTATCTCTACGGCGGGCCTAAGCAGCAAGGCTTCGGATGCTTTTGAAGGCTCGCCTCCCGACATCGTGATTACTGTCTGTGATCGGGCTGCAGGAGAAGCATGCCCCATCTTTTTCGGCCCAGCTTTGAAGGCGCATTGGGGGCTGGCCGACCCGTCTGAGGCTAGCGGGTCGGAAGCCGAGATCACAGCAGCGTTTGAAACCACACTGGCCAAAATTCACGAACGCGTGAGCGCATTTCTTGCGCTGCCACTGAAGACCATCAGCACTGACCAGTTGAAAGCTGAATTGAATCGCATCGGTTCGCTTTAAAGATCAACCGAGGCGGCCCCAATCAGGCGCCGCCGTAGGAGTTTGTATGCAAGACGCATTGCCGAACGTACACGCCGACCTGATCGACATTCCTTCGCTGGAGCAACTGTCGCCTCGTACTCCATCGCTCCATAAACCTCGTATTCTTCTGCTGTATGGATCAACGCGAGAACGCTCATTCAGCCGGTTAGTCACGCAAGAGGCGGCACGCCTGCTGAATGAGTTTGGCGCTGAAACCAAGATCTTTGACCCATCAGGTCTCCCGCTGCCGGATGACGCTCCCGATACACATCCCAAGGTCGCTGAGCTGCGCGAGCTGATGCAATGGTCTGAGGGGCAGGTGTGGTGCTCCCCTGAGCGTCACGGCTCCATGAGCGCAGTATTCAAAGCCCAAATTGACTGGGTACCGCTGGCGATGGGCGCTGTACGGCCTACGCAAGGCAAAACCCTTGCAGTGATGCAGGTCTGCGGCGGCTCGCAATCTTTCAACGTGGTCAATCAGCTGCGGGTACTGGGCCGATGGATGCGGATGTTCACCATCCCAAACCAATCTTCGGTGGCCAAGGCATTTACCGAGTTCGACGAGGCAGGTCGTATGAAGCCGTCCTCGTACTACGACCGACTCGTGGACGTGATGGAAGAGCTGATGAAGTTCACCCTGCTGTTGCGGGATCGCCAGGATTATTTGGTTGATCGGTACTCCGAGCGCAAAGAGTCCGCCGAAGAGCTTTCCAAACGCGTCAACCAGCGCTCCATCTAACGTCAGTGCGAGGAAACTGTATGAGCCAGATCACGATCTATCACAACCCGCAATGTGGCACCTCTCGCAACACCTTGGAGCTGATCCGCAACAGCGGAGAAGAGCCGACTGTTATCGAGTACCTACAGACCCCACCTGACCGCACCACGCTTGTCAGGTTGATCAAGGATATGGGTATTGAGGTGCGGGCCCTGCTTCGCATCAAAGGCACTCCTTACGAGGAGTTGGGACTGGTCGATACGTCACTTACTGATGATCAGCTCATCGATGCCATGATGGCTCACCCCATCCTGATCAATCGCCCCATCGTCGTGACGCCCTTGGGCACACGCTTGTGTCGTCCGTCAGAGGCAGTCCTCGACCTTCTGCCGCAAGAGCAGCGCGGCAGCTTCGTCAAAGAAGACGGACAAGTCGTCATTGATGAGAATGGCCGCAGGGTTTAAACCGATGTAAAGCAGATGGGCCTGGGGGGATGCTGGTGAATCAAAACTCGAAATTTGATGTAGTGGTCATTGGCGGTGGCCAATCCGCGCTCACCGTAGCCTATTTCTTGAGGCGTACAGGCCTTTCCTATGTATTACTCGACGCCGAGTCAGCACCGGGAGGGGCCTGGCGGCATGGGTGGGATTCTCTCCGACTATTCTCGCCGTCTGCTTGGAGCTCAATTGCCGGCTGGCCCATGCCAGCAGTATCCGAGGGGACTCCTGGGCGGGACGATGTTATTGACTATCTAACTCTGTACGAGCGTCGATATGACTTTCCCATCATCCGATCCACGCGGGTAAACCGTGTCGAGAAAATCGAAGACGGATTACGGGTTGTCTCCGAGGACAGAGCCTGGGAGGCCAAAGCGGTTATCAGTGCAACAGGCACCTGGAGCCGCCCATTTATCCCAAGCTATTCCGGACAGGAGTTGTTTTTAGGGCAGCAGCTTCATTCCGCTCATTACGTTGGGCCGGATGAGTTTGAGGGGAAAACTGTCCTTGTCGTCGGTGGTGGCAACTCGGGAGCCCAGATTTACGCCGAGGTTTCCAAAGTGGCTCAGGCAACCTGGGTAACTCAAGAAGTCCCAAAGTTTCTACCTGATGAGGTTGATGGGCGCGTCCTGTTCGAACGAGCTACAGCTCGATTGAAGGCGCAACAGGATGGTGTGGAGCCTGAGCAGCCCGCTGGAGGGTTGGGCGACATCGTAATGGTGTCATCGGTGAAAGACGCTCGTGAACGCGGTGTATTGAGAGCGGTACGGCCATTCACGCACTTCACTTCGACAGGCGTTGTGTGGTCATCAGGAGACGAAACAAAGGTGGACGTTGTCATCTGGTGCACGGGATTTTCTCCCGCGCTCGACCACCTGAGCAGCCTGGGCGTTGTAGGCCTGGACGGTAAAGTGGCTGTGGACGAAAATCGAAGTGTTGCGTCACCCAATTTGTGGCTGGTGGGTTACGGCGATTGGACGGGGCTCGCCTCTGCGACATTGATCGGAGTAACCCGCACCGCTCGGGATGTAGTCAACCAAGTCCAAAGCTATCTCACTAGCGAACCCTGATGTCTCGCGACGCAAATCGAGTGTGCCTACTGTGATGCGACTTCAAGCTCAGGAAAGAGAATAGGCTCCAGTGGAGGAGTTGCCGGACACAGCCCGAGTCGCCAGTAGCCGACGTCGTGCCATTTCCCAAGCTTGAAGCCTACCTCCGGATATGTGCCGATGTGGACGAACCCCAGCGACTCGTGCAGGCCCACACTGCCTTCGTTTGGCTGCGCAATTCCGGCGTACGCTGCGCGAAATCTCTGCTTATCAAGAATCGGAAGCAAGGTCTCATAGAGCTCACGGCCAACGCCCTGCCGGCGAGCTGATTCAGCGACATAAACCGTCACGTCAACAGCCCATCGGTAGGCCGGACGAGCCCTGTGTTGGCTTGCGTAGGCGTAGCCCTTGATCTCGCCATCCTCTTCAGCCACTAGGTAGGGATATGTCTGAAGTGTCGTCGCTATCCGCTGAGCAATTTCCTCAACGCTTGGCGGGGTCTCTTCGAATGAGATCGCTGTATTTAGAACAATGGGAGCATAAATGCGCTGGATGGCTTCTGCGTCGGTGATTACTGCCGTACGAATTTTCAAACCCTTTACAGCCATCGTGAATGATCTCTCGTTGAATAGCCGTCGTTCGGCACTCGGAATCTAACTACACTCGCCGCAGCGATGCATTTCTGACTGAAGCCGGTGACTGGTATGACTTAGAGGCAGAAACGACCGGCATGGCCAATGTACCTGTTGGGCGCGCTCGTAGGCGATCAAAATTCGCATTTGGTGAATCGAAACTCATAAATGTTAGCGTTTTCGCCTGCTTTAAAGCATTTTTTATAGGTTTTCGAGGATTTTTGAGTGAAAACTCAGATTGACAAATAGGCAATTTATTTACCGTTCGTCGGCAATGTCCATTTTATTTTCACCCCCCCCCTCTTGAAAATTTTTAAGCGAGACGGAGTTCTTATATTTGAGAGCAAGATAAAAGCGGCAGTGGCCCAGGCACCGCTTTTCTCACAGGATTTCGCCGGCTTTTACATCTGATATTTACGGCTTCTAGATCACACGGTTTTGAGGACTGAAGGTGAATTTGAGGTTGGAATGGTGGGGCTGGGGGCGGAGGAGAAATCGCTTTACTTTGCAGCCGCAGGCTGCTGCTTACGCTTTGACGTCAAACCAATAGGGCTTTTTTGCTGGGATCAGTCCGTCTGAAATTCCACCCGTCTCGGACAACAGGCTCGGCTGGCGTCCGTCGCCTTCAATGTTCTAGCAAGACGCACTCGGTGGCCTACTGCGCGCTTCGAAAATTCGGATCTGTAAACTAAATTTTTGATCTGTAAACCTCGGCGGTTAACACGTCAAAAAATTGGTTTACAGGTTGATCTGGATTCTGGCCGCGCTTGGGGCTATTTTGCCAATTTATTGATAATGCGAGCCCAATGACCCTACTGTCTGATGGTCAGCTCTGGTCTCTTGCCTGCAAAGCCTATGGGGATGATCTTCCTGGAATCCTTGGATCGATTGTGAGCGCCTACGAGCGTCGTCCGGGGCTGAACAATCCTATCCGTGTTCACAGGTCGGTTATCGGCGTTGATGGCTTTACAGCGCTTCGAGAGGCCCTTACCACGCAGCGCTTCAGTGGCTTCCATCAGCTCGAAGGTTGCTTGGAGATCCGCGAGCCTCTGGCGTGGCATCTCGTACGCCATCTGCAGCAGAAGCTGATCATCGATGGGCATGCCCCTGCTTCAATCCGCGACCAGCGTTTTGCGGCAGACCTGGGGCTTTGACCTTGTCCAGTTGAGATACCTACGGATTCCGGACTTGCAGAGGCTTGCAGCGGACGAGCTCATTTGTGATAGCCCGAGCGCTGAGGTTTACGGGTATAGCTTGAAGTCGCTGCCCTCATGCCACTGGCTAGGATCGATATCAGTGATTTCTAGCCCGTAGGTGCGCAGGAGCCAGCGTGTTTGCTCGCCGTATTCACTTCCAGGCTCACTGCGGCCATGCAGCGCAATGCGATTGTTTACCAAGGCGATATCACCTGGCTGCAGAGGAACAGCGATTGCGCAGTCAGCACATGCGTGTTTCAGAGCGTCCATTGCCTCCTGCGCGGACTTGTGGTCGATGTCAGCAATCTGCGTGGTGCTGTGGCTGAATCGGATCCACCAGCTTCCATTCATTTGGAAGAGAAGCTGCGCATCATCGACATCAAGTTCGTCGCCTAGGATTTCTACCATCCCATCTTGGAAGGTCAGCTGCGAACCAATGATGTACTGGGGCTTCTGGAGTTCGTCGATATGCTCTTGGCTCAAGCGCGCCATGAGGTGGTCGAGAGGCATCACCGTAGTCGGAACTTGCTTCGGGTTGCGCAGTGCCGACAAGCACACAAAGTCTGGAGAGGGTGCAATGCGTTCATTCAGGGGGTCGCGGTATCCCCGCAACGGGAAGGTCACTCCATCCGTGTGCCCACTCATCTTGTCCGCCGATTTGACTGTGAATTTACCTCGGCCAGGCGGGAATACCACCAGATTCACGAACAGATCGCCTCCGTTCTCGGAGCCGTAGGAAACCGTGGCGGAATTGATAGCCGCAAGGCACGCGATCGCAGTAACTCGGGCAATAACCGTGCCTTCCGCTTCAGGCACCGGGCAAAAATCAATAGGGGTATCGGGTAGGTCATCTGGCCGGAAGATACCCTCCAGCGTCAGGCAAGGCTGTGCCCATGCAAAGGCTTGCACCTCTGCACAGCTACTCCCCCGGCTATTGAGCTCGCGTTCGATCGCAGGCTGCAGCTCACGCCCCAGATCGCCGGGGCGCGCCAGGTACTCAAGCACTTGCTCGTAGGTCACGTTCGCTCGCCATTCGCTGACTGCGACACGCACTGCTTCTGTAAAGATTGCCTGGATCAATTGTGTCCCTACACGCGCGAGTGATATAAAAGTGATGTATGTCAGCGTGATTATCACGCACGATCTCACCAGCGACCAAATCCGTCTATGAAAATGCCCAAGCTTCAGCCTGCCGATTATCTCCAAGGGTGCGCTAGTTTCCTAGCCTGCCTTAAGCCATTCATGCACTTGCGGGAGACCTCCCAGGGCATTGAGTGTGAGATGACCCTGGCTAATGGCCAGCCTGTAGTGGTCACCGGCAAGGACGAGCCGCACCTGCTGCTTGGCTTGATGTCCGTACTCGTCGAACTGATTCCTCAAGTCCCAGCCGACGAACGGTTAGCAATGCCACCTGTCTCACGCACGGTGCCTGCGGATAAGCAGACTTTGGAGGCGACCATGCAACCTACCGCTACTACCAAAATCACCGATGAACGAACCCAAGCTGCCCGCTTGCAAATTGGTTTAACTACCAAGGTCTCGCTTCATGAGTTGGTAAGACGCGTAGCAAAACGCCGTGGGGTATCGCTGTCGATCGCTGCGCGAGATCTGGTGCAGGACGGGCTGACCCGGTTCGATAAAGAATCAAGGACAGTAGACCCTTCGGAGCTGCTGACTGATTACGAGCGCACTGCCAATGATTACGCAGGTGCCGATTCGGAGAGTTGGATCATCCGGGCTGACAGGCGTCTGGTGATGAGAACGCGCTTACGCGCAGGTGAATATGAGCGCTCGTTGTCATCATTCACCAACTTCCTTCTCGCCAACGCTTTGAGCCATTGCCCTCACGCTGCTGCTGTGCGTGAGGCAACGACTAATTCGATTACCAGTGATGAGGTTGTCGTAGAGGCTATCAAGGCGATCGAGCAGGTCAGTGGGGTAAAAGCCCGTGCTCTCGCTCCTCAGATCGATCTAGGTGAGCAACGCGGCCTGACCAACATGATCCTTGGTGGCTCTGTACTGGCGCCTGCGCGAGTCCTGGCGAAGCTGGCTGTCGTTTTGAAGAAGCCTTTGGACGTTGTGTCGGTAGCCTTGGAGCGTCGGTTCGCCACCCAATGCGTTCCAGCTTTCAAAGCGACTGATGGAAAACCCACCGTGCAAGCGGAACGCAAGGCGTGGAGTGTCGCAGTCAAAGAGCTTCAGCTGCCGGCTGAGGAACAAGAGCGTCTCCTGAACCTAGAGGGCTAAGTGTGAATCCATTCGACCGGGCACGTCGGCAAGCATTCGAAACCCGAGAAGCCCTGGTCGGATTGGCCGCTTCTCTAGGTGGCGTCAGCTCCTCTGAGCTCCTGGCTCATGTTGAGGACACGCTCGAAATCGCGATTGAGCGCTTACCTTTCGGGCACCCGGAGTTGGGTGGCGGCAGCGGAGTGCTCAAGCGAGAAATTCAAACCATCTACATCCGCAACGATGTGTCTCCAGGAGAAACAGCCTATCTCATCGCCCATGAGTTGGGTCACTGGTACCTCGACGGCGATCGCCCTGCACAGACGGTCGCTCATCTGACCAGCATGACGGATTCCTATGGCAGTCAGGCTACGGTGGCGGTGGAAGCATACGGTGCTCGTGAGCGCTTGGAGCTTCAAGCCAACGTGTTTGCTCGTGAGCTTCTGCTACCCCGTGGTGTCGCAAGCCAACTGTTCTATAGCGGTACTGGTGCCACGGTCATCGCAGCCACTCTGGAGGTGCCGCTGGAGATCGTTCGTCTTCAGCTATTCGACGGCATTTTGCTCCCCATATTGCCTCCTGCTCCACCTCCTCCTCTGCCGCTTATGACGCAGGGGCAGCACGATGCTGCTACCGCGTCCGAAACCTTCGTCAACGTTGTTGCCGGGCCGGGTACTGGTAAAACGACGACACTGATCCATCGCATCAAGCACCTGGTCGAGCGCGGTATCCCTCCCAGCCAAATCTTGGTGCTGACCTTCACGAACAAGGCGGCTCATGAATTGGTTGAACGCCTGAAGGTGTCTGGCATCGCCGGAGCCGCCGAAGTGTGGGCCGGGACTTTTCATGCATTCGGGCTCGAATTCCTTCGCAAATACCATCAGATTTTCGGTCTGGAGTCCGACGTTCGGCTCGCAGATCCGCTGATGCAAGTTCGCCTGATGGTGAGCACGCTGCCCAAGGTGCGGCTCAAGTATTATCTGAGGCTACAGAACCCGTACGATTGGCTACCTGGCGTTCTGGGCCATATCAAACGACTCAAGGAAGAATGCCTCACGGTTGCCGACTACCGCACGCGCCTGTCTGCACTGCCGCCCTGCGAGCCGGATGTAGCCAATGAGCGCGAAGACATCGCCACCCTGTTTGAAGCCTACGAAACAGCAATGCGGAGTAAGCATTTGGTCGACTACGTTGACCTTATTGCCCTCCCTGCATCCCAGGCCAAGCGGGATCGAACAAGCGTTGCTCAGTACATCGACCATTTCTCGCACGTACTAGTGGACGAGTATCAGGATGTCACCGAGGTGATGGTCGACCTCCTTCGTCAATTGGCTCTCAATGCTCAATCGTTCTGGGTCGTCGGTGATGTGCGTCAGGCCATTCACCATTGGCGAGGCGCGTCGATCCGTAGCTTGATGCACTTCGACACCACGTTCTTGAGCACCATTCCAGGGGCAACGGTGCGCCGTTACGCTCTCGATCTGAACCGGCGAAGCACCCCTGATATCCTGGAGTTATTTTCCTGCGCAGGCATCCATCATGCACTCAGCGATCGGATGCCTCTGGAGCCAGTCACAGCGTTTCGTCCCTCGATCGGGGTCATACCTACCCTGTATGAATGCGACTCCAAGCCCTCCCAAGCCGTCACGATCGCTCAGCGAATAGATGGGCTGGTGCAGAGGGGTGTCCCGTACAGGGATCAAGTCGTGATCAGCCGTAAATCGGCAAACGTTGAGCAGATTGTTGAGTCGCTTGAGAACTTGAATGTGCCAGTGCTGCACATCGGCGATGTCTGCCAGCGCCCTGAGATTAAGAAGCTGCTGTGTCTGATGGAACTGCTGTGCATGCGACAGCCGCGCTCACTGGTCGGGCTGATCTCTGAGCCAGCGTTTCGAATGCCGCCCCAAGACATTGAGCACCTCATATTCCTGACCCGCAAAGGCGCGGGATTGAGCATGCAGCGAGGCCGGTGGCTATGGCTGCCTACGCCAGGCCTCTCGCCCGCTGGCCAGCAAGCCAAGTCAAATTTGGCGTTGCTGTTGAGAGGGCTCAAGCGGGATTCAAGGCCTTGGGATTTTGTCGCCAAAGTACTGCTCGATCAGCGCTACGGTCTTCCAAACCCTGCTGATCAGACCATTCAGGCCCATACTCAGCGCTTGGCAACATGGCTGTTCGTTTATGCCGTACGCAATGGTGACGGAGATATCCGCCAGGCACGGCTTTCCCAGTTCCTGCTTCGCGAGGAGCTACGCCGTAGGATCGGAGAAAAGCTAGGGGATCGCGGTTTACCGCCTGAAGCGCGAGTTCTGGATGCGGTGAGCGTTATGACCGTGCATTCCAGCAAGGGGCTTGAGTACCCAGCAGTTCACGTCACCGATGTTGACGACGCGTCATACGGTGCCAATCGACCCTATGCATACGATGTGCGGGGGTTGGATCTCATCCCTCCCGAAGTTTTGAACAGCACTGGGTCAGAGTTCATGTTCGAAGAGCGAGTAGAGCGCAATAACCTGCTCTATGTCGCCCTGTCTCGGGCTCGTGATTACTTGTATCTCTATGAGATCAGCGGTTGGCCACGTCCAGTTCCGCTCAATCGCGCTGCTCCCACGAGTCTGGTTAAGCGCTCGGGGGTGAAGGTACCGCCCGCACCCATCATACCGCTGCCGTTGGCTAGCAGCACCGTGGTACCCACTGTGAGCTATGAGGCGTTCCAGGCCTACATGAGCTGCCCCCTCCAGTACCACTATCGCTATGAGCTAGCGCTCACTGCTGAGCAGGAAATCGACGTCTCGATCCGTGCTCGCTGGGCGATTATGGACATGCTGTTGGCCGTGGCGAGGGATGGCACTGACCCCAACACGGCATTCCAAGCCGCATGGGCGTTACACGGACTTCCAGATAGGGCAGAAGACCCTGGCTTGATGGATGATGCGATTGCCGCCGCCAAGCGTGGGCTGGTGGTGGTTAACAGCGTCGGCGGTGCCGTCGAAGAAGGGATGGTTTCTGAAGTCAACGGTGTTCGCATTGAGCTCCCTTGGATGCTCGTCGATAAAGGGCAGCTGCACTGGATTCGAGCTCAGACGGGGATCCAGTACACCCTTAGTCACCTACGGCCCATGATGCTTGATATCAATGGATCTCGAAGGCCGAGTGCGAAGATCTACTCCATTATCACTGACCAGCACGTGATGGATGGCCCTTCCAAGCAGGCCGCGAGCACGTCCGTATACAAGATGGCTCAACGTTTTGCCGCAGGTGATCGATCCGCCTCCAGAGGTCGGCATTGTGGGCGGTGCGCGTATTTGAGCATCTGTGCCAGCATCCCCTGATCAACCTCAAGGGCTTCTGTGTTGCATCGCCATGGGGCTATCTCTCAGAGACGCGGAAAGCTGTGTGCTGAGATGAGGGGGTAGCTTGGCCACCATTACACAAGGACAGTTTTGGGTATGACCTACATTAACTTGCCGAGTAATCAGCAAGCTGCAATCAGCGACGTAGACGAGACAGCGCTTCGGACAGCAGTGCGCAAGTGCCTGGATGAAGAGCGCATAGGGCCGATTCATGGCCTAGGTCTCAGTGACTGTGGCCCCTACGTGGGTATCAAGCTTCACGCATTCCAACAAGCGATCGCTGAGTACAGCAAGGCCAAGGCCCATGCCAAGCGCGAACGCACTCGACAGGATGCGCTGCATGCCGGCAATGACCTCATTCACGCTGTGCAGCAGATGAAGGGTCGGCTTGAAACTGAGCACAAAGAGGGGGAGCTGTTTTTCATTGATGATCAGATCAGGCCGCCTTTCCATCTCAGCAAGCGACTGTCAGTGCAAGTGTCATTCCGCTGGCGAGCGTCACCGTCTTCGGACTGGAAGCACGGGCACCTGACGTTCGTCTACGAATTCTCCCCTCAGCCCAGCTATACCTTGCCGATGCCCAAGCGCAAGCCCAGCGCGGCGCAGGCAGCAAGGGATCTCGAAGACAGTCTTAACCGAGAATGGGAGCGGTTGAAGGCTCAGGCGCTTTTCTCTATGAGACAGTTCTTCCGCGATGGCGGCGATGGGGATGCGGTGCCAGAGGTGTTCGCGGTGAGGCCTAGTCCCTACGGCGGGGGCCTGAATAACTTCAGCTGTAATTTTTGGCAGCCCGAGAGGCCGACACCCTAAATTTGGTAGGCCATCAGGTTCGGTGCCGGTGGCTGGTATTAATGAACGTCCGCTCACCATGTCTGCGCGGACGTTACCAGGTATCGTGACCCGCACACCACACGATGACGTCGAGCCCTGCGTTGACCTAGGGCTAGAGCGTTAATCGTAGCAGGGCGATGCCATTGGTCATTTCAGGAGTGGATGATGGGCAAGGAACAATCGGCTACCAAGATCAATGGCCCTAAGCCGCAAGACTTCCTGCGAGCGAGACGTCCAGAGCAGTTCTCGGACTCTGTAAAGCTTCAAGAAGCTACCATCGACCGCTTGATGCTGGAGTATCACTTCGAGACCCTGAACAATCGAAGTCAAGAGCTTGAGTTCGAGATATTCGTACGGAAGCTTTGTGAGCGAGAAATCTGCCCCAACCTAGTTGCCCAGACCGGCCCGACTGCGGGTGGGGACGGTAAAACCGATACCGAGACGTATCCTGTAGCCGGCCAAATCGCCTTTTTCTGGGGATTAAACGAGACCCCGGAGTCCGAGCGATGGGCATTCGGTGTCAGTACCCAGAAAGACTGGAGGGCAAAATGCAGAAAGGACGTCGAGAGCATCATATCCACCGGGCGTGGGTACTCATGCATCTTCTGCGTCTCCAGTCGATTCATCAAGAATAGTCTTAGGGCGCAGCTTCAGGATGACCTTTCGGAAAAGCATGGCGTCAAGGTCACGATCCTCGATCGAACTTGGCTGCTTGATAAAACACTGCTGCCCAAGAATCAGCAGCTTGCCATCGACTACCTAGGTCTTACAGGCAGCATTGAGAGCAAGATTCAGATCGGCCCATTCGACGCTGACAAGCAAATTCAGCTCACAGAGATCGAACGCCAGATCGAACAGATTGAAGATCCGGGCCATCTGACGCTCTCCCAGGTCGACCTCTACACCAAGCGGGCCATCATTTACAAAGAGCTGGAACATGATGCCGTTGCTGTGGAGCACCAGTTCAATATTGCTGTGCGGACAGCGAAAAAGTTTGGTACCCAGAGACAGCATTTCGAGTCCCTTTATCAGCTGACATGGGCCGCGTATTGGTGGCTGGAAAATGCCGAGCTCTTCGAGGACACCTTTGAGAAAGCGCTTGGCGTGGCACAAGAGACCGACAACGTTGAGGTCTGGGAGAACGTCGTAACGCTGTTCAATCTGGTTGTCACCACTCATCGAGACGGCAAGTGCACCCTCGATGTGGCCTGCATCGAAGCCACCATTCGAGAGAAATTGAACTCGATAGCCGGCGACGCGGATATGATCAGCGGCGCATTGCAAGCCAAGACATCACTGGCACTCCTGGATCTTTTGGCTGCTAAAAGCGAGGAGCAGGTCAACAACACCTTCAGGTCTTTGGGCACCATCGCTGATAGTGCTCATAAGCTGATTGGCTACCCTATGGCTCGTCTCGTCAACTTGCTCGAAGAACTCGACGTGGCCTTTGGAGATCTCAAGGCCTACGAAGATCTCATGGATAAGCTCATTGATGATGCGGGTGAACGGGAAAATAGCCGGATAAAGGCAGATAAGTACCTGAGACGAGGAGCGCTGAGCAGCGATAAACAGGATTACTACAGGGCGATCAAGTGCTTCGGGTTATCCCTGTCTGGGCTGTATAGCAGTGAAAGCAAGGCGGAAGTCTTCGCTGCCCTTTATATGTTGTCCCATGCATACGATAAGCAGGGCCTGCTGTGGGCTGCGCGCGGAGCAGCGCTGATGGCAGCTTATGTGGTCACCTCTGACGCACTGAAGGAACAGCGAAGCAGTTCTAAGCAAGCAGCTATTTACCAACGACTCATGTGGATAGAAGGTCAACTAGGTCGTGTGAGTCAGTCTTTGACTTGGTACCACTTAGCTCAACTTGTCTCTCAAGCGGTGGATGAAAAGCTGTGGACAGAAAATCAGAAAATGAATTATGAAGTTCTGATTGGACAGCTATTTCTCAATGCTGATTTTTTAGACGTTGAAAGAATAGCCTGGCTGCCGGACAAGTTGAATCAGTTGGATCTAGGGCTCAGTGCAGATGCGCTATTGGTATGCTTAGGCCATGAAGATAAAGCGGGGCCTGAGGGTGAGCCAATTGATTTTCACCTTATGAACATGTGGCGCAGTATCGATATGGGCGCCCCGGTGGCCCCGCTCGACCTTTATCTGGATCGCTGGACAACCATAAGCTCCTGTATCCTGGGTTGTAAGGTGTCTGTGTCCTTCCCGGTAAAATCTCCATGCATTGAGTTAGCGCAGCAATTGCTTGCTGTGTTGGAGAGCTTCTGTGCACCGATGATGGCAGATCATGCAACGGCTACAGTGCCCGCCGTGAATATTGATATCTTATTGGAAGATGAGGATGGCTTCATACTGCAGCACAGCTTCGACACCGCTGCGCAGGTGACCTCTGCTGAGATCCTCTGTTCACAGTTCAGCATTTCCAGTTTGACCGATGAACAGCAAGATACGATCAGGCAATTTTACAGTGAGTTCTGCCTTCACTTTGTGTCCATTATTTGCCCTCAAATAAGCTGGTCGAAAATCGAAGAGATGCTTCGGGAAGACAAGGCCTTGGAGCGATCAGTTATCTTCAATTGTAATATTGGATTGGACAGCTATTTTATGGGGCGAAATGCTATACCTGGCATCGAGTCTCATCAGGATGCCTCCCTAGAATTTTACAAGCCAACTCGGCGCGTAACTTGGCATGAGCACCACAATATAGAACCTATGGACTGGCCCTCTAAATCTGATGAGCCTGAGGAGCGTCCAAAACATCCGTTTCAGTTTTCAACAATGAAGCATAGAGAGCTTAAAGTTGTTTCTATCATCCAAGAAAGCTTGTGGAGTCAAGCCGGCTGGAGGGGTTTAGGCTTTCAGACATGCGAAGGCGAAATTCCAGTGCTGATATTCGGCTTCGAGAATGCCGCTATCGGACATAAGATATTTGAGAATATCGCAAAAACTATCGGAGACAAAGACTCCAACAATACCTTGCGCATCGCATTGATACGGGGTATTGACAGTCAGAATCTTGCGCATTATCGCGTGGCGGTTACAAGTGATCTTGATCGATCTGAAGATGGGTCTTCGAGAGTTCAAGCGGGACTGTCTAGGCTACATACTATGACGCCAAGTTCCTCTGAAAATATTGACAGATTTTTGAAGGATTATGAAGTACGTAAGAAATGTCATGTCGCTACAGTGAATGCTAAGGGCAAGCTCGTTAGTCATTTGATAACTTCTGGCGTCGTTGTCATGTATGCCTGGGAGATCGATGAAAACGACCAGGAGATTTCGGCGATCCAGCCTGAGGACGATATCTTTGTGCCGGCAGGCGTGGAAAACCCTCCAATCAGCCGTGCGCTGGCGAAGCTTCGTTCATTTGAAGCTAGGTAGAGGTTATTCACCTACGAAGGTTGCTCCAGGAAAGTCTTCTCGACTGTCTGGGGCAAGGTGCCTTTTAGGCTGACTAATCAGCCTGCCCCGGCGTAGCACTTGGCGGCTGGGGACGGAATGTTGATTTCCTCGAAAGGTGCTAGAGGACTGCCCAGAGGCAACCTCGCTTCTCTGCTTCTTCGGCAGGAGCCCCGCTCTCTTCGATTCCAGCACGCCCGCATCATGCGTGAGCTGGTTTGGGTACCGGAAGGATGCTCGTTACTGAGCGCCGCGCATGCGGCTGAGCATTCGCCGGAATCGTCTCAATGGATTTTTGGTAGTTTCCCATTCCTCCTTCAGTAGGTGACGAGCTTCCAGGATCGACTGATCAGCCATCGTTCGCCATACGGCGTAACGGTTGTCGACGGGGAGGGTTCCCGGATCAACTGCCAATTTGCCTGGATCAAGCAGGTTCTCCAGCGACGCCAGCAGCCTATTGGCAGCATCATCGTTGGGGTGGAACCTCATTTGGATCTTGCGCAAGAGCCGGTAGGAATCGAACTTGAGGCTGTTTAGCTTGGAATACGCTTCCTGCTTGGTGCCTTGATCGGCATCATTGGTATCAAGGTATACCTGCATCCACTCATGTGCTTTGCTTGTGAAATCAGAGATTTCATCTCGAAGCCCGTTAATCCAGGCTTGTCGAAATTCAGAAATTTTCAACTCGCGGGCCATGAGCGCGACGAAAACTGCAAGTGCAACAGTGATGAAAGCCGTCATGTCTATCCTCGCCCGATGCCTTGGTAGAGGCGTTCTCCACCGATATTGACCCACTGAAAGAGGCGGTTTAGGGCATTTGACCAGTTGTAAGCGCGTGCTTCAACTCGGATGTGTGCCTAAGTATGTTGGACTGCTCGCACCTGCCTGCCGTCCTGGCGATAGGGGTTCTCGCTACGCGTGTGGGTGTCCACGCAGAAGGCCAGTGAAATCGACCAGTACCACCGCATCAGTGAATGCCCCTCCATCGCCAGGCGGGAGAACAGCGAGAGCACGTCAAGAGCGAGGGATGCAGTAAAAGCAGTGAGTTGAGTAGCGCTGCGGTGACTGTTCTGGGAAATTTTCCTTGAACTCATTCATTCCCAGTCCACTACCAAATCGGAGAGTCTGATGACAACGCACTCCCTTGTCGTTGCCAAATACCCGGCCCTGCAGTCCAAACGAACCCTGGCCCTGTTTTGGGTGCTGATCGCGACCCTCGCGGTTGCAGCCACATTCTCGGGGCCTCCGCCTTTCCTGCCTGAAGGCTTCGGCGCCGGCGAACGCTACTTAAGCGACCACATGCAGTTGCTCGCGGTGGTGTTCCTGGGGCTCTCGCGTTTGGCTGCCTTGTCAAAGCGGCCCCAGAAGCAGCTGATCAAACGACTGAAGCGTGAGCATGGCCTCAAAGTGAAGCCTACATGGAAGGCAGGCATCGCGGCTGGGAGATATCTGAATGGCGCGGCCTTGCTGATCCTCGCCTACTACCACACACAAGCCCTGGAGGCTCTTGTCTGGCTGGTACAGATGACGCTGCCTGTTTGACCTGCGAGTCTATCGGGAAAAGCTTTCTGTCGGGTATGGCAGGAAGCTCGGACGGCTCAGTCAGATGAATCAGGCCTGACGGCCACAAGCGCCGTCAGGTGGCCTTGCTGCGAAACTCTCTGCGCCTCCTTCGAGCGGCACAGCTGGATGGATCTGGACGGCAAGTTGGTATCGCTCACCTTGTCGATTGGCGCACGCGACATAATCTAAGTGAACACAATAGGAGCCGAGCCTTTGCCTGCATTGTCGTCTTCTTTGATTTTTGATGTCAGAAGTAGGATTCTGTCATTTGCTATCAAAAGCTTGGACAGGAGTAGGTCGCGTTCTTCTCGAAGCGCGTCCAGTTGGAGCATTGCATCCGCTAGCTGGGATTCAAGATGTGGATCCTTCGCATCCGCAATCACCACCTTTGTGGACGTGCCCGTCTTTGTGGAGGCGTGCCCTACAATCCAAGCCTGGATATCCGCGACGAGCTTAGGATATCGAGACTTCCTCAAGGCAGAAGGGTCTCTCCCGGCCTCCCTAGCAACGTTATTCTGAGAGACCGGGCTGCCGGGTGGAAGGATCAGGGTGTTTCCATACTTAAGCCTCTCGAAGGACGCACTGAAATCAAGCTCCGCCTTACCCATTATCATCACTCCGGAGAGTTTTGAGGGCTGCATCTATAGCCTTAATTTGGAACTCCATGGAAATATAATCCAAATCACCTGACTTGAAATCAACGAGGCGAGAAGTTAGGTCATCTTTAAGAGCGACTAATACAGCAACTTTACGTTTATCCCCCAGACCCTCTGCGCAGGTACCGCAATCGCCTACAAAAGTAATTCCACCTGATGAACAATAGCCTTTTTTCAAACATATACCGAAGAATGTTTCTCGGATCGAAAAAGACCTTGTGTCGGCAGTCTCGCCCAGGTCTTTGATGTCGGTCAAATCTACGAATTCGATGAGCTTCGCTTTATGCTCCTGACCATAGACAGAAACAAAATGGTTTTCTTTAAGACCCACAGCAGTTCTTGATAAACTTGCAACAATTTCAGCCATTAAGCCCTTACGCATTTCAGCGCTAAGATTGCTCTGAAAATTTGATATATAATAGCGAGTCATCGATGTATCCCGGTGTTTCGCTTGATACTGAGTTGATGACCTGCTTACCCCAGATTCAGTGGCGTCTATCAGTAGCGTACGTCTCAGCTGATGAAGAGCAAAAGGCCAAATATTGCCAACGGCAAATTCTTGTATGTCCAATGACGGGGTATACTTTTTGGCCAACAGGAAGTCTTCTTCAGTAATAGTGAGCACTCTTGTATCAAAAAGGTTAGGGCATACCCCCTGCCAGCCATTGTAGGAAAAATCCTTACAGAGTTCGACGCTCTTATCTAATGCTTCACCCCTAGCACGGCCCCAAGGCTCATAAGCACGTAGGAGCAGAAGAGGGTTGAGCATATCGGCGCCTACGACATCGCCCCGATTAAAAATTTTTGCGCACCTCAATCTCATTGCTGAAACGGCACCCAGCGCCTTTACGACCTCCCCACTATATTCATCAGTTACCCAAAGAGCATTGGGGTCATTGATTGTCTTTGATGTGCCGCCACAAAGAAAGTAAGCCTTACCCAGAACTTCATCATCATCTGAAATAAAGCAGTTCGCCCTCAACTTAGAAAGCTCGCCTCTTCGCATGCCGGAATAGTTACCCAGATAAAGCAAGCCCACATAAGAAACAGCGGTTAAATACGAAGAAAAAATTCTCGCCCCATCTTGAGAGACAATCGTATCAAGATCTCTTCCAAAAGGAACCATCCACTTTCTCAACAACGGAGACAATCTATAGAAAGTAGAATAATGGTGAAAGGTTAAATACCTATGATTTTCTTTACCGAATGGTTTGATATTATGGGTGTCGCTGGTGACGCGCCCCTTAACCCGCTTTCGATTATAATCAGACCCTTCGTATAGATCGATCAAACGGTTTTGGAGCCTACCTAGCCGCTCTGACGATGAGATGAAATCATCCATAAACTCCTTAAGCCGATCCTTCTGGTACTCCCAAATCCGCCATGGAATACATGGCGTTTGTTGAGACTCTACTGGCTCAAGCATTCGCTGCACCAAGGTGCTCTCCCACGGTGCCAAAAAATAAAAGCCTAAGCGACTACGTCCAACATACAAAACGGCAATGAGCTGAAGCATCACGCTAGCGCGACGGTGGAGCCCAAACACCTTGTAGGCCTGATCCTCATTCATTGGGGCTTCAAGCACATCCACATTATGCGAAGTCATTATGACGAAAAGGGCACGAAACTGCTTGTAGTAGTAACCGTAAGTCTCAATCGAGATTGAGTGCCCACGGTTAATCCACAAGTACGCCATTACCATCTTAAATGCTTTCCATCCCGAAGCAGAAATGTTCCCCTTCGCTGAATTTGAAACTCTATAGAAATAGAAGTTTTTAATTGTCCCAGAGACACTTGAAAAATCCCATCGATCTTGACTATAGGTGACAAGCACCTGATCCTGTCCCGTGGACAAATCCTTTTTCACCAAAATAGGATAGTCATTATCTAGCGGAAACTTGAGCCCTGTCCCCATGCCTTGCAAGACTTCCAGGCTCTCTAGACCTTCTGGGCTTTCTGGGCTTTCAAGACTATCGAAAAACTCAGAATCTAAAGCACTCATAAACTGGCCACGTCTAACAAATGAATAAAGCCGCTCCACCGAGGGTGGTAATTTCCCATCTGCGTCTGCTGCGCAGCTTTTGCTAACCATCCCGCACATTTCTTTCCAGCGGTCTCAAACGCGCCAATGATTTGGTCAAGGCGACTTATTGCAGATTCCAACCCAGAAACATCCGCATTACTGCGCAGAGAAACCAACTTTTCACGCTCGCGTAAAACCTTATAAGAAAGAATAGACCATATATAAGAATATGTTTTTATGCCTTTGTAACTAATACAGAAAATGCAAAGATTCGGATTAACGCAATTTGGTTTCTCAAAACCCGCTGGCAACTCTTTTACAGGAATAGGCTGGCCAGTACATTCTCCTACGAGTGCAGCACGCTTAGCCTTCGCACTACTTCTATAGTAGTTCGACCACTCAGTGGTCGCTGTCTGGTGATTTGGGCGCTCATAATATCTACCGAAAGTTTCCAAATCATGCTGGCCTATCTCAGCGGCGAGGGCGGGGTCACCTGCTTTTCGGGCTAACCAGTTCTGCCGGGTTTTCCGGAGCTCTCCCGCTATAACAAACGGACGCTCCAGCTTCTTCATCAAACGAATTAGTGAACGAGGGTTAGGATTGTCGCTAACAGTTCTTCCGGCCTGTGGCAACTTACCGAATAACAGGTTGGTATGTTCGCTGATGCCCAGCGCTTTTCTGAACGCAAGAAAATCCAAGAAATAAGGCTTATACTCACCGTAAGCCATGAATATAACTTCGCCTTGTTTTCGGCCTTTGTATGTGCGCGCTTCAAAACTGTCACCAACTGTGTAGAACTTTAGCTCCTGAAATTTGAGCCCTGCAGCGTCCGACAAGTTCATGGACGTCTGACTTATAAATAACATCAATTCAGTTTCCACTCGGACATTATATAAGGCATACCGAACTCTTAAACTTACATTTGCAAGCTTATCAGCCAGTAATTGTTCATGCTGAGTTAGGCCACTGTACAGCATTATCTCCTGACCATTTGACATCTTAAGCTGCGCTGGCAGAGGTCGCTGAAATGCTTCGATTCCTAAGCAGTTACGAATATCCATCAAGTCATCGATAAAGCGCTTAGCATCGCCAAGGTTTTGCTTATCTATTTGGGGGAATGCATTTTTTTTGCTAGGGGCCGTTAGCCCGGCATTTAATACAAAAAACTCCCGGCCCAGGCCTGTAGCGTTTCCGAGCAACGTCGCCATGCCACTAGCTTTCCCGTAATAGCCGTCCTCTTTAGCATCACCGCTATTAACACTTTTATAGAGGCTTTTGACCCATCCACAATACAGGCTGCAAGCATTTGCCTTGGTTGGGTCGATACCTAGTCCATCACTGTACATATAAAAAGCCCGTACACGAGACACACCGCCTTCCAAAGTTCTGGGACTACCCCCTGATGAAACAATCCCGTTCAATTCCGAGTGAAGGGCGTAGACGAGCGGGATGCGTGCAGTCACCACGAGCCCAAGGACGTTACCCAGACGATATTCTTCAAATTTCTTTGTATGGCAGCCAGCGCCATTCACGTAAAGGCAAGACCTCAACGTCAGTGGGATTCGCTCCTCCCCATAAACCACACCGTCAAATTCAAGATCGTCTATCATTTACTGCGCTCGTTATATCTGCCCATCATTGCTGCAGTGTATTCATTGGCATATTTGGCTTTGATTTTTGAATTTTGCAGAAACCTAACGTATTTCATTGTGGTTTCGACGTCTTTATGGAGAAGACAGTCCCTTGCGAAGCTCAAGATATCTGACAGTGGTATGCTGGGTTCGCATTCCATCCCACACTGAACTATCGCCACACCGAAGGTTGCACGAGCTCGATGGAAGTGAAAATCATCGAAGTTCAAACCCATCTTCCTCGCCTTTTCTTTTGCCGCAAAAACAAGAGAGTTTATGGCGCTGCCTTCAGTATCCGAACGACGACCGTAGGAGTTTCCATTTTTTGTTATGAATAACAGCTCGCCACAATCCTCAGATGCTCTATTTTCTCTAGTGATTCGCCGTATGGATTTGCAATATTCTTTCAGCTCATCTAAAAGCGCTGTGCCAATCATGACGGCCCCCTGCACCCCGAACTTAGTTGCAACAGGCGCGCCATCCACATTGGGCCCCACCTGTAACCAAGACAGCTCCGCATCAAAAAAATCAGGAGTGCCCCAGTTGACAGTATTGACTTTTAAATCACAGATCGACTCAATCCGTAGACCAGATTCAAACGCAACTCTAAGCATTAGATATAGGTCATAACTTAGATGATCGCGCGCAAAATCAATCAGCTCATTTCTATAGTCTATCGAAACTGGCATCAGCCCGCCTTCAACTCGATCTGCCGAGGCTTTGCGATTAGGAATAGCCAAGTTCGAAAAACTTACACTTACGGCTAACTCCCGGCCATATTGGTCAGGAACCTTAACTACCTTAACTCCGGTTACCTCAAAAGCAACGGCGCTAATGATCTTGTTTATCTGAGCCCATCTAAACAAGCGCAGCACGACAGACATTTTTGCGGAGACAGTTGATGGTGCTAGCTCACCGCTCTCTCTGGCGTCGATCAGGTGCTTTCTGTACCTGTTTATTGTCCTATCTGCAGGAATCAAGGGAAGATAATTCCATGGGCGCCCTTCGCTCTCTACAAATCGCATAAACGTTATCAGGGCATAGGCCAAAGACCTTATAGACTTAATTCGTATGCCCTGAGTAGGGATGCTTTGGGCAAGAGCACCTAGCCAAAGATTCGCCTCATCCCATAACGCGCCTGTCGACCACCGCAGGATCGGGAACCCCAGGACGACGTAATTCTTCTGCCGCTTGAGGTCATGCGCGAATGGAAGGGCGTAGGAGGCGACACCTGGAGCCACTGTAATGTGAAAAAGGGTGAGGGTAATGAACTCCACGTAAGCCACGCATTTCGAACCTTTAGCCATATATTGACAACGCCATACCCTTACCGTATTATTAGGTTATCTGGTCGATTCTGGAGGAACAATTTCGACCAAAGAAACGTATATTTTACGCCAGATTTACTGCTCGTCAATCTTGTAATTCTCTTGACTTCTATATCAAAATCAAGGGTTTGGCTTGAGAAAAGCCTGATATGCCGCTCCGCATTCCCATTACGTTGCCCCGCCTCGCTGCCTTTGTGCAGTAGCCATCCAGAATTCAGGCACGCGGCTTTCGCTAGGCAGCTCGTCGACCCTGACGATATTTGCCCTCCGCACCCCCAACCCATCTACAGAACTTCTTAGATCTGCTTGCTGGGCCATCTCGATCCTCATCTCCAGCAAAAGCTGCCAGTTATCGCAGCGACAACACTTCAGTTTGGGTCACTGGAAATCCCTTGGGATCATTGAAACTTTATTGGTTAATTAGGGCTGGACTGGAAGGCGTCCATATGGACATTTGTACTATAGATGTCCATACCTCGGTATTGACCTGTAAACCTGGCGCCCGCCGACCTGCCCAAGGACGGCGGGCGGTTTGACTTGGCGATTGCCTTGGGGATTCTCGCGGCCAGTGTGCAGGTGCCAGCGCTGGAGCTAGATGACGTGGAGTGTCTTGGCGAACTGGCCCTGTCCGGCGAGGTGCGAGCGGTGAAAGGCGTATTACCGGCCGCCCTGGCTGCACGCAAGGCCGGGCGCACACTGATCGTGCCTCGGGCCAATGCCGAGGAGGCGTGCCTGGCCTCCGGGCTGAAGGTGATTGCAGTGGATCACCTGCTGCAAGTGGTGGCACACCTGAATGGGCTGGTGCCGATCGAACCTTACAAGTCCGACGGGTTGCTGTACCTGAACAAGCCGTACCCGGACCTGAGCGAGGTGCAGGGCCAACTTGCCGCCAAGCGCGCGCTGCTGATTGCCGCAGCCGGTGCCCACAACCTGCTGTTCAGCGGACCACCCGGCACCGGCAAGACCTTGCTCGCCAGCCGCCTGCCCGGCTTGCTGCCACCGCTGAGTGAACAGGAAGCCCTGGAGGTCGCCGCGATCCAGTCGGTGGTCAGCCTCGCTCCGTTGAGCCACTGGCCCCACCGGCCATTCCGTCAGCCGCACCATTCAGCATCCGGGCCGGCGCTGGTGGGTGGCGGTTCGAAACCACAGCCTGGGGAAATCACCCTGGCCCATCACGGGGTGCTGTTTCTCGATGAATTGCCGGAGTTTGATCGCAAGGTACTTGAGGTGCTGCGCGAGCCGCTGGAGTCCGGGCATATCGTGATTTCCCGCGCCCGCGACCGCGTGAGTTTCCCAGCGCGGTTTCAACTGGTAGCGGCAATGAACCCCTGCCCCTGCGGCTACCTGGGCGAACCCAGCGGGCGCTGTCGTTGCACGCCGGAGCAGATCCAGCGCTACCGCAACAAACTCTCCGGGCCGTTGCTGGACCGCATCGACCTGCACCTGACCGTCGCCCGGGAAAGCACCGCACTGAACCCGGCCAGGCAAACCGGCAATGACACGGCCAGCGCTTCAGCCCTTGTCGCCAGCGCCAGGGATCGCCAGCAACAACGCCAGGGTTGTGCAAATGCCTTCCTCGACCTGACGGGCCTGCGGCGCCACTGCCTGCTCTCGAAAGTCGATGAAGGCTGGCTGGAAACCGCCTGCGAGCGCCTGACCTTGTCGTTGCGCGCAGCTCATCGGCTACTCAAGGTCGCACGCACCCTGGCGGATCTGGAGCAGGCAGAAAGCATCACGCGCAATCATTTGGCCGAAGCGTTGCAGTACCGGCCGGCAGCCATGAATTAAAGCGGCCTGGGCAGATCCAGCAACAGCCCCGCAACTTCCATCACCTCCTCCAGCACGGCTTCTGCCGACTCAACAGAGGGTTTGAGCAACAGGTCATCGGTATAGCCCATCGTCACGGCAAAGATCTGGCGCGCAGCACGGCTGGACGAGTCGCAGCGGAACACCCCGGTGGCGATCCCCTGCTCGATCACTTCGGCGAGCATGGCTTGCCACTGGGCATTGATCAGCAGATACGCCTGGGCCAGTTCCGCGTCATGCATCGCTTCATCCCAGGCATCCAGCCAGAGTGCCCAGCCAGCATCGGCGGTGCATGGCAGGCAGCCGCGCAAGAAGCCCACCAGGGCCTCAAGCGGCGGTGCATCCGCCAACGGCGCGCGCACTTCGTCCAGTTGCTCATTGGCAAAACGGATGAATGCTTCACGGCGCAGTTCTTTCCAGTCGCTGAAGTAGTGATACACGTGGCTGCGGGATAATCCGGCATGCTCCGCCAGGTCGCGGGTGGAGACATCGGCAAAACCCTTGCTGCGAAACAGCTCCAGGGCAGCAGCAATGATCTGGTCTTTACGGTCGATACGCGACATGGGCAATTCCTTACGGGCACCGGCAGATAAGCGGCGCTTGCTTTTTGAGCGACTGCTCAAGGATACTTGAGCGGTCGCTCAATAGTAGCGCCTATTACTCCTTTGGTGCACCCATGCCATCCGTAACGCCAAACATCCTGATCGAAGAAAGCAAGAAAATCGGCCAGCAATCCGCCAGCCAAACCCTCAAGGCAATCGCCAAGGCCTATCCCGGCAAGCTGTTCTGCACGCTGTCACTGGTCGCGCTGGAGAACGCATTGCTGCTGGCCTATCCCCTGTTTGCCGGTTTTGCGGTGGACTCGATCCTGCGCGGCGATGCCGGCAGTGCGTTGTTCTATGCGGCGGTGGTGATGGCTTTCTGGGTAGTCGGTGCCGCACGCCGGGCCCTGGATACCCGCACCTTCACCCGGATCTACGCCGATCTTGCCGTACCGGTGATTCTCAATCAGCGCCTGCAAAATCACAGCACGTCAAAGGCCGCCGCGCGGGTGGTGCTGGCGCGGGACTTTGTCGACTTCTTCGAAAAACATGTGCCAATTATTGCAACGGCCTTGGTGTCCATCGTCGGTGCAGCCGTGATGTTATTGGTGATTGAACCTTGGGTTGGCCTGGCTTGCTTTGCCGCGCTGGCGATATGCATCACCCTGCTGCCGCGCTTTGCCCGTCGTAACGAGCAACTGCACGAACGGTTGAACAACCGCCTGGAGAAGGAGATCGGCCTGGTAGAGAAAGTCGGCGCCCAAACCCTTCGACGCCATTATCAACTGCTGTCGCGCCTGCGGATCTGGCTGTCGGACCGCGAGGCCGCTGCCTACCTGTTCATCGGCGCGTTGGCCGCGCTGCTGTTCATCGTCGCGATCAGCCAACTGGCCTTGTCGCCGGCGGTCAAGGCCGGCCATATCTATGCAGTGATGACCTATCTGTGGACCTTTGTCAGCAGCCTCGACGAAGCGCCAGGGATGGTTGATCAACTGGCGCGGCTCAAGGACATCGGCAAACGGGTGGACCCGGGGCTGGGGGACTGATCAGCCTTAGCGGAACCGATCCACTTCCTGGCGCAACCCTGCCGCCAGGGTCTCCAGTTCCCTGGCGGTAACGGCCAGGTTCGACACCACTTCACGCTGTTCGCTGTTGGCCAGGGCGATGCTCTGCAGGTTGCTGCTGAGCAGGGTTGCGGTGCTGCTCTGCTCCTGGGTGGCGGTGGTGATCGCGGCAAACTGCTGGCCGGCCGAGCGGCTTTGTTCGTCAATGCGCGCCAGGGCCGACGCGACGTCGGCATTGCGCGACAGGCCTTCCCGCATCAGCACATTACCCTGCTCCATGGTGCTGATGGCATTGCCGGTTTCCTGCTGGATGCTCTGGATCATCCCGGAAATTTCATCGGTGGCCTGACGGGTACGCGACGCCAGGTTGCGCACTTCATCGGCGACCACCGCAAACCCACGCCCCTGCTCCCCGGCCCTTGCCGCCTCGATGGCGGCGTTGAGCGCCAGCAGGTTGGTCTGGTCGGCAATCGAGGTGATCACCCCGACGATGCCGCCGATTTCCTGGGAGCGCTGGCCCAGGGTATTGATCACCGTGGCCGTGCTGTTGAGTGCCGTGGCGATATGTTCCAGGGACGACGACGCCTCCTGCATCGAATCACGCCCGATGCGGGTCTGCTGCGCATTTTCCTGGGCCAGGCGTTCGGTATTGCCCATGTTGTCGGCGATGTTCAACGAGGTCGCGCTGAACTCCTCCACCGCGCCGGCCATGCTGGTGATCTCGCCGGACTGCTGCTCCATGCCTTCATAGGCCCCACCCGAAAGGCCCGACAGCGCCTGGGCACGGCTATTGACCTCCTCGGCCGCCTTGCGGATATGCGAGACCATGGTCGACAGGGCCTCGCCCATCTGGTTGAAACTGCGCGCCAGTTGACCGATTTCGTCATGGCTGGACACATTCAGCCGCGCACTCAGATCACCCGCGCCCAGGGCCTCGGCCTGGCGCACCAGATCGCCCAGGGGCTGCAGTTTGCTGCGCAGCAACCAGACCGCCGCACCCACGGCCAGCAGCATCGCCAACACACTGCCGATTACCAGGCGGATGCCCACTGCCCAGGTCACGGCACGAATCTCGGCCTTGGGCATGCTCGCCACTACCGACCACGGGCCGCCGTCAAACGGCACTGCAACGCTGTAGAAGTCTTCACTCTGGTCGCTCCAGAAACGCCCCTGGCCAGGCTTTTGCGCCAACTCCAGGATCACGGGAACCGCCTGCTCCAACGCCTGCACACCGGCAGGCGGCACCAGCCAGTGTTTTTGCTCGTCCAGCAGCGCCAGCGAGCCGGTCTGGCCAATGCGGAAACGCTTGAGGTTGGCGAACTGGGCGTTCTGCGCATCGGTGTAGTCAAAGCCGATAAACAACACCGCGATCACCTTGCCGCTGGCATCGCGTACCGGGCTGTACTGGGTCATGTAGGAACGTTCGAACAGCACCGCGCGGCCAATGTAGCTCTGCCCGGCGAGCAGACGCTGGTAGGCCGGCCCCTGGCGATCCAGCACCGTGCCGATGGCGCGGTTGCCGTCCTGTTTGGTCAGGGAGGTGCTGATGCGGATGAAATCTTCGCCACTGCGCACAAACACCGTGGCCACGCCGCCGGACATCTGCTTGAACTCATCGACGTCGTCGAAGTTGTTGTTCAGCGCTTCATCGCCCAGGTACAGGCTCGGGGTCTGCACCCCGGCCACGTTCACCCTCTGCTCGGGACGTACGCTCAAGCCGGCGCCGAAGCGCTTTTCAAACAGCCCGCTCAAACGCTGGGTGCTTTCGCGCAAGGTGCTGTGGAAGGTATTGAGTTGGTCGGCGAGCAAACGCGCTTCGCTGGCCAGGTGTTCTTCGCGGGTCTGCAGGTTGGCCGAATCGAGGGAGCGCAGGGCAAACACGGTACTGCCGCTGATCACGACAGCCAATATGACCGCCAGGGCAAGGCCCAGTTGCGAAGCTATGCGGGCGCGGGGTTGAGACATGACAGCTCCTGGCCGAGGCCGGATCATCCTGATCTCATAGCGCTAATCGGCGAATTTCTTGAAATAGGGGGCACGCTGGGCCGCGGCGTATTGGCGGCTCCGACACCCCTTACTTCGGCGGCCTGGATCAATACTTGAGCAAATCACAGGGGTATCACCCAAACACATGGTTTGCGGGCGCTGCATCGATTCAGTCGAGTTGCTCGACTGCCGGCAATTCCATGGCCCGGACCTCGCTTTGCAGGAAGTCCGACAACCGGCGCAGACGCTCACCGCCGGGGCGAGTCTTCGGCCAGACCAGGTAATAGCCTTCGCCGCTGGCCACTGCGGTCGGCCACGGCAGGCTCAAGCGTCCCTGGGCGACATCTTCGGCCACCATCAGCAGATCGCCCATGGACACACCATAGCCCCGGGCAGCGGCAATCATGCCCAGCTCCAGCGTATCGAACACCTGCCCGCCCTTGATCGCCACCCGTGCGGCCAATCCCGTGCGTTGCAGCCAACGCCGCCAGTCACGGCGATCCGGCGTGGGGTGCAGCAGTTCAGCGCTGGCCAGGCGCTCCACATCCCAGGAGCCATCGTTGAGCAAATTCGGGGCGCCTACCGGGATCAGCAACTCGGGAAACAGGTAACTGGCCTCCCAGTCCGCAGGAAAATGCCCATCGCTGAGCAGGACCGCGCAGTCGAACGGCTCCTGATTGAAGTCCACTTCATCGATGCTCATCCACGCGCTGGTCAACTGCACCTCATTACCAGGCTGTAGGTGCCGGAAGCGACTCAACCGCGCCAGCAACCAACGCATGGTCAAGGTGGACGGGGCCTTCATGCGCAGGATGTCATCTTCGGCATTCAAGGTATGGCAGGCGCGCTCCAGGGCGGCAAACCCTTCACGCACGCCCGGCAGCAGCAGGCGTGCCGACTCGGTGAGCTGCAAGGTGCGCCCGCTGCGCTGGAACAGGCGACAGGCGAAGTGCTCTTCCAGGGTGCGGATATGCCGGCTGACCGCACTTTGGGTAATTGACAACTCCTCGGCCGCGCGGGTGAAGGAGTTGTGCCGGGAGGCAGCTTCAAATGCGCGCAAGGCATACAGCGGAGGAAGACGGCGAGACATGAGGAAAACTCCGACGGCACGATCCCGAAACCCTACCAGAATCATCCTTACATGAGTTTTAATCATGCGAACGATCGCATTTATCCCTTTGTGCAAAGCGCTGAGAGCGCCGAGAATCAACCCTTGCACCCCTTCCTGAATTATTGAGCGTGATGATCATGCAGCATCCGGCGCGTACCGAACTCTGGGCCATTCTGCGGCTGTCAGGGCCGTTGATTGCCTCACAGTTGGCGCACATGCTGATGGTGCTGACCGACACCCTGATGATGGCCCGCCTGAGCCCCGAAGCCCTGGCCGGCGGCGGGCTGGGTGCGGCGAGCTATTCGTTTGTGTCGATCTTTTGCATCGGCGTGATTGCCGCCGTGGGCACCCTGGTCGCTATTCGCCAGGGCGCCGGTGACATCGAAGGAGCCACCCGCCTGACCCAGGCCGGGCTCTGGCTGGCCTGGCTGATGGCGCTGGTAGCCGGCTTGCTGCTGTGGAACCTCAAGCCAGTGCTGCTGCTGTTCGGCCAGACCGAAACCAACGTGCAGTCGGCCGGCCAGTTCCTGATGATCCTGCCGTTCGCCCTGCCCGGCTACCTGACGTTCATGGCCCTGCGCGGCTTCACCAGCGCCATCGGCAAAGCCACGCCGGTAATGGTGATCAGCCTGTGCGGCACGGTGATCAACTACCTGCTCAACCATGCATTGATCGAAGGCATGTTCGGCCTGCCCAAGCTGGGCCTGATGGGCATTGGCCTGGTCACCGCGATTGTCGCCAACTGCATGGCCCTGGCGCTGTTGTGGTACATCAAATACAACCGTGCCTACGCGGCCTATCCACTGGGCAAGGGCCTGCTGCGGCCCAACCTGCACTATTTGCGCGAGCTGTGGCGCCTGGGCCTGCCGATTGGCGGCACCTATGCGGTGGAAGTCGGGTTGTTCGCCTTCGCTGCGCTGTGCATGGGCACCATGGGCAGTACGCAGTTGGCTGCGCATCAGATCGCCCTGCAAATCGTCTCGGTGGCGTTCATGGTGCCGGCGGGCATGTCCTATGCCGTGACCATGCGCATCGGCTTGCACTACGGCGGCGGTCAGTTACTCGACGCACGGCTGGCCGGGCGGGTCGGGATTACCTTTGGCGCGACGGTAATGCTGGGGTTCGCCATGGTGTTCTGGCTGTTCTCGGACCCGCTGATCGGCCTATTCCTGGACCATGACGACCCAGCCTTTGCCCAGGTGATCAGCCTGGCCGTCAGCCTGTTGGCCGTGGCTGCGTGGTTCGAGCTGTTCGATGGCGTGCAGACCATCGCCATGGGCTGCATTCGTGGGCTCAAGGATGCCAAGACCACTTTCCTCGTCGGCCTGGGTTGCTACTGGTTGATTGGCGCACCAGCGGCCTGGTTGATGGCGTTTACCCTGGACTGGGGACCGACTGGCGTATGGTGGGGCTTGGCGCTGGGCCTAGCCTGTGCGGCGATTACCCTGACGTGGGCGTTTGAAAGAAAGATGAAGCGGATGATTGCCCAAGTAAGCTGAAGGATGCATGCGGTCAATGTGGGGCTTGCTCGCTCCCACATTTTTGATTGGGTTTACAGGGTTAGATCACCTCACCCAACAACGCCTGCTGGCTGCTGCCAAACGTCAGATACTCCACCAACTCCGGCAACGGCAATGGCTTGCTGATCAGGTAACCCTGGGCCTGGTCACAACCAAACAGCCGCAACAACGCCAGTTGCTCAGGGGTTTCCACGCCTTCGGCCACCACTTCCAGGTTGAGGTTGTGGGCCAGGTTGATCATCGCATGCACCAGCTTGCGGTTTTCCTCGCGCTCCTCCATGCCGCCGACAAAGCTCTTGTCGATCTTGAGCAAGGCAATCGGCAAGCTGTTGAGGTGGACGAACGAGGAGAATCCGGTGCCGAAGTCATCCAGGGAAAAACGCACACCCAGGCGGCCCAAGGCATCCATGGTCTGCTTGACCAGATCGCTGCGGCGCATCACGGCGGTTTCGGTAAGCTCGAATTCCAGCCATTGCGCCTCCACCCCACGCTCGGCAATCAGCCGGCTCAAGGTCGACAGCAACTGACTGTCCTGAAACTGGCGAAACGACAGGTTGACCGCCATGTGCAGCGCCGGCAGGCCGCGTTCGCGCAGGTCCTGCATATCGCGCAGGGCACGGGAAATCACCCAGTAGCCCAACGGCACGATCAGGCCGCTCTGCTCGGCCAGGGGCACGAACTCGCTCGGCGGCAACAGGCCGCGCTCGCCATGGCGCCAGCGCACCAGGGCTTCGAGGCCGACGATATGCCCATCGTCCAGGTCCAGGCGCGGTTGGTAATGCAGCTCCAGTTCGTCTCGGCGCAGCGCCCGGCGCAGTTCGCTTTCCAGGTCGGCAAGGCTACGGGCATTGCGGTTGATACGCTCGTTGAAGATATGAAAGGTGCAGCCCTGGGTGCTCTTGGCTTGCTGCATGGCGATATGCGCGTGCCACATCAACGGGTCGGCGCCGGCCTTGGCGCGGGCGTGGGCCACACCGAGGCTGCAACCGATCAGCAGGCTCTCGCCGTCGACCCAGTAAGGTTCGGCCATGGCCTCGGTGATACGTTCGGCCATCCACTCGGCGCGTTGCGGCGCGCGGCGGGTGTCGATCAGCAAGGCGAATTCGTCACTGCCCAGGCGCGCCAGTTGGTCGCCGGCTTCCAACTGGCTCTTGAGCCGCGAGACCACTTGCAGGATCAGCCGGTCGCCCGCCTGGTGGCCAAGGGCATCGTTGGCGTGGCGAAAGTTGTCCAGGTCCAGGTGACCAAGGGCCAGGCCCCGCCCGTCGTTTTCCGCCAGGCGTGCGGCCAGCAGGGTCTGGAACCCCTGGCGATTGGCGATGCCGGTCAGCGGATCTTGTTCGGCCAGGCGTTGCAGGGTGTTTTCCAGCAAGCCACGCTCGCGCACATGGCGCAGGCAGCGGCGCACCGTATCGACATCAAACGCACCGAGGATCAGCCAGTCACTGGCGCCCAGCGGCGCAACCAGCGGCTCCTGCTCCAGCAACAAGACGGTCGGCAGGCTGCAACGGCCCGGGCCGGGTTGCAGGCTGGGGGTGGTCAGCAAGACGGCCGTGCGGTCGTCATCGAACAGGCTGCTCACCGACTCCCAGTTTGGCGCACTGATCAGCACTGCCCCGTCGCCCATCGGCGCCAGGCACTCGCGCAACAACGCTGCCCACGTAGGCGTATCGGCCAATAGCAGCAAACGCAAGGGTTCGACAGGCGTAGACAAGCTAGCTCCCTAGACTGTGCAAGATTTCGTTGGCGGCGGGCATTATGACGTGCAGCCTGATAATCACCAATGATATTGGTTATCAAATACGCGCAGTGCGGCTCTAGATCGAACGATAGACCCAAAAACCCCGCACATCCTGCGTCAAAGTAACAAAAGCGGCAAATTTAGATCGAGTGGTACGTCACACTGTCGTTCAGAGGCAGCAGAATCTTGCCAGCCTGTTAAAATGCCCGCCCTTTTGAACAATGACTCCCAAAATTCCGTATGTCCCGACTCAATCCCCGGCAGCAAGAAGCCGTGAACTACGTCGGCGGCCCTCTATTGGTGCTCGCCGGTGCTGGCTCCGGCAAAACCAGCGTGATCACCCGCAAGATCGCGCACTTGATCCAGAACTGTGGCATCCGTGCCCAGTACATCGTCGCCATGACCTTTACCAACAAGGCCGCGCGCGAGATGAAAGAGCGCGTCGGCACCCTGCTCAAGGGTGGCGAAGGCCGTGGCCTCACCGTGTGTACCTTCCACAACCTGGGGCTGAACATCATCCGCAAGGAGCATGCGCGGCTGGGCTACAAGCCGGGCTTCTCGATCTTTGACGAGACCGACGTCAAGGCCCTGATGACCGACATCATGCAGAAGGAATACGCGGGCGACGACGGCGTCGACGAGATCAAGAACATGATCGGCGCCTGGAAAAACGACCTGATCCTGCCCCCCGAAGCCCTGGAAAACGCACGCAACCCCAAGGAACAGACCGCCGCTATCGTCTACACCCACTACCAGCGCACGCTCAAGGCGTTCAATGCGGTGGACTTCGACGACTTGATCCTGCAGCCGGTCAAGCTGTTCCAGGAACACGCCGACATCCTCGAAAAGTGGCAGAACAAGGTGCGCTACCTGCTGGTGGACGAATACCAGGACACCAACGCCAGCCAGTATTTGCTGGTGAAGTTGCTGATCGGTACGCGCAACCAGTTCACCGTGGTGGGCGACGACGACCAGTCGATCTACGCCTGGCGCGGTGCGCGCCCGGAAAACCTGATGCTGCTCAAGGTCGACTACCCGTCCTTGAAAGTGGTGATGCTGGAGCAGAACTACCGCTCCACCAGTCGTATCCTGCGTTGCGCCAACGTGCTGATCTCCAATAACCCCCACGAGTTTGAGAAACAACTGTGGAGTGAGATGGGCCATGGCGACGAAATCCGCGTGATCCGCTGCCGCAACGAAGATGCCGAAGCCGAGCGCGTGGCCGTCGAGTTGCTGACCTTGCACCTGCGCACCGACCGCCCCTACAGCGACTTCGCCATCCTGTATCGCGGCAACTACCAGGCCAAGCTGATCGAGCTGAAGTTGCAGCACCACCAGATTCCGTATCGCCTGTCGGGCGGCAACAGCTTTTTCGGACGCCAGGAAGTAAAGGATCTGATGGCCTACTTCCGGTTGATCGTGAACCCGGACGATGACAACGCCTTCCTGCGTGTGATCAACGTGCCGCGCCGGGAAATCGGCTCCACGACCCTGGAAAAACTCGGCAACTACGCCACCGAACGCAAGATCTCGATGTACGCCGCCACCGACGAAATCGGCCTGGGCGAGCACCTGGACACGCGCTTCACCGATCGCCTGTCGCGCTTCAAGCGCTTTATGGACAAGGTGCGCGAGCAGTGCGCCGGCGAAGACCCGATCAGCGCCCTGCGCAGCATGGTCATGGACATCGACTATGAAAACTGGCTGCGCACCAACAGCTCCAGCGACAAGGCCGCGGATTACCGCATGGGCAACGTCTGGTTCCTGATCGAAGCGTTGAAGAACACCCTGGAAAAAGACGAAGACGGCGAAATGACCGTCGAAGACGCGATCGGCAAGCTGGTCCTGCGCGACATGCTTGAACGTCAGCAGGAAGAAGAAGATGGCGCCGAAGGCGTGCAGATGATGACCTTGCATGCGTCCAAGGGCCTGGAATTCCCCTATGTGTTCATCATGGGCATGGAAGAGGAAATCCTCCCACACCGCTCCAGTATCGAAGCCGACACCATTGAAGAAGAACGGCGCCTGGCCTACGTAGGCATTACCCGCGCGCGCCAGACCCTGGCCTTCACCTTTGCGGCCAAGCGCAAGCAATACGGCGAGATCATCGACTGCGCCCCGAGCCGCTTCCTCGATGAACTGCCACCGGACGATTTGGCCTGGGAAGGCAACGACGACACCCCGACTGAAGTCAAGGCGGTACGCGGCAACACCGCCCTGGCAGATATACGCGCGATGCTAAAGCGCTAGAATCGACTACTTTTTAATCTACTTTCGGCGCCCCTTGCGCCACCAGAGGAAGCTTTTGTGGAAGCACTGCACAAGAAAATTCGCGAAGAAGGCATCGTGCTTTCCGACCAGGTACTCAAAGTCGACGCCTTTCTGAACCATCAGATCGACCCGGCGCTGATGAAGCTGATCGGCGACGAATTCGCCGCGCTGTTCAAGGACTCGGGGATCACCAAGATCGTTACCATCGAAGCCTCGGGCATCGCGCCGGCGATCATGACCGGCCTTAACCTCGGCGTGCCGGTGATTTTCGCCCGTAAGCAACAGTCCCTGACCCTGACGGAAAACCTGCTGTCGGCGACGGTGTATTCCTTCACCAAGAAAGTCGAAAGCACCGTGGCGATCTCCCCGCGCCACCTGACCAGCAGCGATCGCGTGCTGGTAATCGATGACTTCCTGGCCAACGGCAAGGCGTCCCAGGCGCTGATTTCGATCATCAAACAGGCCGGCGCCACCGTGGCGGGCCTGGGGATTGTGATCGAGAAGTCGTTCCAGGGTGGCCGTGCGGAGCTGGATGCCCAGGGCTACCGTGTTGAATCGCTGGCGCGGGTGAAGTCCCTGGCCGGTGGGGTCGTGACCTTCATCGACTGAAGGTGAGCGAGCACAGTTAAAAATGTGGGAGCGGGCTTGCTCGCGATAGCGGTGGATCAGCCACTCATGAACTGGCTGACAGACCGCATTCGCGAGCAAGCCCGCTCCCACATTGGGTTTGTGGTGGCCGTTAGTGTGTGGTGGCCTTGAGGCCTGCGAGCAGCAAGCGCTGATACAGGTCCTCTTTAAACCCCTGCGGCTTATCCAGGCGCATCCGCACCAGATGCCCGGGAAACGCCGCAGGCTCCGGCGCATCCAGCGCCGCCTTGCCCAACTCCAGAATCTCCGTCAGCTTGAACTTGCTCTTGAGCCAATTCAGCGCCCGCAACAAATCCCGCTCTTCATCACTGAAGTCACTGCCCAGCGGATACTCCGGAAACAGCCTTGAATGGCGCGCCTGCACCGCCTGCAACCGCTCGGGCGTATTGTCGGCAAAGCGTGGATCGAGCGCAAAATCCTTGGGCAACTTGCCGGCTTTTTGCGCCTGTTCGATCAAGTCGGCCTGGAACCGTGAGTCGGTGACATTGAGCAGCGCCTCGATCACCTTGGCGTCGGTCTGGCCGCGCAAGTCAGCGATGCCGTATTCCGTGATCACGATATCGCGCAGGTGTCGTGGAATCGTGCAATGGCCGTACTCCCAGACAATATTGGAGCTGACCTCGCCGGCCGATTCGCGCCAGCTGCGCAGGATCAGGATCGAGCGCGCGCCTTCCAGCGCATGACCCTGGGCGACAAAGTTGTATTGCCCGCCCACACCGCTGAGCACGCGGCCGTCTTCCAATTGGTCGGCAACGCCTGCACCCAGCAACGTCACCATGATCGCGCTGTTGATAAACCGCGCATCCACGCGCTGCAAACGCTTGAGTTCTTCCTGCCCGTACAGCTCGTTGATATAGCTGATGCGGGTCATGTTGAATGCCTGGCGCTTGGCGTGAGTCATTTCCTGCAAGCGCTGGTAAAAACTACGCGGCCCCAGGAAGAAACCGCCATGGATCGACACGCCGTCGGGCTGTGCTGCATCGTCCAGCAGGCCCGCGTTGGCCTGCGTCTGTGTCGCCACATCGGCGTAGACCTTGCGCCGCACAATCCCGGCATCGGCCAGCACCAGCAGGCCGTTGACGAACATCTCGCTGCAACCGTAGAGGCCCCGGGCAAACGGCTCGACCCCGCCCTCACGGCTGATCAGCGGCGCCCATTGGTACACATCCAGGTCAGTGAGCAACTGCCGGTAGCCTTCGTTATCGGCCTGGCGCGCCAGCAGCGCAGCGGTCAGGGCGTCACCCATCGAACCAATGCCGATCTGCAAGGTACCGCCATCGCGCACCAGGGTGCTGGCGTGCAAACCGATGAAATGGTCCTGGAACCCCACCGGCATGTTCGGTGTGGAGAACAGTGTGGTGTGGTCTTTCTCGTCGATCAGGAAGTCGAACTGGTCCATGCCCAACTCGGCGTCGCCCGGCATGTAGGGCAAGTCCTCATGCACCTGGCCGACCACCAGGATGGTCTCCCCGGCCGCGCGGCGCTTGGCGATCATCGGCAACAGGTCGAGGGTGATATCAGGGTTGCAGCTCAGGCTCAGGCGATCCGGGTGCTCACTGCTGCTGGCCACCAACTGCGCAACCAGGTTCAGGCCGGCAGCGTTGATATCGCGTGCGGCATGGCTGTAGTTGCTGCTGACGTAATCCTGCTGGGCCTGGGCGCTGTGCAACAGGCTGCCGGGCTGCATGAAGAACTGCTGCACGTGGATATTGGCCGGCAGGCTGTCCTTGCGCAGGGCGGCGAGGAAGTCCAGTTCAGGATAGTCGCCAAACACCCGCTCGATAAACGGTTCGAGAAAGCGCTTCTGCAAACCATCGCCCAACGGCGGGCGGCCCAGGCTCAGGGCGGTGTAGATCGTCAGCTCGCGCTCGGGCAGCTTGGCGATGCGCCGGTACAACGCGTTGGCAAACAGGTTCGGCTTGCCCAGGCCCAGCGGCATCCCCATGTGAATATGCGCAGGCAAGCGTGCCAGTACGTCGTCGACCGCTTGCTCGATTGAACACAACTGCACCATCCGACCCTCCTGAACATTCCATGAATTGGGGTTGGACCGAGCTTGCCGGGTCTTTGCTGCAATGAACAGCCTTGGCAACCAAATTGCGGGCACAAAAAAGCCGCTGGTCAGCGGCTTTTTGGCGAAGATCGGTTTATTTCAAACCAGACATCTTCTCGATCGCACCTTTGAGGTCAGCATCCGAGCAATCGGCGCACGTCCCTTTAGGCGGCATGGCATTGATGCCGGTGATGGCCTTGGCCAGGATGCCGTCAAGGCCGCCCTGGTGGTCGGCGCGCTCTTTCCAGGCTGCGGTGTCACCGATTTTCGGTGCGCCCAACAGGCCTGTGCTGTGGCAAGCGTTGCAGTGTTTGGCAATGATCTCGTCCGGCGTTTTCGCGCCGCCGCCGCCCGCTGTCACAGCGACTTCCATGCCCTTGCATTCTTCACCCTGAATACAGACCTTCCCGACGGGTTCAAGGCGCTTGGCAATATCATCATTGGTCGCAGCTTGAGCGCTGGCAGCCCAAAGGGCCAGTACGGTTGCTGGTACAGCCAGCATTTTCATAATTAGGTTCACGCGTTCACCCTCATGGTGGCTATTCACGCCTGCGGCCACGGTTTCGCAGGCGGCGAAAGTATAACGGTTAGGCCGCCTCACTGAAACAACCCTATTATCCAAGGGGAGATTCAGCAGGGCGAAATACAACTACGGGCACCTCTGCAAGGTAGGCAGGGCGCCTCTTCTGTTAAAAGTTCGCGGGTGTGGCTGCGCTGATTAGTCGCGCCGGCACATCGAACGGATTGCGAAAACGGTGCGGCTTGGTGCTTTCAAAGTAGTAGCTATCGCCGGCTTCGAGCACAAAAATTTCGGCGCCTACCACCAATTCCAGACGACCCTCCAACAGGATCCCGGTTTCCTCGCCATCATGGGTCAGCATTTCCTCGCCGGTATCAGCGCCTGGCGGGTAGATTTCGTTGAGAAACGCAATCGCCCGGCTGGGATGTGCCCGGCCCACCAGTTTCATGGTGACCGCGCCATCGGAGATGTCGATCAGCTCATTGGCTTTATAGACGATCTGCGTCGGTTTTTCCTGGAGGATCTCTTCGGAAAAGAACTCGACCATGGACATGGGGATGCCGCCCAGCACCTTGCGCAAGGAGCTGATGGAGGGGCTGACACTGTTTTTCTCGATCATCGAAATGGTGCTGTTGGTGACGCCCGCACGCTTGGCGAGTTCACGCTGGGAAAGACCTTTCAGTTTACGGATGGATTGCAGTCGTTCGCCGACGTCCAATGCAGGAGCCTCCTAGGATTCAGGCTTTGTTGTAATTGAGCGTTATCATGGCGACAGCGTTCAGTATTTACAACACTTTGGTCTGAATCCCGGTGGGCTTCATCTGTAGCCGGCGGCTAAGCGCCGGAATAGAGCCGTGGCACGCGGCGCAGGTTGCAGAAAATCTGATAGGGGATGGTCTCGGCGGCGGTCGCCACATCGCTGGCGAGGATGTTTTTGCCCCACAACTCGACGGTTGAACCCAGACCCGCCTGGGGTACATCGGTCAGGTCGATGCACAGCATGTCCATCGACACCCGCCCCAACAACTGGCTGCGCTGGCCGGCGACCAGTACCGGCGTGCCGGTCGGCGCATGCCGTGGATAACCATCGGCATAACCCATGGCAACCACACCGATACGCATCGGCTTGGGCGTCACGAATCGCGCGCCGTAACCCACTGGCTCGCCCGCCGGTAATTCGCGCACGCAGATGACTTTCGACTCCAGGGTCATCACCGGCTGCAAACGCGCGGCAACCGCCTGGTCTTCGCCGAAGGGCGTCGCACCGTAAAGCATGATGCCGGGCCGTACCCAGTCGCTGGAAACGCTCGGCCAGCCCATCACCGACGGCGAGTTGCGCAGGCTGACCTGGGCCGCCAAGCCCTGGCGCGCGGCCTCGAAGACCGCGACCTGTTCATCGCTGCTCGCGCAGTCCAGCTCATCGGCACGGGCGAAGTGGCTCATCAACACGATCTTGGCCACTTTGCCACTGGCCAGCAGGCGCTGGTAAGCGTCGTGATAATCCTTGGGATGCAACCCGACCCGGTGCATGCCCGAATCCAGCTTCAACCACACCGTCAGCGGCTTGCTCAGGCGCGCCTGTTCAATCGCTTCCAACTGCCACAACGAATGCACCACGCACCAGAAGTCATGCTCGATGATCAGCGGCAGTTCGTCGGCCTCGAAGAACCCTTCGAGCAACAACACCGGCCCACCAACTCCGGCAGCGCGCAGTTCCAGCGCCTCCTCGATACAGGCCACGGCAAAACCGTCGGCCTGGTCTTCCAGGGCCTGGGCCACGCGCACGGCGCCATGGCCGTAGGCGTCGGCCTTGATCACGGCAAGGGCCTTGGCCCCGGTCAGTTCGCGGGCCAATTGGTAGTTGTGGCGCAGGGCTTGTAGGTCGATCAGGGCACGGGCAGGACGCATGGCGGCAGGCTTCTAGGCGGCGGTAGGAAGAAAAAACCGGTACCAACCGACAGCGCCGGCACCGGAAGAGGGATCGTTTAAGGCAGAGCGGCCACGACAGACAGCTCGACCAGGATTTCTGGCTCACACAGTTTCGACTCGACCGTGGCACGGGCTGGTGCGACGCCTTTTGGCAGCCACTTGTCCCATACCGCGTTCATGCCGGCAAAGTCGGCGTCGATGTCTTTAAGGTAGATCGTCACCGACAGCAACTTGGTTTTGTCGGTACCGGCCAGATCCAGCAAACGCTCGATATTGGCCAGGGTTTCACGGGTCTGCTGTTCAATCCCGGCACTCATGTCGTCGCCGACCTGCCCTGCCAGATACACGGTACCGCTGTGGACAACGATCTGGCTCATGCGCTCATTGGTGAGCTGGCGCTGGATTGACATGTTTTGTGGACTCCTGAGGGCTGCCATAACGGGAAATATCAAGGCCTGCGGCACTGATCTGCGGGGTTTTCTTGGCCATCAGGTCCGCCAGCAAGCGACCAGAGCCACAGGCCATGGTCCAGCCGAGGGTGCCGTGGCCGGTATTCAAGAACAGATTCTTGAAAGGGGTGGCGCCGACAATTGGCGTACCGTCCGGGGTGGTCGGGCGCAGGCCGGTCCAGAACGTCGCTTCACTCAAATCACCGCCCTGAGGATAAAGGTCGTTGACGATCATCTCCAGGGTTTCGCGCCGGCGTGGGTTCAGCGACAGGTCAAAACCGGCTATTTCAGCCATGCCACCGACCCGGATGCGGTTGTCGAAGCGAGTGATCGCGACCTTGTAGGTTTCGTCGAGAATGGTCGAGGTCGGAGCCATCGCCGGGTTGGTGATCGGCACGGTCAGGGAGTAACCCTTGAGCGGATACACCGGCGCCTTGATCCCCAGCGGCTTGAGCAACTGTGGCGAGTAACTGCCCAGGGCCAGCACGTAGCGGTCAGCGGTTTCCAGCTTGCCGTCGATCCACACACCGTTGATACGATCACCGGCGTGGTCCAGGCGCTGGATGTCCTGCTCGAAACGGAACTCAACGCCCAACTGCTTGCACATATCGGCCAGGCGCGTGGTGAACATCTGGCAGTCGCCGGTCTGGTCATTGGGCAGGCGCAAGGCACCGGCCAGGATATCCGTGACGCTGGCCAGGGCCGGCTCGACGCGGGCAATGCCGGCACGGTCGAGCAGCTCGAACGGTACGCCGGACTCTTTGAGCACGGCAATATCCTTGGCCGCACCATCCAGTTGTGCCTGGGTGCGGAACAATTGGGTAGTACCCAGGCTACGGCCTTCGTAGGCAATGCCGGTTTCAGCGCGCAGTTCATCGAGGCAGTCGCGGCTGTACTCGGACAGACGCACCATGCGCTCCTTGTTCACCGCATAGCGATTGGCGGTGCAGTTACGCAGCATCTGCGCCATCCACAAGTACTGGTCGATATTGGCCGTGGCCTTGATCGCCAGTGGCGCATGGCGCTGCAGCAACCACTTGATAGCCTTGAGCGGTACGCCCGGCGCGGCCCATGGCGACGCATAGCCGGGCGAGACCTGGCCGGCGTTGGCGAAGCTGGTCTCCATTGCAACGGCCGGCTGACGGTCGACCACGACCACCTCAAAACCGGCACGCGCCAAATAGTAGGCACTGGCCACACCAATGACACCGCTACCCAAGACCAAAACGCGCATTTTTATATCCTCATCACGGCTTGACCGCTGACGTTTGTTGTTCAGCACAAAGATGTGGGCAGTATAAAAAGCAATGACCAGTGCATTTCACTATATAAGTGCCTATATTTGGCGACAATTCTCGGCAAAAACCCTTTTCACGGAGGAGCATCCCCTATGCGGACCAATACCCAGACCAAGCGGGAGCTGGACAAGATCGACCGCAACATCCTGCGCATCCTGCAAGCGGACGGGCGGATTTCGTTTACCGAGCTGGGGGAAAAGGTAGGGCTGTCGACCACGCCCTGCACCGAACGGGTCCGGCGCCTGGAGCGCGAGGGCATCATCATGGGCTACAACGCCCGCCTCAATCCGCAGCACTTGAAGGGTAGCCTGCTGGTGTTTGTCGAGATCAGCCTCGACTACAAATCCGGCGATACCTTCGAAGAATTCCGACGTGCTGTGCTGAAACTGCCCCATGTGCTGGAGTGCCACCTGGTTTCAGGGGATTTCGACTACCTGGTGAAGGCGCGGATTTCCGAGATGGCTTCGTACCGCAAACTGCTGGGCGACATCCTGCTCAAGCTGCCCCATGTGCGCGAATCCAAGAGCTATATCGTGATGGAAGAGGTGAAGGAAAGCCTGAACCTGCCGATCCCGGATTGAGAGTACGCCGCATATTCCTGTGGGAGCGGGCTTGCTCGCGAATGCGGTGTATCAGTCAACATATCCATGACTGACCCACCGCATTCGCGAGCAAGCCCGCTCCCACATTTTGACCACGTACATCGGCTAGACCAGCACCTGCCGGGTGGTCGCCATGTACTCGTGGATCTGCTTCTCCACCCGCGGGTGAATCAGCTCCACCGGCCCACGGTTGTTGGGGCATGGCAAGCTGGGCGTAGTACCAAACAACCTACAGATCAATGGGCGCTCGTCGTACACCGTGCAACCGTTGGGCCCCAGGTGTACACAGTTCAGCTCATCCATGGCCGCTTCCTGCTCGGCTGCGGTCTTGCGCGGCAGGCGCGACATTTCCTCGGTGGATGTAGTCACCGGCCCACAGCAATCATGGCAACCCGGCACACACTCAAACGAGGGAATCTGCCGGCGCAGCGCGTTGACTTTCTGGCTGTTGCAACTCATCGAAACCCATACCGAACGGCGAATAGGTGTGGATTTTGCCCTAAAACCCCTGGGTGAGACAGCTTCACCCGACCGCTGTATCCTGCGTCAAATTTTCCAGACACGGATGCTTCCCATGATCGCCAGCGCCCGGCACACCGCTTCCTACTACGCCGCCAGCAGCCTGCCGCAACCCGATTACCCGGCCTTGGCGGGCGAAGTCGTCGCCGATGTGTGCGTGGTGGGCGGCGGGTTCTCTGGGTTGAATACGGCCCTGGAGTTGGCTGAACGCGGGTTTAGCGTGGTGCTGCTGGAGGCGCGCAAGATCGGCTGGGGCGCCAGCGGGCGCAATGGCGGACAGTTGATTCGTGGCGTCGGCCATGGCCTCGATCAGTTTGCCAATGTGGTCGGCACCGAAGGCGTGCGGCAGATGAAGTTGATGGGCCTGGAAGCCGTGGAAATCGTGCGCCAGCGGGTCGAGCGCTTCCAGATTGATTGCGACCTGACCTGGGGTTACTGCGACCTCGCCAACAAGCCCCGCGACCTGCAAGGCTTGGCCGCCGATGCCGAAGAGTTGCACGACCTGGGTTATCGCCATGAACTGCGCCTGCTGCAAGCCGGGGAAATGCGCAGCGTGATCGGGTCCGACCGTTACGTGGGCGGCATGATCGACATGGGCTCCGGCCACCTGCACCCGCTGAACCTGGCCCTCGGTGAAGCCGCCGTCGCCCAGCAGTTGGGCGCACGGCTGTTTGAACAGTCCCAGGTGCTGCGCATCGACTACGGCCCTGAAGTCAAAGTCCACACCGCCCAGGGTTGCGTGCGCGCCAAGACCCTGGTGCTGGGCTGCAATGCCTATCTCAATGGCCTCAACCCCCACCTGAGCGGCAAGGTGCTGCCCGCCGGCAGCTACATCATCGCCACCGAACCCTTAAGCCCGGCCCAGGCCGCCGAACTGCTGCCGCAAAACATGGCCGTGTGTGATCAGCGGGTCACAGTGGATTACTTCCGGCTGTCGGCCGACCGGCGCCTGCTGTTTGGCGGTGCCTGCCATTATTCCGGGCGTGATCCCCAGGACATTGGCGCGTATATGCGGCCGAAGATGCTCAAGGTTTTCCCGCAATTGGCCGAGGTGAAGATCGACTACCAATGGGGCGGCATGATCGGCATCGGTGCCAACCGCCTACCGCAGATTGGCCGGCTGGCCGACCACCCCAATGTGTACTTTGCCCAGGCCTATGCCGGCCACGGTCTGAACGCCACCCACCTGGCGGGCAAGCTGCTGGCCGAAGCCATCAGCGGCCAGCACCGTGGGCGCTTCGATCTGTTTGCCCAGGTGCCCCACATCACCTTCCCCGGCGGCAAGCATTTGCGCTCACCGCTATTGGCCCTGGGCATGCTCTGGCACCGCATGAAAGAACTGCTCTGACTCACCCGCGCCAGAACGGCTTCAAGCCTTCCTGGCGCGCCTGTTCGGCAGTCAGGCCGATATCACGCAATTGCTCCCGGCTCAGGCCCAGCAAGGCCTTGCGCGTATGGCGACGGCGCCAGAACAGTTCCCAGCGGCTCGGATTGCCAGGCGCCAGCCCGGTCATCCCACGTTCCTGCCCTGCTTCCAGTTCCTGACTGTGTAGCGCCAGCCGCACATCGCTCAAGCCACTCATTGTCCTGCCCCTCATTTGCCTGTTGCCATGAGTGACTAGAATGAATGGCGCGACAAAACCATTACAGATTCAACAAACCTTTATTAAATCCATACAGATACTGCCAAACGCAGGCTGAATCCTGTATTTTCCCTTCATCTGTACTGGTCCCCCGGGAGCGACCGCCATGACCCTCTACGTCAATCTCGCCGAATTGCTGGGTACCCGCATCGAACAGGGCTTCTATCGCCCCGGCGATCGCCTGCCCTCGGTACGTGCCCTGAGCGTGGAACATGGGGTCAGCCTGAGCACCGTGCAGCAGGCTTATCGGCTGCTGGAAGACAACGGCCTGGCCACGCCCAAGCCAAAATCCGGCTACTTCGTGCCCGTCGGGCGCGAGCTGCCGGCGCTGCCCGCCGTGGGTCGGCCGGCCCAGCGTCCGGTGGAAATTTCCCAGTGGGACCAGGTACTGGAGCTGGTCCGCGCGGTGCCGCGCAAAGACGTCATACAGTTGGGCCGCGGCATGCCGGATGTACTGTCACCGACCATCAAGCCCTTGCTGCGCAGCCTCGCCCGGGTCAGCCGGCGCCAGGACCTGCCGGGCCTGTACTACGACAACATCTACGGCTGTATGGAATTGCGTGAGCAAATAGCCCGTCTGTCATTGGATTCCGGCTGCCAGCTCGACGCCCAGGACATCGTGATCACCACCGGCTGCCACGAGGCGTTGTCCTCCAGCATCCGTGCGATTTGCGAGCCCGGCGATATCGTCGCCGTGGACTCGCCGAGCTTCCACGGCGCCATGCAAACCCTCAAGGGCCTGGGCATGAAAGCCCTGGAAATCCCCACCGACCCGCTGACCGGTATCAGCCTCGAAGCCCTGGAACTGGCCCTGGAGCAATGGCCGATCAAGGTTATCCAGCTGACCCCCAACTGCAACAACCCCCTGGGCTACATCATGCCCGAGGCGCGCAAGCGGGCATTGCTGACCCTGGCCCAGCGCTTTGACGTGGCGATTATCGAAGACGATGTGTATGGCGAACTGGCCTACAGCTACCCACGACCGCGCACCATCAAATCCTTCGACGAAGATGGCCGTGTCCTACTCTGCAGCTCATTCTCCAAGACCCTGGCCCCCGGCCTGCGGATCGGCTGGGTGGCACCTGGCCGTTATCTGGAACGGGTGCTGCACATGAAGTACATCAGCACCGGTTCGACCGCCACCCAACCACAGATCGCCATTGCCGAATTCCTCAAGAACGGGCACTTCGAACCCCATTTGCGGCGGATGCGTACCCAATACCAACGCAATCGCGACCTGATGCTCGATTGGGTCAGCCGTTATTTCCCCGCCGGCACCCGGGCCAGCCGGCCCCAGGGCAGCTTTATGCTGTGGGTGGAACTGCCCGACGGGTTCGATACCCTCAAGCTCAACCGGGCCTTGGTCGAACAAGGGGTGCAGATTGCGGTAGGCAGCATCTTTTCCGCCTCGGGCAAATACCGGAACTGCCTGCGGATGAACTACGCTGCCAAGCCAACACCCCAGGTTGAAGAGGCGGTGCGCAAGGTCGGGGCAACAGCGATCAAGATGCTGGCCGAAGCCGAGCCACGGGTGGACTGACCTTTTGCCATCAATCACCGTCATATACCCACCACCGCCCTGATTCGGAACCTGTCTCCTTGATGAGCCAAAGGCTGTTAGCGTTTTTCCTGCTCGGGTTCCTGGGCCTGGGCGGTTGCGCCACCCTGGACGTACCCCGCGTGCCCAGCGAGGCGCTGCCGGCGACGCAGTCCGCCTTCGGCCGCTCGATCCAGGCCCAGGCCGCGCCCTACAAGGGCCGCTCCGGGTTTCGCCTGCTGCCCAACAGCAGCGAAGCGTTCATGGCCCGCGCCGAACTGATCCGCAATGCCCAGACCAGCCTCGACTTGCAGTACTACATCGTCCATGACGGCATCAGCACGCGCATGCTGGTAGACGAGTTGCTCACGGCGGCCGACCGTGGCGTGCGGGTGCGCATCCTGCTGGACGACACCACCAGCGACGGCCTGGACCAAATCATCGCCACCCTGGCCGCGCACCCGCAGATCCAGATTCGCCTGTTCAACCCATTGCACCTGGGCCGCAGCACCGGGGCGACGCGCGCCATGGGCCGGTTGTTCAACCTGTCGCTGCAACACCGGCGCATGCACAACAAGCTGTGGCTGGCGGATAACAGCGTGGCGATTGTCGGCGGGCGCAACCTGGGAGATGAGTATTTCGATGCCGAGCCCAACCTGAACTTCACCGACATCGACATGCTCAGCGTGGGGCCGGTGGCCGAACAGCTGGGCCACAGCTTTGATCAGTACTGGAACAGTGCGCTGAGCAAGCCTATCGCCGACTTTATCTCCAGCGCCCCGTCCTCCCGCGACCTGGCCACGGCGCGCGGGCTGCTGGAGACGTCCCTGGCCGAGTCGCGCCAGCAAAACCATGCCCTGTATAACCGCCTGCGGACCTACAAGACCCAACCACGCATGGAGATCTGGCGCCGGGAACTGATCTGGGCCTGGAACCAGGCGCTGTGGGACGCGCCGAGCAAGGTCCTGGCCAAGGCCGATCCTGATCCACGCTTGCTGCTCACCACTCAACTGGCGCCCGAGCTGGAAGGTGTGCGCCACGAACTGATGATGATCTCGGCCTACTTCGTCCCTGGCCAACCGGGCCTGGTGTACCTGACCAGTCGCGCGGACGCGGGGGTTGCGGTGAGCCTTTTGACCAACTCCCTGGAAGCCACCGACGTACCGGCGGTACACGGCGGCTACGCCCCCTATCGCAAGGCGCTGCTGGAACACGGGGTGAAACTCTACGAGCTGCGCCGCCAACCTGGAGACGGCGGCGGTGGCAGTGGCCCGCACCTGCTGGGCAGCCGTTCGCTGTATGGCTCGGACTCCAGCCTACACAGCAAGGCAATGATCTTTGATCGACAAAAATCGTTTATCGGCTCGTTCAATTCCGACCCGCGGTCGGTGCTGTGGAACACCGAAGTCGGGGTATTGGTGGACAGCCCGGAGCTGGCCGAGCATGTGCGCAAGCTGGCCCTGCAAGGGATGGCACCGGCCTTGAGTTATGAGGCCAAGCTGCAGGGTGGCCAAGTGGTCTGGGTGACGGAAGATAACGGCCAACTGCACACCCTGACCCGCGAACCAGGCAGTTGGTGGCGCCGGTTCAATGCCTGGTTCGCCACCACGGTGGGCTTGGAACGCATGCTCTGAATCCCTGTAGGAGCAGGCTTGCCTAGGCTGGTTGCTCGGCGCCAAACGCTCCTTGGCGCAGCAACAAAATCACCAGCCCCAACGCCCCCGCCGCCATCAACAGCGGCAACGCATGCCCGCTGATCCACTGGCTACCGGCGCCCGCCACCAGCGGCCCGATCAGGCAGCCAATGCCCCACAACTGCGCAATATGGGCATTGGCCCGCACCAGCGCATCGTCACGGTAGCGCTCGCCGATCAGAATCAACGACAAGGTGAACAAGCCGCCGGCGCTGGCACCAAACAGTACCCAGATCGGCCAGATCAGCCAGGTATCGAGCAACGGCGCAATCGCCAGGCTCGACACCAGCAACAGCACCGCACACCCCAGGAACAGGGTGCGCCTGGGCAGGTAATCGGCCAACGCACCAATCGGCAATTGCAGCAGCGCATCGCCTACAACCACGGTGCTGACCATCGCCAGTGCCACCTCGGCAGTGAAACCCTGCTGCAGGCAATACACCGGCAGCAGTGTCAGAATCATCGCCTCGAACGCGGCAAACAACGCCACCGCCCAGGCAATCGCCGGCAAGCCCCGGCAAAATCCCCATAAATCGCCAAAGGTCACGCTGAAGGCCTCCGCCGTCGGTGCCCCGCTACGCCCCAGCAGCAGGAATGGCGCAACGATCAACAGAGCGACGCCAACCCAAAAGCCATAGTCATGATCGGTACCCAGCACGCCGAGCAACAACGGCCCCGACAGCTGGCTCAAGGCGTAGGTACAGCCATACAGCGCCACCAGCCGGCCACGCCACTGTTCCACCACCAGTTGGTTGATCCAGCTTTCGCCGAGGATAAACACAATGGTCAGGATCACCCCGATCATCAACCGCAGCACCAGCCACACCGGGTAGCTGGGCAATACCGCCAGCAAACCGATGGAAATCGCCCCGGCCCACAGGCACAGGCGCATCAGGTTTGCCGTGCCCAGCCAGGAAGCCAGGCGACTGGACACCTTGGCGCCCAGCAACACGCCGAACGCCGGCATGGCCGCCATGATGCCGATGGCAAAGTTGCCATAGCCCCAGCTTTCCAGGCGCAGGGACACCAGCGGCATGCTGACGCCCAGGGCAAGGCCGACGCTGAGCACCGAAGCCAGGACGGCGAAGTAAGTCGCCCAACGCATTGCCACGCTCCTGTGGATAACTCATTTATGGACGGTAAAACGAACTGTAGGAGCGAGCTTGCTCGCGAAGAACTCAAGGACACCGCGTTCAACCAGACAGAACGCGTTATCGTTGACGTTTTTCGCGAGCAAGCTCGCTCCTACAAGGGATCAGCTAGGTTGCTTACAGCTTGATCCAGGTCGCCTTCAGTTCGGTGTATTTATCGAACGCGTGCAGCGACTTGTCGCGACCGTTACCCGACTGCTTGAACCCGCCAAACGGCGCGGTCATGTCACCGCCATCGTACTGGTTGATCCACACGCTGCCGGCACGCAGGGCCTTGGCGGTCAGGTGTGCCTTGGAGATATCCGAGGTCCATACCGCAGCGGCCAGGCCATAAGGCGTGTCGTTGGCGATGGCTACGGCTTCTTCAGCGCTGTCGAAGGTAATCACCGACAGGACCGGGCCAAAGATCTCTTCCTGGGCAATCTTCATGGCGTTGGTCACGCCGTCGAAAATCGTCGGCTCGACGTAGGTACCGCCGGTCTCCTGCAGGGTACGCTTGCCACCGGCCACCAGTTTGGCGCCATCGGCGTGCCCGGCTTCGATGTACGACAGCACGGTGTTCATCTGCTGGGTATCCACCAGCGCACCGACGTTAGTGGCCGGGTCCAGCGGGTTGCCCGGCTTCCAGCCCTTGAGGGCCTCGATCACCATCGGCAGGAATTTGTCCTTGATCGAACGCTCCACCAGCAGGCGCGAGCCGGCGGTGCAAACTTCGCCCTGGTTGAAGGCGATGGCGCCAGCGGCGGATTCGGCAGCGGCCTGCAGGTCCGGAGCATCGGCAAACACGATGTTCGGGCTCTTGCCGCCCGCTTCCAGCCAGACGCGCTTCATGTTCGACTCGCCGGAGTAGATCATCAGTTGCTTGGCGATCTTGGTGGAACCGGTGAACACCAAGGTGTCCACGTCCATATGCAGCGCCAGGGCCTTGCCCACGGTGTGGCCGTAGCCCGGCAGCACGTTGAGCACGCCTTTGGGGATACCGGCTTCAACGGCCAGGGCAGCGATGCGGATGGCGGTCAGCGGCGATTTTTCCGACGGCTTGAGGACGACCGAATTACCGGTGGAAAGCGCCGGCCCCAGTTTCCAGCAGGCCATCATCAGCGGGAAGTTCCACGGCACGATGGCCGCCACCACGCCGACGGGCTCGCGGGTCACCAGGCCCAGTTGGTCATGGGGAGTGGCAGCGACTTCGTCGTAAATCTTGTCGATGGCCTCGCCGCTCCAGCTCAGGGCTTGCGCTGCGCCTGGAATATCGATGCCCAGGGAGTCACCGATTGGCTTGCCCATGTCCAAGGTTTCAAGCAGGGCCAGCTCTTCGGCATTGGCCTTGAGCAGCGCGGCGAAACGGATCATGGTGGCTTTGCGCTTGGCCGGGGCCAGGCGTGACCAGGCGCCGGAGTTGAAGGTGGCACGGGCGTTTTCCACGGCGCGCTGGGCGTCGGCGACGTCACAGCTGGCAACCGTGGTCAGCAGGCGGCCATCGACCGGGCTGAGGCATTCGAACGTGTCGCCGGAAACGGCGGCGGTGTATTCGCCATTGATGTACGCGCGGCCTTCAATCTTCAGGTCCTTGGCGCGTTGTTCCCAGTCGGCACGGGTCAGGGTGGTCATGCGAGTGTCCTCCTCTTATTAAATATAAGGGCCCGGCGTTATCACCAGTTCCCTTCCAAATGCTTGCCCGGCCAGCCAGCTATTCGGTCCGAGGCACCCGCCACCCTAAACCAGCCACAAGGGATGTTTCAATATATTTGACATAACGGCAGCAAACGCCCTTGCGATGTTCATTTTAATAAACATAGACTTTGGCTCTCCAACCCCAGGCCTAGACGGGATACGTGCATGAACATTCAGGATATCGTCGATTTCAGCCAGGCGAACACCGCCGCCGAACGCTACCGCCCCGCCGCAGAAAAAATCCTCAAGGGCGATCCCGAGCAAACGGTCTACAACCACTACAACAGCCCGTGCGGCCAGATGAACGCCGGGGTCTGGGAAGGTGAAGCCGGGCAATGGAAGGTCAACTACACCGAACACGAGTATTGCGAGATCGTGCAGGGGGTTTCGGTGCTGCGCGATGCCGACGGCAACGCCAAGACCTTGCGCGCCGGCGATCGCTTCGTCATCCCGGCCGGCTTCAGTGGCACCTGGGAAGTGCTGGAGTCATGCCGCAAGATCTACGTGATATTCGAAGAAAAAGCCTGATCGGTCGCGCGCGACTTTTTCCAAGGCAAAAAAAACCCGCATCGTGAGATACGGGTTTTTTTCACAAGAAAGAAAACCAATTACTTGATTTTGCCTTCTTTGTAGATCACGTGCTTGCGAACGCGCGGGTCGAACATTTTCTTTTCGAGCTTGTCCGGGGTAGTACGCTTGTTCTTGTCGGTAGTGTAGAAGTGACCAGTACCGGCGCTAGAGATCATTCGAATCAATTCACGCATGATATAGCTCCTTAGATTTTGCCGTCGCGGCGCAGTTCAGCGAGCACGACAGTGATGCCACGCTTGTCGATGATGCGCATGCCTTTGGCAGATACGCGCAGACGGACAAAACGTTTCTCTTCTTCAACCCAGAAGCGGTGATGCTGCAGGTTTGGCAGGAAACGACGACGGGTTTTGTTGTTTGCGTGGGAAATGTTATTCCCAGTCACCGGACCCTTACCGGTAACTTGACAGACTCTCGACATGCCTCAGCCCTCTAAAACCACATGCCCAACCCGGCATGGGTTGGCCGCTTAATCTCTCAGTCATTTGGCGCCAGGCGCCGCGTTTCTTTAAGGGTCTTACCGGCTACACCTACAGTGAAGGAACCGGGCCCCTAGAAAAGAGCGCTGCTTTATACCAGAAAGACCCCAGTGCAACAACAGCCGGTGTGTTTTTCCCGCTGTAAATCTCGCCTGAATAGGTCTCAAGCGCTGCCAGGGTGGGCCGCTGTACAATTGAACCGCTCGTCGCACCGAATGTTTTATCGCTGCTACGTGTACGCCAGGGCGCCGGGCAAAATGATCTGCAGTGCCATCAAAACAGCATTTACGGCCCCTGCACAGGTAAATATGGGCTAGTCATTTGCCAATCAGCCTACTACGGTAGGACTTTTCCAGACTGCACTCGCAGATGGGCCTTCGATCTGCACAGGAAACCGACCATGCGTCTCGCTGCCCTACCCTTATTGCTCGCCCCGCTCTTCCTCGCCCCGCTGGCCCAGGCAGCCTCTACGCTGAGCGTCTGCACCGAGGCCAGCCCCGAAGGGTTCGATGTGGTGCAATACAACTCGCTGACCACCACCAACGCCTCGGCGGATGTGCTGATGAACCGCCTGGTGGACTTCGACGCCGCGAGCGGCAAGCTGGTGCCGAGCCTGGCCGATAGCTGGGAAGTCTCGCCGGACGGCCTGACCTACACCTTTAAATTGCACCCGGACGTCAAATTCCACCGCACCGCGTACTTCAGCCCGAGCCGCAGCCTGACCGCCGAAGACGTGCGTTTCAGCTTCGAGCGCATGCTCGACCCGGCCAACCCCTGGCACAAGATCGCCCAGAGCGGCTTCCCCCATGCCCAGTCGTTGCAACTGCCAGCGCTGATCAAAAAGATCGACGCCCTGGACCCGCTGACCGTGCGTTTTACCCTGGATCACGCCGACTCCACGTTCCTTGCCGCGCTGAGCATGGGCTTTGCCTCGATCTACCCGGCCGAATACGCAGGCAAGCTGCTCAAGGCCGGCACCCCGGAAAAGCTCAATAGCCAACCCATCGGCACCGGGCCGTTCGTGTTCGGGCGCTTCCAGAAAGATGCGGCCATTCGCTACAAGGCCAACCCGGATTACTTTGCCGGCAAACCGGCTGTGGATAACTTGATCTTTGCCATCACCCCGGACGCCAATGTGCGCTTGCAGAAGCTGCGCCGGGATGAATGCCAGATTGCCTTGTCGCCCAAGCCCCTGGATATCGGTGAGGCGCAAAAGGATGCAGCGCTCAAGGTGGAAAAAACTGCCGCCTTCATGACGGCCTTTGTCGCCATCAACAGCCAGCACCCGCCACTGGACAAACCCGAAGTGCGCCAGGCAATCAACCTGGCCTTCGACAAGGCCAGCTACCTCAAGGCTGTGTTTGAAGGCACCGCCGAAGCTGCCAATGGGCCTTACCCGCCCAATACCTGGGGTTTTGCCAAGGAGCTGCCGGGGTATCCACAGGACATCGCCAAGGCCAAGGGGCTGCTGGATCGCGCCGGGCTCAAGGACGGTTTCAAGACCACTATCTGGACCCGGCCATCTGGCAGCCTGCTCAATCCCAACCCGAGCCTGGGCGCCCAGCTATTGCAGGCCGACCTGGCCAAGATCGGCATCCAGGCAGAGATCCGCGTGATCGAATGGGGCGAGCTGATCCGCCGCGCCAAGGCCGGTGAGCACGACCTGCTGTTCATGGGCTGGGCCGGCGACAATGGCGACCCGGACAACTTCCTGACCCCGCAGTTTTCCTGCGCGGCGGTCAAATCCGGCACCAACTTCGCCCGTTACTGCGACCCGGCTCTGGACAAGCTGATCAGCGCTGGCAAGACCACCAACGAGCAAGGCGTGCGCAGCAAGCTGTACCAACAGGCGCAGGCGCAGATCCAACAGCAGGCGCTATGGTTGCCACTGGCTCACCCGACGGCCTTTGCCCTGACACGCAAGAATGTCGAGGGGTACCAGGTCAGCCCGTTTGGGCGGCAGGACTTCTCCAAAGTCAGCGTCAAACCCTGACCCGCCCCTTGTAGGAGCCGGCTTGCCGGCTCCTACAAGGGATTGCGTTATATCCATCCATATTCGGCCATCGACAGCGGGTCACCATCGCCGACAATAATGTGATCCAGTACCCGCACATCCACCAGATCCAGGGCCTTTTGCAGCACTTTGGTCAATTTTCGATCAGCAATGCTCGGCTCGGTGCTCCCGGATGGATGGTTGTGACACAGGATCAATGCCGCAGCGTTGTAGTCCAGGGCGCGCTTGACCACTTGTCGCGGGTAGACCGTAGCGCTGTCGATGGTGCCCTGGAACAATGCTTCGAAGCCCAGCACCCGATGCCTTGAGTCGAGAAACAGGCAACCAAATATCTCGTGGGGCTCATGACGCAGCAGGGCCTTGAGGTAATCACGCACCGCCACCGGGCTTTCCAGCACCGACTCATTACGCACATGCTCGGCCAGATGGCGCCGACCCATTTCCAGCACAGCCTGCAGTTGGGCAAACTTCGCCGGCCCCAGGCCCAGATGCTGGATGAATACGCTCTGCCTGGCCTCCAGCAGCGCACGCAGGCTGCCAAATTGCGCCAACAGATGGCGCGCCAGGTCCACGGCGCTTTTACCCGAGACGCCGGTACGCAGGAAAATCGCCAGCAGCTCGGCATCCGAGAGACTCGCCGCCCCCAACTCCAAAAGCTTCTCCCGTGGCCGCTCCGCCACAGGCCAGTTGCGAATACTCATGGCACCTCCGTGTGCATGTGCGCCGCTGTTGCATGGCGGGCGCTGTGTTATCTTAGCCGCTCTTTTTTGCGCGCGATTTCACCTGGGGAGGGGGGATCGCAACGCCATCACTGAACTGGAAAGGCAAACCAATGCAGCGTCTGTATCGGAAACGCATCGTTCTCGGCGTCGGCGGCGGCATTGCCGCCTACAAGAGCGCAGAGTTGGTTCGCAGGCTCCTGGACCAGGGCGCCGAAGTGCGCGTGGTCATGACCCGTGGCGGCAGTGAGTTCATCACCCCGCTGACCATGCAGGCCCTGTCCGGCCACCCGGTTCACCTGGATTTGCTGGACCCGGCCGCCGAAGCTGCCATGGGTCATATCGAGCTGGCCAAATGGGCCGACCTGGTGCTGATCGCACCCGCCACTGCCGACCTGATCGCCCGCCTCGCCCAAGGCATTGCCGACGATCTGCTGACCACACTGGTACTGGCCACCGACGCCACTGTCGCCATCGCTCCCGCGATGAACCAGGCCATGTGGCGCGACCCGGCGACCCAGGCCAACACCCAACTGCTGCAAAGCCGTGGCCTCAAGGTCTTCGGCCCGGCCTCCGGCAGCCAGGCCTGTGGCGACGTCGGCCTGGGCCGCATGCTCGAAGCCACCGACCTGGCGCTGTGCGCCGCCGAGTGCTTCCAGCACCTGGCCCTGACCGGCAAGCACGTGCTGATTACCGCCGGCCCGACCCAGGAAAACATCGACCCGGTGCGCTACATCACCAACCATAGCTCAGGGAAAATGGGCTTTGCCCTGGCTGAAGCGGCGGTTGAGGCAGGCGCGCGCGTGACCCTGATCACAGGCCCAGTGCATCTGCCAACCCCAGACCGGGTCACCCGCATCGACGTAGTCAGCGCCCGCGACATGCTTGCGGCCTGTGAGGCAGCGATTCCCTGCGATGTGTTTATCGCTTCGGCAGCGGTCGCAGACTACCGCCCGGAAGTGGTTGCGCCGCAAAAACTCAAGAAAGACCCTACAAGCGGCGACGGCCTGCTCCTGCAAATGGTGCGCAACCCGGACATTTTGGCCACCATCGCCACCCGCGCGGATCGTCCGTTCAGCGTCGGTTTCGCCGCCGAGACCGAAAACCTGCTGGACTACGCCGCACGCAAACTCAAAGACAAAAACCTCGACCTGATCGTTGCCAATGATGTCGCCAACCCGAGCATCGGCTTCAACAGCGAGGAAAACGCTTGCAGCGTGATTGACCGCGAACTGCACGCCACCCTTTTCGCCCAGACCAGCAAGGGCAAGATTGCCCGCCAACTGATCTCTTTTATCGCCCAACGGCTGAACCAGGTTTAATTTCCATGCACGCTTTGCAAGCCAAGATCCTCGACCCCCGCATCGGCAGCGAATTCCCACTGCCGGCCTACGCCACACCGGGCTCCGCCGGCCTGGACCTGCGCGCCATGCTCAAGCAGGACACCGTCCTTGAGCCGGGCCAGACCCTGCTGATCCCCACCGGCCTGTCGATCTACGTCGGCGATCCCGGCCTGGCAGCGCTGATCCTGCCGCGCTCCGGCCTGGGTCACAAACACGGGATCGTGCTGGGCAACCTCGTGGGCCTGATCGACTCCGACTACCAGGGCGAATTGATGGTCTCGTGCTGGAACCGTGGCCAGACCGCTTTCAACATCGCCGTCGGCGAGCGCATCGCTCAACTGGTCCTGGTGCCGGTGGTGCAAGCGCATTTCGAGCTGGTGACCGAGTTCGACGAAACCCAGCGTGGCGCGGGCGGTTTCGGGCATTCCGGCAGCCACTGACTACGCTCAGGCATGCCGGGCTCTGCGTCCGACATGCCCCGATGGCATTTTCGCACCACGAACTCTAGGGCAAAAACGCCGTCTTACCCTTCAGTTTGAGCCTGCCGGTCGCCACATTCAGGCCTGTCCGTACCGTATCGATGGAGTTTCCCCAGTGATGAGCAACGCAGCCCCAGTCGCACCGACGTTTCCCGACAGCATTTTCCGCGCCTACGACATCCGTGGCGTCGTGCCGAAAACCCTGACCGCCGAAACCGCCTACTGGATCGGCCGCGCCATCGGCTCCCAGAGCCTGGCCCAGGGCGAGCCCAACGTCTCGGTAGGCCGTGATGGCCGCCTGTCCGGCCCCGAGCTGGTGGAGCGCCTGATCCAGGGCCTGGCCGACAGCGGCTGCCATGTCAGCGACGTCGGCCTGGTGCCGACCCCGGCGCTGTACTACGCCGCCAACGTGCTGGCCGGCAAGTCGGGCGTCATGCTCACCGGCAGCCACAACCCGTCGGACTACAACGGCTTCAAGATCGTGATCGCCGGCGACACCCTGGCCAACGAACAGATCCAGGCCCTGCACACGCGCCTGAAAACCAACGACCTGACCAGCGGCAAAGGCAGCATCACCCAGGTCGATATCCTCCAGCGGTATTCGGATGAAATCACCCGTGACGTCAAGCTTGAGCGTCGCCTGAAGGTCGTGGTGGACTGCGGCAACGGCGCAGCCGGCGTGATAGCTCCGCAATTGCTCGAAGCCCTGAACTGCGAAGTGATCCCGCTGTTCTGCGACGTCGACGGCCACTTCCCCAACCATCACCCGGACCCGGGCAAACCTGAAAACCTGGTGGATCTGATCGCCAAGGTCGAAGAAGTGAGCGCCGATCTCGGCCTGGCCTTCGATGGCGACGGCGACCGCGTGGGCGTGGTGACCAACACCGGCAGCATCGTGTTCCCCGACCGCCTGCTGATGCTGTTCGCCCGCGACGTGGTGGCGCGCAACCCAGGCGCCGAGATTATTTTTGACGTGAAGTGCACCCGTCGCCTGACACCGCTGATCAAGGAATACGGTGGCCGTCCGCTGATGTGGAAGACCGGTCACTCGTTGATCAAAAAGAAAATGAAGGAAACCGGCGCCCTACTGGCCGGCGAAATGAGCGGCCACGTGTTCTTCAAGGAGCGCTGGTTCGGTTTTGACGACGGCATCTACAGTGCCGCGCGCCTGCTGGAGATCCTCAGCAAGGAGAAATCCAGCGCCGAAGATCTGTTCGAGACCTTCCCGAACGATATTTCCACGCCGGAAATCAATATCCATGTGACCGAAGAGAGCAAATTCAGCATCATTGACGCACTGCACGATGCGCAATGGGGTGAAGGCGCCAACCTGACCACCATTGATGGTGTGCGAGTCGATTATGCCGAAGGCTGGGGCCTGGTTCGCGCGTCCAACACCACGCCGGTGCTGGTCCTGCGTTTCGAGGCGGATACCGAGGCCGAGTTGCAGCGCATCAAGGACGTGTTCCACGCCCAGTTGAAACGTGTTGCCCCTGATCTCCAACTACCGTTCTGATTATTTGCCCCGGAGCCCTGAATGACCCTCGAACGCGAAGCCGCCGCCAACACCGCCAAGGTCCTTTCCGAAGCGCTTCCTTACATTCGACGCTACGTCGGCAAGACGCTGGTGATCAAGTACGGCGGCAATGCCATGGAAAGCGACGAGCTGAAAACCGGCTTTGCCCGCGACATCGTGTTGATGAAAGCCGTCGGGATCAACCCGGTGGTGGTGCACGGCGGCGGGCCGCAGATCGGTGACCTGCTCAAGCGCTTGTCCATCGAGAGTCATTTCATCGACGGCATGCGCGTCACCGATGCACAGACCATGGACGTGGTGGAGATGGTCCTCGGCGGCCAGGTGAACAAAGACATCGTCAACCTGATCAACCGCCACGGCGGCAGCGCTATCGGCCTGACCGGCAAGGACGCCGAACTGATCCGCGCGAAGAAACTTACCGTGACCCGCAAGACCCCTGAGATGACCCAGCCGGAAATCATCGACATCGGCCAGGTAGGCGAAGTGATCGGCATCAACACCGACTTGCTGAACCTGCTGGTCAAGGGCGACTTCATTCCGGTGATTGCGCCGATCGGCGTGGGTGCCAACGGTGAGTCCTACAACATCAACGCCGACCTGGTCGCCGGCAAAGTTGCCGAGGCCCTGAAGGCCGAGAAGCTGATGTTGCTGACCAACATCGCCGGCCTGATGGACAAGGAAGGCAAGGTCCTGACCGGCCTGACCACCCAGCAGGTCGACGATTTGATCGCCGACGGCACCATCTACGGCGGCATGCTGCCGAAGATCCGCTGCGCACTGGAGGCGGTGCAAGGTGGTGTTGGCAGCTCGTTGATCATCGATGGCCGGGTGCCGAACGCAGTGTTGCTGGAGATCTTCACCGATACCGGCATGGGCACGCTGATCAGCAATCGCAAGCGTCCTTAAGCACCAGAAAACACAAGGCCCCGCTCAATCAAATTGAGCGGGGCCTTTTGTTTGCACGCGATCCAAATGTGGGAGCGGTGTCAGACGCCGAATTGCTCGCGGTATGCACGAACAGCCGGCAGGTGCTGCTTGAGCTGTGGATCGTCTTCGAGGAACTGCAACACCTGGTTCAGCGAGACAATGCTCACCACCGGGATCCCGAAGTCACGCTCCACTTCCTGGATCGCCGACAACTCACCGTTGCCACGCTCCTGGCGGTTCAGCGCGATCAATACGCCAGCGGCCTTGGCGCCATCCTGGGACGCAATGATCTGCATCACTTCGCGGATCGCGGTGCCGGCGGTGATCACGTCATCGATGATCAGCACGTCACCGGTCAACGGTGCGCCGACCAGGCTGCCGCCTTCGCCATGGGCCTTGGCTTCCTTGCGGTTGAAGCACCACGGCAGATCCCTGCCGTGATGTTCAGCCAGGGCCACTGCGGTCGCAGCAGCCAACGGAATGCCTTTGTAGGCTGGGCCAAACAGCACGTCGAAGGAAATGCCGCTTTCAACGATGGCGGCCGCGTAGAAACGCCCCAGTTGCGCCAGGGCAGAACCCGAGTTGAACAGGCCGGCATTAAAGAAGTATGGGCTGGTGCGCCCGGACTTGAGGGTGAACTCACCGAAGCGCAAAACCCCGCGATCGATGGCAAAACGAATGAAATCGCGTTGATACGCCTGCATGAAAAAAGCCTCAGATACCACGGATTTAGCTAAATAGGTAGACGGCGTGTATCATACACGCACGCGATTTTTGGGGCCATTTATGCGGATCATCAGTGTGAACGTTAATGGTATTCAGGCTGCAGTCGAGCGTGGTTTGCTCAGTTGGCTGCAAGCCCAGAATGCCGACGTCATCTGCCTGCAGGACACCCGCGCCTCCGCCTTTGAACTGGACGACCCAGCCTTCCAACTGGATGGCTACTTCCTTTATGCCTGTGATGCCGAAGTCCCTGCCCAAGGTGGCGTGGCTCTGTACTCACGGTTGCAACCCAAGGCGGTCATCAGCGGCCTCGGCTTCGAGACAGCCGATCGCTACGGGCGCTACCTGCAAGCCGATTTCGACAAAGTCAGTATTGCTACCTTGCTGCTCCCTTCGGGGATGAACGGCGATGAAGACTTGAACCAGAAGTTCAAGCTAATGGACGATTTCGCCCGTTATCTGGATAAACAGCGACGCAAACGCCGCGAGTACATTTATTGTGGCTCGTTGTATGTGGCGCAACAGAAGCTGGATATCAAGAACTGGCGCGACAGCCAGCAATCCCCGGGTTTCCTGGCGCCGGAACGGGCCTGGATGGACGAGATTGTCGGCAACATGGGTTATGTAGATGCCCTGCGTGAAGTCAGCCGCGAAGGTGACCAGTACAGCTGGTGGCCGGACAACGAACAGGCCGAGATGCTCAATCTGGGCTGGCGTTTTGACTACCAACTGCTGACCCCCGGCCTGCGCCGGTTTGTCCGCAGCGCACGCCTGCCGCGTCAACCGCGCTTCTCGCAACATGCGCCGTTGATCGTGGATTACGACTGGACCTTGACCATCTGAGGTCAATATCCAGGTACAAAAAAACCGACATCGCTGTCGGTTTTTTTGTGGGCGATCATTATTTGATCAATCGCCATGTGCACGGGTAGCGGTAGGCAATGCCTTTATTGGCCTTGATACCCCCAATGATGGTCAGCACCAACGCGGCAATCACCAGCACCGCCATCATCAGGAAACCAATGATCACAAAACCCAGGACAAAGCAGACCAGCCAGGCAATGGCCACGGTCAGCTGGAAGTTCAGCGCTTCCTTGCCCTGATCATCGATCAGCGGGTCCATGTCCTTTTTCACTTGCCACAGGATCAACGGCCCCAGCACGCTGCCAAACGGAAACACCAGGCCGAGGAACGCCGCGAAATGACAGAGCATGGCCCACTGGCGCACTTCCTTGGTCTGGGCTGGCACAGGAAGCTGGTTGTCACTCATGGCGTTGCTCCTTGAGGCTGGTTTCAGTCAGCCAGTGCGGCGGTCTGTAGTTCGAAGATTTCGCTCATGCCTTTCTGGGCCAGGGCCAGCATGGCGTTCAGGTCTGCCGGCTGGAACGGCGCGCCTTCGGCGGTGCCCTGCACTTCGATGAAACCACCGGTGCTGGTCATGACCACGTTCAGGTCGGTCTCGGCCGCCGAGTCCTCCAGGTAGTCCAGGTCCAGCACCGGCTCGCCCTGATACATGCCCACCGAAACGGCGGCAATCATCTGCTTGAGCGGGTCGCCGCCTTTCAGGCCGCCGCGCTTCTTGATTACTTTCAACGCATCAACCAGGGCCACCATGGCGCCAGTAATGGATGCGGTGCGAGTGCCGCCGTCGGCCTGGATCACGTCGCAGTCGACGTACAGGGTCACGTCGCCCAGTTTAGACATGTCCAGCGCCGCGCGCAGGGAGCGGCCGATCAGGCGCTGGATCTCCAGGGTGCGGCCGCCTTGCTTGCCACGGCTGGCTTCACGCTGGTTACGCTCGCCGGTGGCGCGCGGCAACATGCCGTATTCGGCGGTCAACCAACCCTGGCCCTGGCCCTTGAGGAAACGTGGCACGCCATTTTCAACGCTGACGGTGCAGATGACCTTGGTATCGCCAAACTCGACCAGTACAGATCCCTCGGCGTGTTTGGTGTAGTTGCGGGTGATGCGGATCGAGCGGAGCTGATCGGCAGCGCGACCACTTGGACGTTTCATAGGGGATACCTGTACTGAGGACGAAAAACTGCCGAGCATTATAGAGCCGCAGGCCACTTCTCGGCACTGCTAATAAATTCGGTTACGAATAGACACCCCTGGCACCCTTTGTCACAGCCAGCATTTGGGGGCGCTCGCCCCGTTGCGCTACAATCCTGCGCCTTCGCAGCCACTTGGCTTCAATCTACCTATCAGCCCGCCCGTTTGCGGGACTGTATCGCGAGGTACCTCCATGGTGCATAGCATGACCGCCTTCGCCCGCGTCGAAAAAGCCGGCGTCCAGGGCACCTTGAGCTGGGAATTGCGCTCGGTCAACAGCCGCTACCTGGAGCCGCACCTGCGCCTGCCCGAGTCCTTTCGCGACCTTGAAGGCGCAGTGCGCGAAGCCCTGCGCGCCGGCATCTCGCGCGGCAAGCTGGAATGCACCCTGCGCTTTACCGAAGAAACCACCGGCAAGCCACTGCAGGTTGACCGCGAGCGCGCTGCACAGTTGGTCGCCGCCGCCGAAACCATTGCCAGCCTGATCAAGCAGCCAGCGGCCCTGAACCCCCTGGAAGTCCTGGCCTGGCCCGGCGTACTGGTGGCCGACGCCACTGACCCGCAGGCGCTGAACGCCGAAGCCCTGACCCTGTTCAACCAGGGCCTCAAGGAGCTCAAGGCCGGCCGTGAGCGCGAAGGCGCCGAACTGGCCCGCCTGATCAATGAGCGCCTGACGGCCATCGAAGAAGACGTCGTGACCCTGCGCGAACTGGTGCCGCAAATGCTGGCCACCCAGCGCCAGAAGGTGCTCGACCGCTTCACCGACATGAAGGCCGACCTCGACCCGGTACGCTTGGAACAGGAAATGGTCCTGCTCGCGCAAAAAAGCGACGTCGCCGAAGAACTCGACCGCCTGAGCACCCACATCCTGGAAGTGCGCCGCGTGCTCAAGTCGGCAGGTGCCGCTGGTCGGCGCCTGGACTTCCTGATGCAGGAACTCAACCGCGAAGCCAATACACTGGGCTCCAAAGCCTTCGATCCGCGTAGTACCCAGGCTGCGGTCAACCTCAAAGTGTTGATCGAGCAAATGCGCGAACAAGTACAGAATATTGAGTAAGGCAACTCCCATGACCCACAGCACCGGCACCCTGTACATCATTTCCGCCCCCTCGGGCGCGGGCAAAAGCAGCCTGGTCAAGGCCCTGACTGACGCCAACCCGGAGATCCGCGTGTCGGTCTCCCACACCACTCGCGCCATGCGTCCCGGTGAGGTGAACGGCGTGAACTATCACTTCGTCGAGCGCAGCGAGTTCGTGAAGATGATCGAACATGGCGACTTCCTGGAGCGTGCCGAAGTGTTCGGCAATCTCTATGGCACGTCCCAGAGCCATTTGCAGCAGACCCTGGACGAAGGCCACGACCTGATCCTGGAAATCGACTGGCAGGGCGCCGAACAGGTGCGCCAATTGATGCCCAAGGCGCGTTCGATCTTCATTCTGCCGCCGTCCCTGGAGGCCTTGCACCAGCGCCTGACCAATCGCGGCCAGGACAGTGACGAGATCATCGACGGGCGCATGCGCGAAGCCGTCAGCGAAATGAGCCACTATGTCGACTACGACTACCTGATCATCAACGACGATTTTGCCCACGCCCTGGATGACCTGAAGGCGATTTTCCGCGCCAATCAGCTCCAGCAAAAACGCCAACAGCAGCGTTTTGGCAAATTGCTGGCCGAACTGCTCGGTTGAATGGCTCTTCCCAAAACCGCTGCAAGGGCCTTACATTGGCACTTGTAGCGTGTTTGCCGGGGCCTGCGCAAAATCAGCGCTTCCCTAAACGCTGGTGATTTTTTAAACTGTTGAGTCCGCTCGCCCAACCGGGCAGCGCGCATCTTGCATTCGCTCCGAGGAATACCATGGCCCGCGTAACCGTTGAAGACTGCCTAGAACACGTGGATAACCGCTTTGAGCTGGTCATGCTCTCTACCAAGCGTGCCCGTCAATTGGCCACTGGCGGCAAAGAGCCGTTGCTCAATTGGGAAAATGACAAGCCTACCGTTATGGCCCTGCGCGAAATCGCTGCCGGCGTGATGAGCTATGACTACATCGCCAGCGCTGAAATCGTTGAAGACGAACCGCTGTTTGCAGCGTTCGAGGACGAGTCCAACGAGGCCGTCTAAGCCTATGCCTGGTCGACGTAGCACGGCGCGGGGTCACAGCCTACGGCAGGAGTTAATACTTTGCCGAGCATAGACGCCCTCGCCGATCGCTTATCGACCTACCTCGGTACCGACCAGGTCAACCTGGTCCGCCGAGCGTATTTCTACGCCGAGCAAGCCCACGACGGCCAACGCCGCCGCAGCGGCGAGGCGTACGTCACCCATCCTCTTGCGGTGGCCAATATTCTTGCCGACATGCACATGGACCATCAAAGCCTGATGGCCGCGATGCTGCATGACGTGATCGAAGACACCGGCATTGCCAAGGAAGCGCTCAGTGCGCAATTTGGCGAAACCGTGGCCGACCTGGTCGACGGGGTCAGCAAGCTGACCCAGATGAACTTCGAGACCAAGGCCGAGGCCCAGGCGGAAAACTTCCAGAAGATGGCCATGGCCATGGCCCGGGATATCCGGGTGATCCTGGTCAAGCTGGCCGACCGGCTGCACAACATGCGCACGCTGGAAGTGCTGTCCGGTGAAAAACGCCGGCGCATCGCCAAGGAAACCCTGGAAATCTACGCGCCCATCGCCAACCGGCTGGGCATGCATGCCATTCGTATCGAATTCGAAGACCTTGGCTTCAAGGCGATGCACCCGATGCGCTCGGCGCGCATCTACCAGGCGGTCAAGCGCGCCCGGGGCAATCGCAAGGAAATCGTCAACAAGATCGAAGAGTCCCTGAGCCACTGCCTGGCAATCGACGAGATTGAAGGCGAAGTCAGCGGGCGGCAGAAGCATATCTACGGCATCTACAAGAAGATGCGCGGCAAGCGCCGGGCCTTCAACGAGATCATGGACGTGTATGCGTTCCGGATCATCGTCGACAAGGTCGATACCTGTTACCGCGTGCTGGGCGCTGTACATAATTTGTACAAACCCCTGCCGGGGCGCTTCAAGGACTACATCGCCATTCCCAAGGCCAACGGCTACCAGTCGCTGCATACCACGCTGTTCGGTATGCATGGGGTGCCGATCGAGATCCAGATCCGCACCCGGGAAATGGAAGAGATGGCCAACAACGGCATCGCCGCCCATTGGCTGTACAAATCCAGCGGCGACGAGCAGCCCAAAGGCACCCATGCCCGCGCCCGCCAGTGGGTCAAGGGCGTGTTGGAAATGCAGCAACGCGCTGGCAACTCCCTGGAATTCATCGAAAGCGTGAAGATCGACCTGTTCCCGGACGAGGTCTACGTGTTCACGCCCAAAGGCCGGATCATGGAGCTGCCCAAGGGCTCCACGGCGGTCGACTTTGCCTACGCGGTCCACACCGACGTCGGCAACAGCTGCATCGCATGCCGGATCAATCGTCGCCTGGCCCCGCTGTCGGAACCGCTGCAAAGCGGCTCCACCGTGGAGATCGTCAGCGCGCCAGGGGCCCGGCCGAATCCGGCGTGGCTCAACTTCGTGGTCACCGGCAAGGCACGTACCCATATTCGCCATGCGCTGAAGCTGCAACGCCGCTCCGAGTCCATCAGCCTGGGCGAGCGCCTGCTGAACAAGGTACTCAACGGTTTCGACAGCTCCCTGGAGAAGATCCCCGCCGAGCGCGTACAGGCGATCCTCCACGAGTACCGCCAGGAAACCATCGAAGACCTGCTCGAAGATATCGGCCTGGGCAATCGCATGGCCTACGTCGTCGCCCGCCGCCTGCTGGGCGAAGGCGAGCAACTACCGAGCCCCGAAGGCCCGCTGGCCATTCGCGGCACCGAGGGCCTGGTCCTCAGCTACGCCAAGTGCTGCACGCCGATCCCGGGCGACCCGATTGTCGGGCACCTGTCCGCCGGCAAAGGCATGGTGGTGCACCTGGACAACTGCCGCAATATCAGTGAAATCCGCCACAACCCGGAAAAATGCATCCAGCTGTCATGGGCCAAGGATGTCACCGGCGAATTCAACGTCGAGCTGCGGGTCGAGCTGGAGCACCAGCGCGGGCTGATCGCCTTGCTGGCCAGCAGCGTCAACGCGGCCGATGGCAATATCGAAAAAATCAGCATGGACGAACGCGATGGTCGCATCAGCGTGGTCCAACTGGTGGTCAGCGTGCACGACCGCGTACACCTGGCCCGCGTGATCAAGAAACTGCGTGCCCTGACCGGGGTTATCCGCATCACTCGCATGCGCGCATAACGCCTCCCCTATAGCCCGGACATTACAAGGAGTCATTCATGACCAAGACTGTTATCACCAGCGACAAGGCACCTGCCGCCATCGGTACTTATTCCCAGGCGATCAAGGCGGGCAACACCGTCTACATGTCCGGCCAGATCCCACTGGACCCAAAGACCATGGAGCTGGTTGAAGGCTTCGAAGCCCAGACCGTACAAGTCTTCGAAAACCTCAAGTCGGTAGCCGAAGCAGCGGGCGGTTCGTTCAAGGACATCGTCAAGCTGAACATTTTCCTCACCGACCTGAGCCACTTCGCCAAGGTCAACGAGATCATGGGCAAGTACTTCGAACAACCCTACCCAGCCCGCGCCGCCATTGGCGTTGCCGCCCTGCCCAAGGGTTCGCAGGTTGAGATGGACGCGATTCTGGTCATCGAGTAATACATTCGGCGCAACCCAATAGGTTGCGCCGACTTCGTTTTAAAAGGATTTCGTAATGCGCAAAGCGCTCGTTGCCTCCACGCTGCTCGCCCTACTCCTTGGCGGCTGCGCCAGCAATCCAGCCGACCGGGATGTGAGCGGTACCTGGATCAACCAGGTCGCCATCGATGCGGCGTCCAAGGGCGGCCCTTTGCGTGAAGCCCTGCAAGCCTACGGCCCGAACCTCGAATGGGAGGTCAATACCCGGGCCTACCAGGCGCGCTACTTCAATGGCTTCGAACGGCCTGAAGGCAAGCTGGAGGGTGAAAAGTCAGGCACCTGGAACGTCGACTTCTACGGCAGCTCCACCACCGAACTCAAGCGTGATGGCAAGCAATTGCTGCAAGTGGCCAACGACAACGAGCCCGAACAGCTCTTTGATCGCCCCAAGGACCCTGCCCCCGAAGGCGCACCCCTGGGCGCCAACTTCGAGCGCGCGCTGTACTCGGCTTATATGGGCGGTAGCTGGAAAATCACCAGCGGCAGCGGCAGCGGCGCGACCGTGCAGTTCCAGGCCAACGGCCAAGTGACCGGCCTGCCGGGCGCTGACCAGTATTCGCTGTGCCTGGCAGGCGATTGCGCGTCCATGAGCGGTGGCTACGACAGCATCTGGCTGCAACAAGGCGGCCAGGGCAACCCGTGGATCTTCAGCCGCAATGACAAGCAACTGGAGATTTTCCAGGCGATCAATACGTCCCAGGCCGACGAAGTGCCTTCGTTCACCCCTGGGCCACGCCAGTGGTTGCTGGAAAAACAGTGATACAGAACAAAGGAGCCTACGGGCTCCTTTTTCGTTAGTTACACTCCCTTGTCTCGGACGACCCCATGTTCAAACCACTCCTCATTGGCCTGGCCTTGCTGGGCGGCTGCACCCAAGCGCCGCAACCCGCTGACATCAGTGGGATCTGGATCAACCAGGCCGCCATCGATGCCGCCGCGCAGGGCCGGCCGTTACTCAAGACCCTGAGCGCCAATGGCCGGAACCTGGAGTGGGATATCGATACCCGCACCGCTAGGGCGAATGCCAGCAGTGCCTTTGAGGTTGATGAAGGCCAACTCCTGCCAAAAGCACCCGGCGTATGGACCGTCGACCACAACGGCTATGGCAGTGACGAACTGCAATTAAAGGGTCAGCAACTACTCCAACTGCCTCGCAAGGATCTTCCCGGCCAAGTGTTCCAGCGTCCCTACCCACCCGCCGCAGAGGGTACGCAATGGGGGAACACATTCCGGCAGGCGCTGAACTCAGCCTATATGGGTGGCCAATGGAAAATCCTTGAAGGGCAGGGCGCCGGCGGCACCGTAGTGTTCAACGCGGATGGCAACCTATCGGGACTGGGGAAGAGTGACCGCTACGAGCTATGCCTGGGCGGGGATTGCGCCACTCAGGGCGCCGGCAATGACACCCTGTACCTGGGCAAAGGCGATGTGGGAGACAGCTGGATTTTCGTACGCTACGGCAACACGCTGGAAATTGTCCAGGCGATCAATCATTCCCGGCCAGACGAAGTCCCTCAGTTGAGCCCCGGGCCACGCCAGTGGTTGCTGGAAAAACAGTAACCTAAATGTGGGAACGGGCCCGCTCCCACATTTTCAACCGCGCTTCAGCCTTTGAGGATGGCCGCATAGCCTTCGCGGTAGCTTGGATACGTTGGCGTCCAGCCCAGTGCCTTGGCCCGCGCATTGCTGCACTGCTTGCTGCCCGCGCGCCGCACACTGGCGTCTTCGGCCCACTCGGTGACCCCAAGGTACTCACGCAGCCAGCCCACGACTTCAGACAGCGGCGCAGGCGCGTCGTCGACACCGATATAGACCTTGTCCAACGTACCGCCCTGCTCCACATGCAACAGCAAAAAGGCCAACAGCCCCGCCGCATCATCGACATGTATGCGGTTGCCATATAGAGGCGGCTCAACAGCCACGCGATAGCCTTGACGCACCTGGCTCAACAGCCACTCACGACCCGGACCGTAAATGCCGGTCAAGCGCAGTGTCGTGGCTGGGATACCGCTGTCGAATGCCACTTGCTCGGCTTCCAGCATCACCTGCCCAGAATAGCCAACGGCCTGGGTGGCCGAGGTTTCATCGACCCACTCGCCATCCTGCTGGCCGTAGACGCTGCTGCTGGAGACGAAAACAAGATGTTTGGGCTCCTGGCCATAGTCGCCCAGCCACTCCAACACATGCTCCAGGCCCTGGACATAAGCCTTGCGATAGCCCGCCTCGTCGTGATCGGTTGCAGCGGCGCAGTACACCAGGTAATCCACGCCGCCGATCGGCCACGTGTCGGGACACTCTTTATTGAACAGGTCACCGGCAATGCCAATCACCCCTTCCGGCAGGCGCGAGACATTACGTCGCAGGCCATGCACCTCCCATCCCGCGGCCAGCAATTGACTTGCCAGCCGGCTCCCTACATCACCACAACCGGCAATCACCACAGAAGGCGCAGACATCACAAAACTCCGTTCTCAAAGGTCTAGATTAGCCCTCGCAGGTGACCAGCGGCCAGGAAAAGCACAAATAAAGTTACTGTATTACTTCTGTTAACAAGAATTACTTGCAATAATAACCGCCCGTTTGTCCTCGGCCGCCCTCCGGCCTGGCAGGACAATTACTTATTTTCAACTCTCAGGTCCGGCCAGCATGACACGCAATAACCTCCCCGCTTCGCCAACCAAGCCTCACAGCCCGTCCCGCGCCTGGCGCGCGATTGCTGCGGTGCTGTTCAGCGCCTTGCTGGCACCGACCGCCGCTTTCGCCGATGTCACGGCCCCGGCTACCCCGCCGGCCGCTACTGCGCCGGCCCCGGCCGCCGCAGCCCCCGCACCTGAGCAAAATGCCGCAGTACCCGGCGCCCCGGCTGCCGCACCTGCCGCTGCCGAAGGCGTAGCCCCCACAGATGAAACCGGTCTTGTCCTGGAAGAAGACAACACCCTGGGCATGGCCCACGACCTGTCACCTTGGGGCATGTACCAGAACGCTGACATCATCGTGAAGATCGTGATGATCGGCCTGGCCATCGCCTCGATCATCACCTGGACCATCTGGATCGCCAAGGGCTTCGAGCTGCTGGGCGCCAAACGTCGCCTGCGCACCGAAATCGCCAACCTGAAAAAAGCCACCACCCTCAAGGAAGCCAGCGAAAGCGCGGCCATCAAGGGCACCCTCGCGCACCTGCTGGTGCACGACGCCCTGGAAGAAATGCGCCTGTCGGCCAACACCCGTGAGAAGGAAGGCATCAAGGAGCGTGTGAGTTTCCGCCTTGAGCGCCTGGTAGCGGCCTGCGGTCGCAACATGAGCAATGGCACCGGCGTGCTGGCAACCATCGGTTCCACCGCACCGTTTGTCGGCCTGTTCGGTACCGTGTGGGGCATCATGAACAGCTTCATCGGCATCGCCAAGACCCAGACCACCAACCTCGCCGTCGTCGCTCCCGGTATTGCCGAAGCCCTGCTGGCAACTGCCCTGGGCCTGGTCGCCGCGATTCCTGCGGTGGTGATCTACAACGTGTTCGCCCGTTCGATCGCCGGCTACAAGGCCCAGGTGTCGGATGCTTCGGCAGAAGTCCTGTTGCTGGTCAGCCGTGACCTCGATCACCTGCCTACCGAGCGCAGCTCGCAACCGCACATGGTGAAAGTGGGGTAATCGGCCATGGGCCTGCATTTGAATCAAGGTGACGACGAGCTCGTCGAGAACCACGAAATCAACGTCACACCGTTTATCGACGTGATGCTGGTGCTGCTGATCATCTTCATGGTCGCAGCACCCCTGGCTACGGTGGACATCAAGGTCGACCTCCCCGCCTCCAGCGCGAAACCCGCGCCGCGACCGGAGAAACCGGTGTTCCTCAGCGTCAAGGCTGACCAGCGCCTGTTCCTGGGCGAAGAAGAAGTCAAATCCGAAACCCTCGGTGCGGTGCTCGACGTCCGGACCCAGGGCAAGAAAGACACGACGATCTTCTTCCAGGCCGACAAAGGCGTGGACTACGGCGACCTGATGAGCGTGATGGATGCCCTGCGGGCGGCCGGTTACCTCAAGGTCGGTCTGGTCGGACTTGAGACGGCAGCCAAGAAATGATCACGACGCGCCACAAACTGACGCGTTATGGCACCAGCCTCGCCGTCGTGCTGGGCGTCCACGCCGTCGCGATCATCCTCGCGCTCCAGTGGTCGGCGCCACACATGGTGCAGTTGCCACCGGCGGCCATGGTCATCGACCTGGCGCCGATGCCGGCGCCACCCCCTCCGGCCCCGCCGAAGGTGGTGACGCCACCGCAACCGCCGGCACCGGTGGAAGAGTTGCCATTGCCCAAGCTGGCCGAGGCACCGAAACCCACCATTTCCGTGCCCAAGCCGGTCAAGCCAAAGCCCAAGCCACAGCCGCCCAAGCCGGAGAAAAAGGTCGAGCCGCCCAAGGAGAAACCTTCCGAGGATCCGCCAAGCGAAAGCCCGGCGAATAATGCGCCTTCGGAAAAGTCGGCGCAGCCACAACCCGGTCCTTCGCCGGCGCAGATCGCGGCCAAGGCAACGTGGGAAAGTACGCTGCTCGGTCACTTGGCGAAGTACAAGAAGTACCCGCCAGGCGCCCAGGCCCGTGGCAAGGAAGGCTTGAACCGCTTGCGGTTCGTGGTGGATGCCGAAGGCAAGGTGCTGTCCTATGAACTGGTGGGCCGCTCCGGCAACGCCGACCTGGACCGCGCTACCCTGGAGATGATCCGTCGTGCCCAGCCGCTGCCCAAGCCACCGGCCGATATGTTGAAAAACGGCAGCATCGAAATCGTTGCGCCGTTTGTCTACAACATCGAGAAACGTCGCCGCTGATCCCCTGTCTGTATGAGCAGGCTTGCCTGCTCATACAGACAGTCCCGGGCTTCAGCAAAATCCCCCGCACAAACCGCTCAATCCCCACTCCAGTTCTGATAACGTGCGCCTATCGATTGCAGCCGGTATGCTTGGCCCGCAACCTCATGGACGCCCGCTATGACTCTTACAGAATTACGCTACATCGTGACCCTCGCCCAAGAGCAACACTTCGGCCATGCCGCAGAACGTTGCCATGTCAGCCAGCCGACGCTGTCGGTGGGTGTGAAGAAGCTTGAAGACGAACTCGGTGTGCTGATTTTCGAGCGCAGCAAAAGCGCCGTGCGCCTCACCCCGGTAGGCGAAGGCATTGTTGCCCAGGCCCAGAAGGTGCTGGAGCAGGCCCAGAGCATTCGTGAGCTGGCCCAGGCCGGCAAGAACCAACTGACCGCCCCGCTGAAAGTCGGCGCAATCTACACCGTCGGCCCGTACCTGTTCCCACACCTGATCCCGCAACTGCACCGCGTCGCGCCGCAGATGCCGCTGTATATCGAAGAAAACTTCACCCACGTGTTGCGCGACAAGCTGCGCAACGGTGAGTTGGACGCGATCATCATCGCCCTGCCATTCAACGAAGCCGACGTGCTGACGCTACCGCTCTACGACGAGCCGTTCTCTGTGCTGATGCCTGCGTCCCATCCATGGACCCAGAAAGACACGATCGACGCCAGCCTGCTCAACGACAAGAGCCTGCTGCTGCTTGGCGAAGGCCACTGCTTCCGTGACCAGGTGCTGGAGGCCTGTCCAACCCTGAGCAAGGGCAACGACGGCGCCAAACACACCACTGTGGAGTCCAGCTCCCTGGAGACCATTCGCCACATGGTAGCGTCCGGCCTGGGCATCTCGATCCTGCCGCTGTCGGCCGTGGACAGCCATCACTACGCTGCCGGCGTGATTGAAGTGCGTCCGCTCACCCCGCCCGTGCCATTCCGTACCGTGGCGATTGCGTGGCGTGCCAGTTTCCCGCGCCCCAAAGCGATTGATATCCTCGCCGACTCGATCCGCCTGTGCTCGGTGGCCAAGCCGCCTGCTGCGAGCTAAGCACTTGTATGACTGAACTGTCGCAGGTGTCGGTGACGGCACTCAAGGGTGTCGGTGAAGCCATGGCCGAGAAACTGGCCAAGGTTGGCCTGGAAAACCTCCAGGACGTGCTGTTTCACCTGCCCCTGCGTTACCAGGACCGCACCCGTGTAGTGCCCATCGGCCATCTGCGCCCCGGGCAGGATGCCGTGGTCGAGGGCACCGTCAGCGGTGCAGATGTGGTGATGGGCAAACGCCGCAGCCTAGTGGTGCGCCTGCAGGACGGTACCGGTGGCCTGAGCCTGCGCTTCTACCATTTCAGCAACGCACAAAAGGAAGGCCTCAAGCGTGGCACCCGCGTGCGTTGCTACGGTGAAGCCCGGCCAGGGGCCTCGGGCCTGGAAATCTATCACCCGGAATATCGCGCCATCACCGGCGACGAGCCACCACCGGTAGACACCACCCTCACCCCGATCTACCCGCTCACCGAAGGCCTGACGCAACAGCGCCTGCGCCAATTATGCATGCAGACCCTGGCCCTGCTCGGCCCGCAAAGCCTGCCCGACTGGCTACCGCAGGAGCTGGCCCGGGACTACCAGTTGGCGCCCCTGGATGACGCGATCCGCTACCTGCACCATCCACCGGCCGATGCCGATGTCGATGAGCTAGCTCTGGGTCATCACTGGGCCCAGCATCGCCTGGCCTTTGAAGAACTGCTGACCCATCAACTGTCCCAGCAACGCCTGCGCGAAAGCATGCGTTCCCTGCGCGCGCCGGCGATGCCCAAGGCCACGCGCCTGCCCGCGCAATACCTGGCCAACCTCGGCTTTGCGCCGACCGGTGCACAACAGCGCGTAGGCAATGAAATCGCCTACGACCTGAGCCAGAAAGAACCCATGCTGCGCCTGATCCAGGGCGACGTCGGTGCCGGCAAGACCGTGGTCGCCGCCCTGGCTGCGCTGCAGGCCCTGGAGGCCGGTTATCAAGTGGCCCTGATGGCGCCGACCGAGATCCTTGCCGAACAGCACTTCATCACCTTCAAGCGCTGGCTCGAACCCCTGGGCCTGGAAGTGGCGTGGCTAGCGGGCAAGCTCAAGGGCAAGAACCGCGCGGCCGCCCTGGAGCAGATCGCCGCCGGCGCACCGATGGTGGTGGGCACTCACGCGCTGTTCCAGGATGAAGTGAAATTCAAGAACCTGGCCCTGGTGATCATCGACGAACAGCACCGTTTCGGTGTGCAGCAACGCCTGGCCCTGCGCGAAAAAGGCGTGGGCGGACGGATGAATCCGCACCAGTTGATCATGACCGCCACCCCGATCCCACGCACCTTGGCCATGAGTGCCTACGCCGATCTCGACACCTCGATTCTCGATGAACTGCCGCCCGGCCGCACCCCGGTCAACACCGTGCTGGTCACCGACACCCGTCGGGTCGAAGTGATCGAACGGGTACGCGGGGCCTGCACCGAAGGGCGCCAGGCCTATTGGGTGTGTACGCTGATCGAAGAGTCGGAAGAGCTGACCTGCCAGGCGGCTGAAACCACCTATGAAGACCTCACCAGTGCCTTGGGCGAGCTCAAGGTCGGGCTGATCCACGGGCGCATGAAGCCTGCGGAAAAAGCCGCGGTGATGGCCGAGTTCAAGGCCGGCAACCTGCAACTGCTGGTGGCCACTACGGTGATTGAAGTCGGCGTGGATGTGCCCAACGCCAGCCTGATGATCATCGAAAACCCCGAGCGCCTGGGCCTGGCTCAATTGCACCAACTGCGTGGCCGCGTCGGTCGGGGCAGTGCCGCCAGTCACTGCGTGCTGCTCTACCATCCGCCGCTGTCGCAGATTGGTCGCCAGCGCCTGGGGATCATGCGCGAAACCAACGATGGCTTCGTGATTGCCGAAAAGGATCTGGAACTGCGCGGCCCAGGCGAGATGCTTGGCACCCGCCAGACCGGGTTGCTGCAGTTCAAGGTCGCTGACCTGATGCGTGATGCCGACCTGCTGCCAGCGGTGCGCGACGCCGCCCAGGCCCTGCTGGAACGCTGGCCGCACCACGTCAGCCCGTTGCTCGATCGCTGGCTGCGTCATGGCCAGCAATACGGCCAGGTCTGACCCAGCGCCCCTGTAGGAGCGAGCTTGCTCGCGAAGAACTCACAGGCGCCACGTATATGCCGGTGCCCCGCGTTATCGCTAAGGTTCTTCGCGAGCAAGCTCGCTCCTACAGTAATGGGGACCGCCAACACCATCACAAACCACAGTTAGACACCACTCAGCCGGACCAAGCTGGTTATACTCCAAGCAAATGTAGGAGATTGGATCCGGCCATGTCAGAAGTTGCCCACGCCACAGCCCCGCCGACCGCACCCTCGGTCATTCGGGACCTGCTCGCGAAACTCGCCATCAGCTACACGCAAGTCACCGAACACCCAGGGCTGAATCCGGCCCGAAAGGTTCAAGCGGTGCTGCTCGATGACGCCGTGGGCGCCCTCATGGTGCTGTTCCCCCAGAGCCAATTGCTGGACCTCAACCGCCTCACCGAACTGACCGGCCGCAACCTGACTGCTGTCTCGCCGGAACGCCTGGAGCGCATGCTCGGCAAGCACAGCCTGAGCCTGTTGCCTGGTCTGCCGCCGCTGACCAGTTCACCGTGCCTGTACGAAGAAAGTCTGCTGCGCGAGCCAACCCTGCTGGTGCATTCGGGCGAAGCCACGGTGCTGCTGGAAATCACCAGCGATGACTTCAAGCGCATGCTGAGCAAGGCCAGTGCCGCCAACTTCGGCGAGCCCCTGAGCAGCATCCGGCCCAACTTCGACCGTCCTGCCGACGATCGTGACGAGATCACCCAGGCAATGCAGGCGTTTACCGCCCGCCGCATCCAGCAACGCCTGGAAGCCACCATCGAGATCCCGCCGCTGGCCGATACCGCGCAGAAGATCATCAAGCTGCGGGTCGATCCCAACGCGACCATCGACGACATTACCGGCGTGGTCGAAACCGACCCAGCCCTGGCCGCGCAAGTCGTGAGCTGGGCGGCATCGCCGTATTACGCCTCGCCGGGCAAGATCCGCTCGGTGGAAGATGCGATTGTGCGCGTGCTGGGCTTCGACCTGGTGATCAACCTGGCCCTCGGCCTGGCGCTGGGCAAGACCTTGAGCCTGCCCAAGGACCATCCGCAACAGGCTACGCCCTACTGGCACCAGTCGATCTACACCGCGGCGGTAATCGAAGGGCTGACCCGTGCCATGCCGCGCGCCCAGCGCCCGGAAGCCGGCCTGACCTACTTGGCGGGCCTGCTGCACAACTTTGGCTATCTGTTGCTGGCCCACGTCTTCCCGCCGCACTTCTCGCTGATCTGCCGGCACCTGGAGGTCAACCCGCACCTGTGCCACAGCTATGTCGAGCAACACTTGCTGGGGATCAGCCGCGAGCAGATCGGTGCCTGGTTGATGCGTTACTGGGACATGCCGCAAGAGCTGTCCACTGCCCTGCGCTTCCAGCATGACCCGACCTACGACGGCCAATACGCCGAATACCCGAACCTGGTGTGCCTGGCCGTACGCCTGTTGCGCGGGCGCGGCATCGGCTCCGGGCCTGAGGCCGAGATCCCGGACGAGCTGCTGGAGCGCCTGGGCCTGGACCGCAGCAAAGCTGAGGATGTAGTGAGCAAGGTGCTGGATGCCGAGGTGTTGTTGCGGGAGTTGGCGTCGCAGTTCAGCCAGGGGTGAAGCGGGCGTCTGTCAAACCGCTATCGCAGGCAAGCCAGCTCCCACAGTTGACCGAGTTCCAACGTTGGAATGCACTCAAAATGTGGGAGCTGGCTTGCCTGCGATGAATCCAACTCGGTCTCTCAGGCCTTCTTTTTCTTCGGCTTCAAGTACTTGGTCAACCCCTGGAACCACATCACCAGCGCCGGGTTGCCCTTGATCTGGATCGACTTGTCCTGAATCCCTGTCATGAATGCCAGTTGCTTGTTCTTCGCCTGCATCGTGGCGAAGCCGTAGGCGGCGTCTTTGAAGGCAATAGCAAACGCAGGCTCCGGGTGGACACCCGAGCGGCTGGTGATGCGCTGGTCTTTGACGATGAAGTGACGGGCAACCTTGCCGTCAAGGGTCTGCAGCTGGAACGCCAGGTCCTTGTCACCCAACTGCTGCTGGAATGCAGGGTTGTTGCGGCTGGCTTTGGCCATCATCAGGCCCAGCACCCACAGAAGAAAACGAAATTTCATGCACACGGCCTCAGTGTAATTATTGGGTGGCCGCAGCAGTTTAACGATTTGTGCGCGGAACGCTACCGATCTCCCGCGTTAGCAGGAGATCGGTTGGCGTTTACCGCTTATAGCAACAACTTGGCTTAAACGTTAGGGCAAGGCACCGGTGCCCAGTCAGCCAGATTCGGATCGCGGCAGGTGCCTTCGATCTGCGCTTTACCGGCGCTGGCCACTTGCTTGCTCTCGGCCTGCTTGACCTTGACGGTCTGGATGGTTTTCTCGGTGCTCACCGCTTCTGTCGGCACCTTGGGTAGTGGCGGACGCTTGGTCACGACTTTGCTAGTCGATTTGCCTTTCTTCGCCGGGACCACCGCCGGGGCGGCCTCTGCCGTGGCCACCGTCACCACGTCATTGCGCTGCACGCCCACCTGTTGCAGGTCTTTCTCGTAGGCCTGGGTGTAGTTGTTCAGGTCTTCGCTGGCCTTGCCGTTGACTGCAACGACCAGGTCGTTGGACTCCTTGAGGCCGGCGACGATTTCCGCCAGGCGCTTGCGGCCTTCGGTGTCGTTGACGGTCTTGGCCTTGCGGTCGGCCACAAGCTTCGTGAACGCGCTCTGGTAGCACTGCTGGGACGCCTTGGCGTACGCGGTGCTGCGGTCGATATCGGAGGCGCTTTTGTTGAAGTCAGTGGCGTAGGACGCGATGCGCTGGTTGTCGTCGCTGATCTGCTTCTGACGCTCGGTGTAGTAACCCGCTGCGCCGCCCGCCAGGGCACCACCCGCCGCGCCAATGGCCGCGTTGCGGCCACGCTTGTCGGAGTCGCCGGTCAGGGCGCCCAACAACGCACCACCGGCCGCGCCAAGGGCGGCGCCCGTGACGACCGACTTGGTCATGTCCGAATCGGTGGCACGCAGGTGCTGCACCGGCTCGTAGCAACTCGGGTAGTACTCAACCTTGGTGCTCGACGCGACCTTGGAGGCCGGCGACGTGGCGCAACCTGTCAGCACAGTGCTGAAACCAGCCGCGACCAGCAGCAAGTGACGCTTGGAAACCGCCTTACGGGAAAAAAGCATAGGTGTGTTCTCTTTTAAGTTTGACTTGCCCAGCACGGCCCATGCCGCCTGAGTCCCTTCCAGGCTCGCCATACAACCAACGGTCAAGACCGCTGACCGCTCGCTGCGAGCAATTGCTTCAAAATCGTTGCCGGGTCGGCTCGCTGTTGCTTGCGATAGTTGCCGACATGGCGAACGAATAACGTCGCGCGCGTCACCAGGCTCTTGCCCAGTACCGGCTTGCGCTCCAATTCTTGCTGGATCCGTTGAAACTGCGCCTGGATCACCGCATCGGTGTAGCGCGTGCCAGTGGCCAGGTTATCGATATAGATCGCCACCGCGCCGTCCAGCGCGCTGCGGCCATTGGCGATCGCCGTGGCGAACAACTGCGCGCTGGCCTCGTCCTTGGCGTCCAGGGACTGCTGGCGACTCTTCTGCAGATTGATCAGGCGGATGTTGTAGTTATTGATGGTCTCGGCCACCAGGGCAGCAGACTGGATCAAGTTGCCGGCCGCCTCCTCGCGCTGCTGGGCAATCAGCGACACGTTGCGCTTGAGCTCTTCGTTGACCAGCCCCAACTCGGCCTGCAACCGTGGGTCGACGCTGGCGGCGATGATGCTGTCCAGGCGTTTGGTCGGGTCTTGGGCGTCGTCGATGGCGTCGGTCAGCGCGGCCAGACGGCCCTCTTTCTGCCACTGGGCGAACAGTTCGTTGTAGCGTGAACGTGGTGCCGACAGCGCACCAATCGCCACGCGAAAACCGGTGGTCTCGTTGCTTTGCTCAGTGCCATCGGCGCCGAACAACGGGTATTCGCGGCGCATGCCGCTGAACAGCGTGCCCTCGCCCTCCAGGTAGTTGCCGCCCTTGACGATAAAGCCGCCATAGGTGCCCTGGCGGCGGCCGGCGTGCACCAGTTGGAACGATTCCTGGACCATCTCGGCGGCGTTGCCGATCACGTCGAACATGCCGATGGGGTTCGGCAACTTGGTGCCGATGGGCATCAGTCGCGCCGCCTGGCCAGTGCCGCCAGCGACCTGGTTGAACACCGCCCAATCGGCCAGCGGGCCGTCGCTGTCGCTGCCCTCGATGCGTCGGGGGAACAACCGGCCTTCTAGGTCCTGGCGGCTCACCGCCTGGCCGCCGCGCGCGGCGAATTCCCACTCCACTTCAGTCGGTAGCCGCACAAAGCCCAGGCCGCCATCCTCTGCCGAAGAACCACGGCCACTGACCGGCAGCAAGTCGCGGTGGTATTTCATCAACCAGGCGCTGTACACCGCCGAGAAGCGCTCGGCTTCAAAACGCGACAGCTTGACCTTGGGCAAGCGCCCGGCCATGCCTTCAGGCACCTCGCACGCCGGGGCCGGCTCGCCGCTGGCCAGCGACTGGGCCTGGGACATGACCTGGGCGTACTGGCGCGCGGTGACTTCGTACTTGCCGATAAAGTAGAGCATCGGCTTGAGCGGGGTCTTGGCGTCAGTCTTGGGCATCAGCGGCGCGATGACCTTGTTCCAGCCCTTGGGCAAATCCTTGAGGGTGAATTGACCGTTGATAAAGTCTCGGCGATAGCCGGAGATAAACGACTGCTTGTAGCCCGCCTCACCTTCGCTGAACGGGTAGCCGAGGCTGACCTCACGGTCGTCCAGGGTGCCCTGGGCCAGGACATAGGCGTAGCGGAACACCATATTGCCTTCGCACGGCAGCGGCAGGCTGACGTCATCGGCCAACGGCTTGGGGTTGTCCAGCTTATCGCTTGCCTCATCGGCCCAGGCCACAGAGGCCAGGCTCAGCGCCACAGCGGCGGCCAATAACTTATACATCTCGGATGCCCTCAGAAGCCTGGATACGCACCACACGCCACCCCCCACACGCAGCCGCCACGGCGCTGACGCCGAGCACCGCGAGCAGGGCCAGCAGGTAATGCCGCGCCAGCAGGTGGCTGGCGTATTCGCCCGGCACCTGCACGAATAATTGATTCAAACCCGCCTCGGCCAGGCCATACAGGCCGGCACTGAGCACGGCAGCGAAACCCGCGCTGTAGAGCGCCTGCATCACCACAAACAGCAACAGCGCGCCGGTGGAAAATCCCAGCAGGCGCAACACCGACAATTCCCGACGCTTGCGCGCCACGGCGGCCAACGCCCCGGCGAAGATCGCCGCAAATGCACCCGCCAAGGCCAGCCCGGCGATGATCCAAAACACAATCGACAAGTTGCGGCTCAACGACTGCACTTGGGCGATGCTCAGCGCCTGGGTCGAGACCAACAGGTCCTGTGCGGCGAAATACACCCGCAGCGGCTCTACATCAGTGAGGCTGCGCGCATACAAACGAAACGCCGGATACACCCGCTGCTCGCTCACTCCCGCCGCGTCACCGTCCCAACCCAGCGCCGGTACAGCCCGGCCATCGCGGTAATCTTCCGCCGCTTCCAGCAGGCTCAACCCGGCAAATAATCCGTCCCGTGCGAACGCCTCCAGGGGCAGCACCGCCAGCACCTGCAGCCGTGTGTGCTGGGCCTCGACGCGCCCGGCCACTTGCCGCGCAAACTGGGTTTGCAACCAATCCCCCGGCCGCGCCGCCAGCTTCTCGGCGGCGGTGTGGCTCAGCACGATCTGGTCCAGGCCCACCGGTATCGGCAGACCGCCCAGCAACGGATCACCTGGCGCGGTTGGCAGCATTTCCAGGGTCAACGTCCCCACCTGCGCCGTGGCCGCAATCTGCCGCGTGCGCGGGATGGCAAACGCTACATCGCGGCGTAGGCCAAGCTGCTCGACAAAGGTGCGGCTGAATCGACCACCGCCCAACGGGATGATTTCCCGGGTCGCCGGATCATTCTCCAGGCGCTCGGTCAGGCTGCTGACCAGCCCGAATTTGAGGCCGAACAACACCAGCAACGGCGCGATCACGGCCACCAGCGCCAGCACCGAACAGGCCGACAGCCACCCATCGTTGCGGTAATCCTGCCAAGCAAGGGAGGCCACCAGAGGGATACGCATCAGCACGCCTCCCCGAGGGTCGCGGTGACGCCACCGTCAGGGTCGCGCTGGCAACTGATACGCCGCACCTGCAAGCCGCTGGCGCGGGCCAGGGGCTCGTCATGGGTGGCGATCACGCAGGCGGCGCGGTGCTCGCGGGCCTGGGCCAGCAGCGCCTGCATGACACGCTCGGCGTTAAGCGGGTCAAGGGACGCGGTCGGCTCATCCGCCAGCACCAATTGCGGGGCATGGGCCAAGGCTCGGGCGCAACTGACGCGTTGGCGTTGGCCCACCGATAACGCAGCGGGTTTCTTGGCCAACTGGTCACTGATTTGCAACTGCTCCGCCAGGCGCGCCACGCTGCCATCGTCCTTGAGCCCCAACAGTTGCCGGGACAGGGCAATATTGCCGCGCACATCGAGAAAGCCCAGCAGGCCGCCGGTCTGCAACACATAACCGAGGTGCCGGCTGCGTAACCCGGCCAACATGGATTGCTGATTGGCGCGCCATAAACCACCAATATCCAGTTGGTTGAATTCAAACCGGCCCACCTGATCCGGTGCCAATACCAACGCCAGCAGATCCAGCAAGGTGCTTTTGCCGCAGCCGCTCGGCCCGACAATCGCCAATTGCTCCCCGGCACACAGGTGCAACGCTGGAATCACCAGGCTATAGCGCTGGCTACCGACGCCCCGGCTCTTGTGCACCGCGCTCAGGTTCAGCATCAAGGCAGCGTCGACAATGGCACGCGGTACAACGCATCGCCCGGTTCGGCATCACCGAAACGGACCCAGTTGGCCACATCGTTATGGAAGGTCTCAAAGAGGCGGATTTTCGAATCCAGTTCGTCGATAAAGTCTTCCTGTTCGGCCACGCTCAACGACAGCCACAGGTCCTGGGTCATGTTCAAGGACTTGCTGCGGTACGGCAGGCCCTCCAGGTATTCGCCGAGGATGCCGCCGGCGGCGAGGTTGCCGCCCTTGCGCAAAGCCTGCGGGTCACGGCTCATGTAGGCCGAGGCACTGGCGATTTCCTGGAAGAAATCCTTGGGTGAGGTCTGGGTCTTGCGGGCCGCATCGACGATCAATTTGAGCGACTGCTGCAAGTCGTTGAGCTGCAATTTGGTGAGCATCACACAGACCTGGAACGCCGGCAGTGCGGGGTTGGTCAGGTCACGGTCGGCGGTCCAGGCACTGACCAGTTGCGGCGCCTGGCTGGCGCCTTTGTGGCCGAGGAAATCCATATGCATGGCATAGCCGACGGCGGCGGATTTGTCCGCCAGGCTCGGCGCACTGCTGAGCAACGGTACCGGCTGCGGGGTGTTGCTGCGCACTTGATGCACCAGATTGGCGAACACCGTACCGATCTCATCGACACGCTCGCCCAGTTTGCGCACATCGCCGCCCGGCACCGCGGTGTACAGATCACCGATCCGCGGGTTGGCGTCGGCGGTCAGGGTGCGGTACTGGGATTCGGCGCCGCCATGGGTTTTCTTGCCGGCATCGGTGCGCAGGTGCAGGGCATAGATCTTGATCTGCTTGCCCAGCGCAGCCTGGCGCACTTCGGCTTCGTTCATCTGGGTCGCGGCGAACGGGTCGTTCTTGCGCAAGGCGCCGGCATCGGTCACCAGCAGGATCAGGCGTCCGCCGTAGCCCGACCAGTCCATGCCTTCGACCGCCTGCATCACTCCGGCGAACGCGTCTTCGTTGAAGGAGTGGCTGGAAACGCTCGAGGCCTTGACCTGCCGCGCCATGTCGAGAAAACGCTGGGGGTCGCGTCCCTGATCGAGGGTGATCAGGGTCTTGGCCACATATTCCAGGCCCGGGGTTTTCTTCACGCTGCTGCGAAAGCCAACCATGCCAAAGCTGACGCTGTCCAACTCGCCACGCTCGGCAATGCGCGTCTGCAACTCGTGGACCACGTCGCGCACTTGGTCGATGTAGGGCTGCATCGACACGGTGGTGTCCACCACCAGCACCACGGCGGTGCGGAAGGCATCGGCATTCGCACTGAGCACCGGAGTGGCCGGCTTGGCGGCGGCACTACCGGGATCGATGGACGCCACATTGAGCAACTGCACCGGCTGGCCATTCTCGTCGAAGCTCTCTTTGGCATCGAAGATCGGCAACAGGTAGAACTGGTTCTGCGGCACGGCGCTGGCGGCAGGCTCCAGGGCCAGGACCTGCTGATTGTCCTCGGGGTTTTTCTGCGCCTTGAGCAGCAGGTTTTTTGCCGAAGCGGGATCCGCCAGGAGTTTTTCCACCTCGCCAGCCTGGCGCAGGAACATCACCGGCGCACGCCCCGAACGCTCGGTGAACTTGAGTACCAGGCTCTGCTTCCAGTCGCTGACTTGCGCGGCCGGCAACCAGCCGTCGCTGCGCCCGTCGGTGGCGGTGCCAACACGCAGCCACGGGCTGGCGTCGATGTCCTTGCGTTGGTACACGTAAAGCACGGAAAACGCCGGCAAGGTCTTGCCCGGTGCGCCACCCGCCTCGCTGGAGAGCTTGGCGCCGGGCTTGCTCAGGACCCGTTGGAACAGGGTTTTCTTGCCAGCCATCAGCAAGGGGCGTTGACCGCCGTCGATATCGGCGGCCAACGGTGTGACGGCTGCAGGCGTAGCGGGCACTGGCGCAGCAGGTGGCGATGCCGGTGCGTCGGCACTCAACCACCAGTAACTGGCGCCACCCATGGCCAGCGCAACAGCCACCGCCAGGCCAGCCAATGCCAGGACCGGGCCACGCCGTTGTTCGGCAACGGCGCGATGCTGGGTGGGCGTCACCACTGGCTGGCGTAGCACTTGCGGCTGCGGCGGGTCGCTGGGAATGTCGATGGAGACTGGAGTCATGCCGGCCAGATCGCGGCTGACCGGTCGAATCAGCGTTGCCTCCAGCACTTCTTGGGGTGCTTCGGCTGGCAGTTGATCCAGCGCCAGCAACAACGCCGTCGCATCCGGGTAGCGCTCTGCCGGATCTTTGGCCAGGAGCTTTTTCAGCACCTGTTGATAACGGCCATGGTGCAGCGGCAATTCCGGCAAGGGCTCGGTCAGGTGCGCCAGGGCCGTGGAGAGTGCATCGGTGCCGTTGTAAGGCAGCTTGCCGACAAGGATTTCATAGAGCACCACACCCAGGGCGTAGAGATCGGCGCGGCCATCGATTTCCTGGCCCCGCGCCTGTTCCGGGCTCATGTAACTGGGGGTACCTACGGCAAACCCGGCCTGGGTGAACTGGGTCCGGTCATCCAGGGACTTGGCAATCCCAAAGTCCGACAGCACCGCCGTGCCATCGGCGCGAAACAGGATGTTCGCCGGCTTGACGTCGCGGTGCACCAGGCCCTGGGCATGGGCATAACCCAGCGCCGAGGCGATCTGGCGGATATACACCAGCCCCTGCTCCGGCGTCAGGCCGGCGGCGATGCGCTCCTTGAGCGTGCCGTTGGGCAGGTATTCCATGGCCATGTAATACAGTTCGCCAACATTGCCGATGTCATGGATGGTCACCGTGTGCGGGTGCGACAGCCGCGCCAGGGTCTTGCCCTCACGCAGGAAACGTTCACAGAAGCTCGGGTCGGCGGCCAGCGCAGCGGCCATGACCTTCAACGCCACCTTGCGCTCCAGGGAGCGCTGGGTGGCCAGGTAGACACTGGCCATGGCGCCTTCACCGATTTCGCCGTCGATGTCGTAGCCGGGAATAATCAGGGTCATGGCGACACCTTCACGACGAGGGTGGTGATGTTGTCGGGCGCACCGCGGTTAAGCCCCAGGTGCACCAGACTGCGGGCAATTTCGTCAGGCTCGGCATGGCTCAGTACTTCGTGGATCTCGTGGTCTTCGACGGTCTTGTTCAGGCCATCGCTGCACAGCAGGTAACTGTCGCCGGGGGCGATCAACAGGTCGACCACCGACAGCTCCAATTGCGCCTCCACGCCAATGGCGCGGGTCACGATATTGGCCCGTGGATGCACCCGCGCATCGGCCTCACTGAGCAGGCCGCTGTCCTGCAAATCCTGCACGTAGCTGTGATCGCGGGAGATGCGTTCCAGCTCGCCATCGCGCAGGCGATACAAGCGGCTGTCACCGGCCCACAGGCACACGCCGCGCAGGCCGCGCGCAGCCAGCACAACCACGGTGCTGCCCATCATGGTCACGCCACGGTTGGCGGTTTCTTCACGTACGGCCGCGTTGACCCGGGTCAGCTCGGTGCGCAGTGCGGCCGTGTATTCGTCCAGGGACCGCCCCACGGGCAGGCTGCGCAGGCTGTCGACAATCAAGCTGCTGACATAGTCGCCCGCCGCATGCCCGCCCATGCCATCGGCCACCACCCACAGGCGGTTTTCCGGCAGGTCCAGGCACGCGTCTTCATTGACCTGGCGCACCATGCCCACATGGCTTTTGCTCGCGGATTTGTACGTCGACCCCATCTACATCACACCTTCTTGTCCGAGCAGAAATTGCGCAAAATCACCGGCAGCCGGCAAGCCCTGGCACCGCAGCAAACCAGGGGAAATACGTTGCGAGCCACGGCCCCACCAGAGGCTCGCGCCTTCGCAGGCCTGTTCGGCAAGCGCGGCCATGCGGCCATCGGGCACGGTGGCGGCCACCCGCTGCAGACCGGCGAAGCGACTGTCCAGCGCACGCGGCTCACTCAGCGGCAAACCCAGGCGGTCAAGGCCATCGTTGAACCCTTCGAACGTGGCGCCAGCATCCAAGGTGTGCAGCAACAACTCCTCGGCCTGCTCGAACCAGGTGTCCGGGCCACCCACCAGGGACGCCGGATTGGTGTCGTGATCCAACAACGTCACCACCGCCAGCGGGAAGTACCGGCCAACCCGATCAATGCTTGGCATCACCACACCCGCCGCCGCATCCGGCCCGCACACCCCCGGTGCCAGCACAAATCGCCACAGCGGGCTGACCAGGTACACGTTGAGCCAGTCGCCGCCCAGGCTGTGTTGACTGGCGAGCAAACCGGCGGCCAGCCAACTGTCCCAGGGGCCGATAAAACTCTGGGGCAAGGCGCGGCTGACAAAGTCCCCGCGGCTGGCCAACTTGCCGTAGAAGCCCAACGTGGTCATAACCGCTCCGGCAGGCTGAACCCGCCCAGCACGCGGCTCTTGAACGGGTTGAAGGCGCTGTTGGCACGCAACTCATAGGCGATGCTTGCGCCATCGACCCGCAGGCGCAGGTTGAAGCGATCCGGCGAATTGCCGGCAGACAGGTCCGATTGCTCCAGCAGGCGAAACCACGCCCACGGGCCATCCAGGGTCACGCCCGAACGCCCACTGGCGGCTGGCGGCATGATCGAGATCCGCACCCCGCCACTGTTGCCGGGATTCGGCCACTGCATCGCCACCGCCCGGCTCGGGCCGTGGTCGTAGCTCAGTTGCTGGCCGTCGAGGTCGAGCAGGAACTGGGTGATGGTCGCGTCCATCGCCACCGGCTTGAGTTCGAAGCGCACGATGGGCTGGGTGCCGCCAGTGCGGAAAAACGCATCGCGAATGGTCGCCGCGCGCTGGAAGGTTTGCAGCACGCCCGGCGCGATCCCGAGCTTCTGCGCCGCCCCCGGCTGCCAGCGCCAGGTTTGCGCCGAGGTGTCGACATAAGGTTGCAGGTATTTGCGGAAGTAGTTGTCCATCACCCCTCCCACCCCGAAGAACTGGCCGAAGTCGTCCAGGGTGGCATCGCGGGCACTGCCAGGAGACATCGGGTAACGCCCGGCCAGGGACTGGCGATAGACATTGACCACTTCGCTAACCCAGGCCGCGTTCAGTTGATTGCGCACCCCGCCCATCATGCTGTTGGTGGTTGAGTTGACCACCGACTTGACCATGCCCTGTACCAGCGGCGGCTGGCGTTCGGCATTCAGGCTGACCCGCGTGGCGGCGGCGGCGGCCTGGTTCTTGGCTTCGCCGAGCAATGCATCGCCACTGGCGCCGACCATGGCGCTGACCTGCACATACAACGCATTCATGTCCGCCAGCAGGCCGTCGATGGCGGCCGGCTCACCTTCGTTCTTGGCGACGATGCTATTGAGCTCGGCAAAATGCGCGGTCACCGGGTCTTCCGTCAGGGCCGGCGCGCTGGCCGTTGGTTGGGCCTCGCCGAGCAGGCTGCCGAGACGCTCCTTGAGTTTGTCGACACCCCCCTCCACCGGCACGCCCTTGGCAGCCAGTTGACGCTCTTCAGCCTGCAGGTCGGTTTCCTTGGCCACCGCCACCAGCAGCTTCTTCAGCGGCGAACTCGGGCCGGAGATCACTCGCAACACGTCGGCCGCCTGGGCCACGCTGGTGATGGGCACAAAGTCGATATCGGCCAGCAAGGCGTCCCACTGGCGCTGATAATCCTGGAAATACAGGCGCCGCACATCAGCGGCAAGGCTGGCGACATTCTGTTGATCTGCGGGTGCATGACCCAATACCCACTGCTCTTCAGCCAGGGTGCCGGCCTGGTTCAGGCTGGTCAGCAAAAAGCCCTGGCGATAGCCCTTGGCGGTAAACAATCCACTCAACGGCTCACCCAGCGGCTTGCCACTTTTACGGCTGAATACCAGCGCGGCATCGCGGCCAGCCGCTTCGTTGATGCGAAAATCCGTCACGCCTTCAGGCAGCTTCTGGCGCTTGACCCGGTCGTATACGCGCTGGGCCACCGGCAGTTGTTGCAGCTGCCGACGCAAGTCATCGATCAGCCGTGGGTCGAGGCGCGCATTCGGTGGGTGGCGGTCGAACAGCGCCTGCAAGTGCCCGGTCAGTGCCTGGCGCTGGTCGGCGGGCAGGTCGCGCGGCAGGTTGCGGTCCCAGTCCAGGGCGATCCAGGCCTTGATGAAGTCCGGGTCGTAATGCTCGCTGTCAGCCAGCATCAGGTAGGCCTTCAAGCCTTCATAGAGGAAGTCGGAATTGCCACCGCCGTGCAGTTGCTCTTCGATACGCGTGACCAGGCGTGGCGCAAAGACTGCAATCAACAGCTTGCGGTAGACGCTAGCGGACTCGGCTTCCAGCATGTCGCCCTGGTACAGGCCCAGGCCCTCGGACCAGCTTGGCGAGTCGCCCGCCAGGTTTTTCACCGCATTGAGCAGCGGCAGCACGGCCAACACCTCGCGCTGTGCCGGGCTCAGGGTCTGCACGGCCTGGCCCAATGGCGCGACTTTCTGGTCGACCTGGGCGATATACGCCTGGTTGGCGCGATAACTCACCCACCACAGCGTACTGACCACCAGCACCACCGCCACGGTTGCGGCCAGGACGCCACGGGCCAGCCATTTGCGGCGGCGTTCGACCTTCGGGTTGACTCCGACCAATCCGCGCTCGGCAAAGGCCACGGCGCTGAACAGTTTTTCGATGAAGTAACTGCGCCCGGTGCCGCTCTGGCGCGCCAGGTGCTGGCGGTCCAGGTTCATGCTCTGGGCCATGGCGCCGATCAGTCGGTCGATCGGGCTGCCTTCCTGGGTGCCACTGGTGAAATACACCCCGCGCAGCAGTACGCGCTCTTCAAAGGCATTGGGTTTGAACACACCCTCAAGGAAACTTTGCAGGCAGTCCTTCAACGCACCGAACTGCTGCGGGAAACCGTAGATCAGGTCACGCCGCGCCGGGTCGCGCTCCTGTTGCAGGCGCTCCACCAAGCGTTCGTTGAGGCGCTGTTCCAGGCCGGCGAATTCGCTTTGCAAATGGGCCAACGGGCTGTCGCTGTGCTTGCCGTCGTCCAGGGCAAAGGTCATGCCCCACACCTGGGCGCGGTCTTCCTTGCTCAGGTTGTCGAAAAACTCCATGAAGCCCGGCACCAGGTCGAGCTTGGTCAGCATCAGGTAGATCGGGAAGCGCACGCCCAGTTGGGTGTACAGCTCCTGGATCCGCAGGCGGATCGCCGCAGCATGGGCGCCGCGCTCGGCGTCGCTGCCCAGCAGCAGGTCCGAAAGGCTGATGGCGATAAATGCGCCGTCAATCGGGCGACGTGCGCGCTGCTTTTTCAGCAGGTCGAGAAAGCCCAGCCAGGCGGCTTTATCCACTGTCGAGTTGCTGTCCTGGGTGGTGTAGCGGCCTGCCGTGTCCAGCAGCACGGCTTGATCGGTGAACCACCAATCGCAATTGCGCGTACCGCCTACGCCACGCACCGCGCCGGCGCCCAACTGGGCGGCCAGTGGGAAATGCAGCCCGGAATTGACCAGCGCCGTGGTCTTGCCCGAGCCCGGTGGACCGATGATCACGTACCACGGCAGCTCATAGAGATTGCGCCGCTCGTCGCCGCCCAGCTTGGCCTTTTTCAGCAGCGCCAGGGCTTCGTCCATGCGCTGGCGCAGGGTCGCGAGTTCTTCAGCAGTGGCGACGCTATTGGGATCGGCCGGGGTTTCGGCGGCCAGGCTGCGCATCACTTCGGCGGCCTGGCGGCGGGCCTGGATGATGCGAAACACGCGGTAGGCGATCCACACCACGAATATCAGGATGATCAACGCCCAGCGTCGGCCTTCAGGCACCAGCACGTCGAGCAACGGCCCGACAAACCAGATGATCAGGCCCAGGGCAATCAGGCCCAGCACGGGGATCACCCAGCGAATCATAAAACTGAAAAACGCCTTCACTCGACGCCCTCCGCCAATACGGTGATTTCAACCCGGCGATTGCGGGCACGGCCTTCGGCTGTGGCGTTGGTCGCCACCGGTTCGGTGTCGCTGCGACCTTCGGCACTGAAGCGCTCGCCCTGGCCGGTCTTGGCCGCGAGGATCTCCAGCACCGACTTGGCCCGTGCTTCGGACAAGGCCCAGTTGGACGGGAAACGCAGGGTGGCAATCGGGCGGTTATCGCTGTGCCCGGTCACCCGCACCTGGCCCTTGACCTTGCGGATGGCGTCGGCGATGCGCAGCATCAGCGGCTGGTAGTCATCGACAATGCTGGAGCTGGCCGAGGCGAACAGCTCATCGCCACGGATCGTCACCACGGAACGGTCGACGGCATCTTCCACCGCCACCCGGCCCGCCTTGATGTCTTCGACCAGAAAGCCAGCCAGGCGCGGGCGTTCGATGATCTTTGGCTGCGCCACCGGACGGTCGATGGCCTGCACCGGAATTTCGCCCAGGGCATGGATATTCTTGAAGACCGGCTCGGCATCCGACGCCAGTTTCAGGCGCAGGCCAAACAGCAAGGCCAGCAACAAGGCCAGGCCGATGGCGACCGCAATCCATGGCGGCATGAATTGCGCCAGGCGATCACGGGCCACGGTGACGCCGCGCCAATGGGGCGACAGCTCACGCTCATGTTCGCCACGGGCGCTGCGAATCGCCGCTGCGGTGCGTTCGCGCAATGCTTCCAACTGGCTACGCCCGTCGTTCATGACGCGGTAGCGGCCTTCAAAACCCAGGCACATACATAGGTACAACAGTTCCAACAGATACAGGCGCTCGCGCGGGCTTTGCAGGCAATGATCCAGCAGTTGGAAGACCTTTTCTCCGCCCCAGGCTTCGTTGTGCACGGTGATCAACAGGCTCTGCTTGCCCCAGTCACTGGCACTGCCCCAGGGCGTGCTCAGCACCGCTTCATCAAGGGCGGTACACAGCGCGTAACGGGCCAGCAGCACCTCGTTGCGGGCCACTCCGGCCGCCTCGGCGCGCTCTTCGAACTGGCGCAGGTAGGCCAGCAATTGCGCGCGCAGGCTCGACGGCGCGGGATGGGCGATGGTGTTACGCAGGCGTGTCAGCAGCGCCAGCAATGGGCCGGCGGCACTTTCCAGAGGGTTGAGGCCCTGGCTCTTGCCGGTGAGGATCGGCGCCGCCGGCATCGACAAAGGCGCCGGCTCTGCACGCGCAGGCTCCGGCGCACGGCCACCCGGGCGCGGCATGAACTGGGTGCGGTCGTCATCATTGGGATGCATCGCGGATTATCCTCGGATCGCCCAGAAGGCCAGGTTCAAGCCCGGGAATTGCCCGGCAATGTGGAAGGCAAAACCGCCGGAGTGGATCAGTTGCTGCCAGTGCTCGCTGCCGCGATCCAGTTCGTAGTAGGTGGAGCCCGCGTGGTACGGGATCTGCCGTGGCGCCACCGGCAGCGGCAGCAGGCCGATGCCTGGCAGTTGCAGGTTGACCAGGTCACGGATGTGTTCCACCGAACCAACCTTGCTCTGCTGGCCGAAGCGCGCGCGCAGGGTTTCGCCCGGTACATCGGCACGTACCACGAGGATGAAACTGGCGCTGTCGATCAGGGTTTTATCCGCCAGCATCGCCACGTGCACGCCGTAGGCTTTCTCGACAATCGGGATCGGTGTGGCCTTGCTGTCGATCAGCATCGACAGCGCTTCGCGCAAGGCCTGCATCACCGGAGCGAAGCTCAGCGCCAGGTCGTCATGCTGGTAACGCGGGTACTCCTGCGGGCGGCGGCCAGAGGTGGAAAAGGTCGAGAATTCGCCAGCCAGGCTCACCAGTTCACTGAAGAAACGCTCCGGGTGCAGCGGGCTCAACTGGCTCAGATGCTGGATCAGCGGCTGGGCGCGGTTGACCAGTTGCAGCAGCATGAAATCGGCAATCTCCGAAGCACCACCGGCACCCGAAGCCACCACGCGTCCGGCCAGGGCTTCACCCCGCTGGTGCAACAGGCCCAGCAATTCGCTGCGAAACGCCGTCAGCGGCTTGCTCGCGGCCACGTCCAGTACCGGCGGGATGTAACTGTCATCCAACACCAGGGCACGGTCGGCGCGTTTTTCCTTGATGCGGACCAGGCCGATGGCGGCGTAGTCACTGATGCCATCGGCGGCGGTCAGCAAGCGCAAGGCGCGCGAGCCAACGGCCACCGGGGCGCGATTTTCGAAAGGTGCGTTGTCATCGCGCACCTCGCGCACCTGGCTCAGGTAACGCGCGGCGCCCAGGGCCTCGCCTTCATCTACGGTGTCGCGGGCACCAGCGCGCTTGAGGGGCAAGGCCAGGTACACCAGGCCATCACGCAGGTTGTCATCGATATTCAGCGGGCTTGGTGCCAGGTCGTCCTGGGGAATGTTGAACGGCGTGCCATCGGGCAACAGGCCCCGCGCCGAGACAATGGCCAGCTTGCCCTGGGCCAGCAGGCCCTGGTCGATCAGCAACTCGGAAACCCCCCAGGCACCGGCCGACAGTGGGCGACTGCGGGCATCGATCAGGTTTTCCAGGTAACGGTCATGCTGCTGGAAGTGCTGCGTTCCGATGAACATGCCTTCCGACCAGACCACGCGATTGTTCCAGGACATGGGGGCTCCGATTGCTTCTTATTGGGCAGGGCTGGATGGGGCAACACTGAGGTGCGCACGTACGGAGCGCACATCAAGGCTGATCTGGTATTCGCTGGCCTGGCGTGGCGGCACGCTGAGGACCGTGCGCCATTGCGCGCGGTCCAATTCGCGATAGCCCACCAGCAGGCCGATCTGCCGGGTGGCCGGGTCGAGATCGCGCTGGATGCTCACTTGCTGGCCGGGCTGGATCACTACTTCATCCTGGTCCAGCAGGTCCAGGCCGAGGGTCGGCTGGGCGCGATCCGCCAGGGCGAAGTAATCGGCACGGCTGAAGGTCGCGGCGTTTTTCAGCTCGAAAATCCGCACCCGCACCGGTGCTGGCTGGCCCGTGGTGCCAGGGTTGAGGCCGCTGATGGCATGGAAGTGCAACTCGACGCGGGTAGAGTCGATGGGTGTCTCTGGCGCCTGGGGTGGCGCGGTATCCTTGGCACAAGCCGTCAGCAGCAACAGGCTGGCGGTAGCGAGTAAAAACCTGGAAATCATCCTGCGTCCTCAATGACGTATGTGGCTGTCCGTTGTTCCAGTTTCAGCGCCGCTGTCGTGCGCTGTGTGCTTCATAGGCCCGGCTGAACTCACGGCCGAACAGGTCCTGGAAATCCTCCTGGGCCTCGCGGGAAATACTGTTGTAGAGCTCGGTGAACTGTTGCCAGTACTGGGCCTGGCGCGAACCGTTGAACAGGCTCGACAACCCGCCGGGCTTGCCCATGCGCTCTTCCAACTGCGCAGGTTCAAAACGCGTCAGCAGGTGTTTGATAGCCGCCTCGACGCCGGCCATCACCGCCAGTTGATGGGCACGCAGATCGTCGAAACTGTCGCGCACAGCCAGATCCGGCGCCATAAACGCCTGGTTGCCGTGGCGAAGCAGCAGCAGTAACGCTTCGTCGGCATTGGGGGCGAATTTCAACGGATTGTTTTCCACCGGCTGGATCGTCGTCTGCTGCATGCGGAACTCGCCCTTGAGGCTGCTGCGTGCACGCAATACGTCGATCAAGCCTTCAACCATCAGCCGGTAGCTGCGGCCGATGCTTTCCATCTGTGCCTCGGCCTGGGCCTTGTCCAGGCGCAGTTGATCCAGGCCGGCACCGCGCAGGAAGGCTTGCAGCAAATCGGGTTGGGCGGCATCTGCCACGGCGAGCGGCGGCTCAACCACAGGCAGTGCACTGGGTGGCTCAGGCACGACAACAGGTGTCGGCGGGCTGATCACCGGCGCCGGCGCTTCACCAAGCAGGTCCCAGTCTTCTGGAATCACCGAGCCCGACATCACCGGTGCGGGCGGCTCGGCCACGGGTGTCGGCGGGCGAAAGTCATGCTGCTCGGCCGGCACATGATCGGGCTGGGTCGGCGGTGGAACAGCGGTTGGGGTGAGAAAGTCGAACAGGTCCGGCAGGGTGTCCATCGCCGACGCGCCCTGGAACTGCGGCGCGATTACCGGAGTGGGCAGTGGCGCATTCACGACGGCACCCTGGCGCCCCATCAGGGCTTCGAAACTGTTGGAGTCCCCGCCGGCAAACGGAGAGCTGTCTGTCACTTTCACGCCAGAGTCGATACGGGCCTGGATCTCGTAATCACCAATACGGATCAACTCGCCATCCTGTAGTGGCTCACTGTTTCCCCGGCGCAGGCGAATGCCGGCGTTAACCAATTCCACACCATTAGTGCTGTTATCGGTTAGATAGTAACGGCCATCCTTGTATTGAATTACGCAATGTTGCGCGGAGACCAAACGTTCTGGATCAGGCAATATCCAGTCATTTTCGTTAGAGCGGCCAATTGCCATCACTCCACTATCCATGGACTTTTCCGGACATTGACCTGGGGTGATCTTGTGATAACTAGTGATAGTCAAACACAGCGACATCTTGCCTCCTTGCTGAACCTCGCGCACGGCCGACCCAAGGGAAAACCCTTCCCAAGCGTCACCCGCAAAATCCTTTAAACAACCTTGAAAAGCCACTTTTACCAGCATGATCGCTGATCTTAACCGGCTCTTGTGACAAAAATCTTCCAGCGGTGCCTGCTTTGACTCATGGGTCGCACAGGTTGTTAAGCACCGCACATCTGTCACACGGGACGAATAGCTTACCTTGACAACGCCTAACTACTACACCAAAAATGCACAACTTCTTGAAGATAAGTAGTGGCACATTGAAATCAATGCGCCAGCTGAACCAAGAAAACATGCCGATGAAATGCGCAACTAGCTGCGCAACTAACGCATGAACCGCCCGAGACTAAAGGGCCGATATGGAGATCGAATTTAGTGGATGTGCCGTTGCTGCTCACCGCTGTTTCCGCGACTTCGCCGTGTGGCGAAGACTTGGAATATGACGCGGATTTCCTGCACTTGGAACGTGCTGCCCAGGGTCAACCCGAGCGCAGCATGGGCGACGCTATTTTGCCCGCCGAACCGCCCGAGTGGCGCAGCATCCAGCAACAAAGCCTGGACCTGCTGCAACGCAGCAAAGACCTGCGCATCAGCCATTTCCTGCTGCAAAGTTCCCTCGCCCTGCAAGGCGTTGGTGGGTTGGCCAGTGCCCTGACCCTGATCAGCGAACTGCTCCAGCAATACTGGGCCGACCTGCATCCGCGCCTGGATGCCGATGATGACAACGACCCCACCGTACGCATCAACGCCCTCACCGGATTGACCTGCGACACGAACATCCGCCTGCTGCGCGAAAGCGTCCTCGCACGCTCGCGCGCCTTCGGCCCCGTGAGCCTGCGTGGCGCCCTGAATGCCAGCGGCCTGCAAAGCTTTCCCGGGGAAAATCTCGGTACTGAACAACTGGCCGCAGCCTTCCTCGACAGCGATCCAGAACAGCTGCAAGCCACCCACGCCGCCCTCGTCGAGGCCCGTGCGGCCTGTGAAACCATTGAGCAATACGTCAGCGAGCAAGTCGGTTCCGCCCAGGGCGTGGACCTCGGCGCGCTGAAGCATCCGCTCAAGCAGGCCCTGCAGATTTTCAGCCAGTTCGCTGCGCAGAGCGGCGACAGCCGTGAACCCGAGGTTGTCAGTGACGACAGCCACGCCTCGGTCGAACACGCTGGCGCCCCTGCCGTACCCCGCAACACGGGCGAGATCGCCAGCCGCGAAGAAGTGCTGCGCGACCTCGACCGAATCCTTGCGTACTACACCCGGCACGAGCCTTCGAGCCCGCTGCCGGTGCTGTTGAGCCGGGCAAAAAACCTGGTGCACGCCGATTTTGCAGCCATCGTGCGCAATCTGATTCCCGATGGCATGTCCCAATTTGAAAACCTGCGCGGCCCGGACGGCGAGTAAGTCGCCAGGCTTTGCAGTAACAACACCGTCGCTCAAGCGACCAGGAGCAGCAACGTGGCGAAGCAAAGTTCTCAGAAATTCATCGCGCGCAACCGCGCGCCTCGGGTGCAGATCGAGTACGACGTCGAGCTTTACGGCGCCGAGAAAAAGGTCCAACTGCCCTTCGTGATGGGTGTGATGGCCGACCTCGCCGGCAAACCTGCCGAGCCTCTGGCGCCGGTGGCTGATCGCAAGTTCCTTGAAGTGGACGTCGACAACTTCGACTCGCGCCTCAAGGCCATGCAGCCGCGCGTGGCCTTCCACGTACCCAACGAGCTGACAGGCGAAGGCAACCTGAGCCTGGATATCACCTTCGAAAGCATGGACGACTTCAGCCCGGCAGCCGTGGCACGCAAGGTCGACTCGCTGAACCAGTTGCTCGAAGCCCGCACCCAGCTGGCGAACCTGCTGACCTACATGGACGGCAAGACCGGCGCTGAAGAAATCATCATGAAGGCAATCAAGGACCCGGCATTGCTGCAGGCCCTTGCGAGCGCGCCGAAACCTGCTGGGGACCAGTAATCATGACCGACAATACCGCCCGCGAAGGCGCTCAGAACCTGGGTGCCACCCAAGAAGCCAGCGAGTTTGCAAACCTGCTGCTGCAAGAATTCAAGCCCAAGACCGAGCGTGCCCGCGAAGCCGTCGAGACCGCCGTGCGCACCCTGGCCGAGCAGGCCCTGGCGCAGACGGACCTGGTGTCCAACGACGCGATCAAGTCGATCGAATCGATCATCGCCGCCATCGACGCCAAGCTCACCGCCCAGGTCAACCAGGTCATCCACCACCCGGATTTCCAGCAGTTGGAAAGCGCCTGGCGCGGCCTGCACTACCTGGTCAACAACACCGAGAGCGATGAGCAGCTGAAGATTCGCGTGCTCAACATCTCGAAAAATGACCTGCACAAGACCTTGAAAAAATTCAAGGGCACCGCGTGGGACCAAAGCCCGATCTTCAAGAAGATGTACGAGGAAGAGTACGGCCAGTTCGGTGGTGAACCTTACGGTTGCCTGGTGGGCGATTACTACTTCGACCAGTCGCCTCCGGATGTGGAGCTGCTGGGCGAGCTGTCGAAGGTCTGCGCCGCCATGCACTCGCCATTCATTGCCGCCGCTTCGCCGACCGTGATGGGCATGGGCTCGTGGCAGGAACTGTCGAACCCGCGCGACCTGACCAAGATCTTCACCACCCCGGAATACGCCGGCTGGCGCTCGCTGCGTGAGTCGGAAGACTCGCGCTACATCGGCCTGACCATGCCGCGCTTCCTGGCACGTCTGCCGTATGGCGCCAAGACCGATCCGGTGGAAGCCTTCGCCTTCGAAGAAAACACCGACGGCGCCGACAGCTCCAAGTACACCTGGGCCAACGCCGCGTACGCGATGGCGGTGAACATCAACCGTTCGTTCAAACACTTCGGCTGGTGCTCGCGCATTCGTGGCGTGGAGTCTGGCGGCGAGGTGGAAAACCTGCCAGCCCATACGTTCCCGACCGATGACGGTGGCGTGGACATGAAGTGCCCGACCGAAATCGCCATCAGCGACCGCCGTGAAGCGGAGCTGGCGAAGAACGGTTTCATGCCGCTGCTGCACAAGAAAAACACCGACTTCGCCGCGTTCATCGGCGCCCAGTCGTTGCAGAAACCGGCCGAATACGACGACCCGGACGCCACCGCCAACGCCAACCTGGCCGCGCGCCTGCCGTACCTGTTCGCCACCTGCCGTTTCGCCCACTACTTGAAGTGCATCGTGCGCGACAAGATCGGTTCCTTCAAAGAGAAGGACGAGATGCAGCGCTGGTTGCAGGACTGGATCCTCAACTACGTCGACGGGGATCCTGCGCACTCCACCGAAACCACCAAGGCCCAGCACCCATTGGCTGCCGCCGAGGTGATCGTGGAAGACGTCGAAGGCAACCCGGGGTACTACAACTCCAAGTTCTACCTGCGTCCGCACTACCAGCTCGAAGGGCTGACCGTGTCACTGCGCCTGGTATCGAAACTGCCTTCGGCAAAAAGCGCGTAAAAAATCGGGACTGGCTCGCTCCCTGTAGGAGCGAGCTTGCTCGCGAAAAACTTGAAGGCGCTGCGTTCATTCAGGATGCCCGCGTCACCGTTGACGACCTTCGCGAGCAAGCTCGCTCCTACAGGGGTCGGCGGCGTAAACAAATATCGTGGCTCAGACCACACAGGGAGAAAACATGGCTGTTGATATTTTCATCAAGATCGGCGACATCAAGGGCGAGTCCATGGACAAGGCCCACAAGGACGAAATCGACGTGCTGAACTGGAGCTGGGGCATGGCCCAGTCCGGCAACATGCACGTTGGCAGCGGCGGCGGCGCGGGCAAGGTGAACATCCAGGACCTGTCGCTGACCAAGTACGTCGACAAGGCTTCGCCCAACCTGATGATGCATTGCGCCAGCGGCAAGCACATCGACAAGGTCAAGCTGACCGTGCGCAAGGCCGGCGGCGAGAGCCAGGTCGAGTACATGATCATCAACCTTGAAGAAGTGCTGATCACCTCCCTGAGCACCGGCGGTTCGGGCAGCGATGATCGCCTGACCGAAAACGTCACCCTGAACTTTGCCCAGGTGATGGTCGACTACCAGCCGCAGAAAGCCGACGGCACCAAGGACGGCGGCCCGATCAAGTTCGGCTGGAATATCCGTTCCAACACCAAGCGTTGATACGAAGACCCCTGGCGCCACGCGCCGGGGTTTTTTGGTGCTTGCTCGAATTTCGACCTTCCTCTTTTCGGTATCTGAGTCATGGCCAAACCTTCGTTTATCAATTTGTGGAAGGCGTATTCCGATCTTTTGGTTACGCACCCAAACGCAAAACCCTGTGATGGCCCTTGGGACAATCAATGCGCCATCCGCATGAGTATTACCCTCAACGCAGAACTGACTATCAAGGTCAACAAATCCACCTATACCGAGCCCAAATGTTCCCATGGGCATGCGCGAGGTGCTGAGTCCCTGGCAAATTGGTTGTGGAAGCATCACTTGGGGCGCCCAACTATTCTTGGAGGCAGCTCAGAAGAGCGCCGCAAGTTGATGGATAAAAAAGGCCTGGTTTTCTTCAAGGATTGTTTCCAACAACTGGGAGAGTCTCCCGATAGCCGTACCGGTGACCATATCGATCTTTGGAACCGTGGCATTACCGCTAGCCGGTATGACGATCCCGCCTACCGATCAAGAGCCATCTGGTTCTGGGAGCTCGTATGATCAGAGTCCATCATTTCGCGTTTATTGGCTGCTTGTTATCAAGCCTTTCTGCGTGTGCCGAGCCTCAAGATCAAATAGCGACGCCATCCGTTGCCGCGGCCCAGATCGTCTCAATAAATGGGCAACTACTGACCCTGGAAAACGACCAACAGCGCTGCGTATTACGCAAACCAGACCAAAGCATATTGCCACTCGACATGCCGTGGCCCTGCCAATTTACGGTTGACCAACAAGGCAAATCGCATGTCGAGACCTTCGGTAAGGTTCCCATTGTGATCGTTATTCATACGGCGGCAGACCCTGAGAACAGTGACAGGTGTCGCTCTGAGTACCGCGCCATACGCCAGATCAATGGCCAACTCGAACCCTCAATAATCGCTCGTGGCGGTAGTTGCATGGTTGGCACAGGTGATCAGAAAAATTATACGGGCCTATTCATTTGGTAACCGAAATCGCCACCCGCGACCGCCTGCAACCGTCCCTTTTGGACCGGTTGACCGACGACGAGCCGAGCATCCTGCGCCACACTCGGCGGGCCAAGGTGCGCGTGGCCCAGGGCGAGATGAATCACAGCACCTTGAGGTTCGAGATCGAGGGCGACCTGTGGATGCCGCCACGGCTGGAATATCCGTTCCAACACCCAGCATTGATACGAAGCCCCATGGCGCCGCGCGCCAGTTTTTTTGGTGCTTGCTCGAATTTCGACCTTCTCCTTTTCGGTATCTGAGTCATGGCCAAACCTTCGTTTATCAATTTGTGGAACAGCTATCCGCGCTACACCCATACCGACCCCGCCTGCAGCGGTCCCTGGGCGAACCAGTGCGCCATTCGCGTGAGCATTGCGCTGTGTGGCGAACGCACGCTACCGGTCAACTCGTCGACCTATAACCTCGGCCCACTCTGTGCGCATGGACACGCCCGAGGTGCAGAGTCGCTGGCGCACTGGCTGTCGAAAAAGCGCCAGCTCAGCCCACCAAAAACCTATACCAACAGCGTGGCCGACCGCGCCACGTTGCGGGGCAAGACCGGCATCATTTTCTTCAAGGACTGCTACCAGACCAATACTGATCGGGCTGGCCAGCCCACTGGCGACCATATCGACCTGTGGAACCGTGGCCTGACCAAGAGCGGTGACCTGTCCTCAAGTGCCAAGGAAATCTGGTTCTGGGAGCTTTTGTAATGCGTAGGCCTTTTGTTTTTGCGGCCCTGGCCGCGAGCCTTGTAAGCCTGAGTGCGTGCGCGGCGGAAGACGTACCAACACCAACCGCTGCCACACAAGCGATGTTTGTCGACCAGCCCCTGAGCCTGGTAGATGATCAAGGTCACTGCACGCTGGTCAAGCCCGACCAGACTCGCATGCAGTTAGACATGGAGTGGCCTTGCAGCTTCAGCCTGGATGCACAGCAGAAGCTACGCGTAGAGACGTTCAACAACACCCCGATTTTTGCAGTTTGGCGTAGCGAGCATATGCCCGCGCCCAGCCATGACTGCCTCAGCAAGATGCAAGCTGTTCGCCAGTATCAAGGGATTTTTGAGGCGGGGGCAGTTAGCACCTTTGCGGCCTGCGGCTCGGGTGGCGACCAAAAAATGTATGTAGCGCCCTTCACGTGGTAACCGAAATCGCCACCCGCGACCGTCTGCAACCGTCCCTGCTGGACCGGTTGACCGACGACGAGCCGAGCAATCCCAAGGAAAGCGCGGACAAGCGCGTGCTGTCCCTGACCCAGCTCAAAGCCTCGGTGCTGCGGGACCTGGCGTGGCTGCTCAATACCACGTCGCTGCTCAATGCCGATGCCACGCTGCACACCCCGGCCGGTACATCCGTGGTCAATTACGGCCTGCCGGCGCTGGCGGGCAACAGTGCGTCGAGCGTCGATATCAATGCCCTGGAGGCCTTGATCTACCAGGCGATTGCCACCTTTGAGCCGCGCATCCTGCGCCACACCCTGCGGGTCAAGGCGCGTGTGGCCCATGGCGAGATGAACCACAACGCCTTGAGTTTCGAGATCGAAGGCGACCTGTGGGCCCAGCCCGTGCCCTTGCGCCTGCTGCTGCAGACCGACCTGGACCTGGAGTCTGGCCACGTGCGCGTGGTCAACGCCGACCAGCGGAGGCGCCCATGAACCCGCGCCTGCTGGAGCTGTATAACCAGGAGCTGCACCACGTGCGCGAGAGCGCCGCGGAGTTCGCCAAGGAATACCCGAAGATCGCCAGTCGGCTGACCCTGTCCGGCATGGACTGCGCCGACCCGTACGTCGAGCGCCTGCTCGAAGGCTTCGCGTATCTCACCGCCCGGGTGCAACTCAAACTCGATGCCGAGTACCCGACCTTCACCCATAACCTGCTGGAAATCGCCTACCCGCACTACCTGGCGCCGACCCCGTCGATGACCGTGGTGCAGTTGCAGGCCGACCCCGATGAAGGTTCGCTGGCCAGCGGTTTTCCACTGCCCCGCGACACCGTGCTGCGCGCAGCCCTTGGCCGCGAAACCCAGACCTGCTGCGAGTACCGCACCGCCCACCCGGTGATGCTGTGGCCGTTGCAGGTCAGCCAGGCCGATTACTTCGGCAACCCGTCCGCCGTACTCGGGCGCCTGGCCGCCAGCGAGCCCAAGGCCAAGGCCGGGCTGCGCCTGACCCTGCGCACCGGCGCCGAGCTGCCCTTCAACAGCCTGGCCCTGGACAATCTGCCGCTGTACCTGAGCGGCGCCGATGAGCAGCCGTTCCGCCTCTACGAGCAATTGCTGGGCAATGTCTGCGCGGTGTTTGCGCGCCAGCCCGGCAGTGACTGGGTGGAACGCCTGCCGCAGGACGCGTTGCGCTCGCGCGGGTTCGACGACGCCGATGCGGCGATGCCGGTGGTATCGCGAGCCTTCCAGGGTTACCGCCTGCTGCAGGAATACTTCGCCCTGCCCCATCGCTACCTGTTCGTCGAGTTCACCGAACTGAGCCGCGCCGTACAGCGCTGCGATGGCCAGGAACTGGAGCTGATCGTACTCTTCGACCGCCACGATCCGAGCCTGGAAGGCAGTGTTGGCGCCGCGCAGTTCGTGCCCTTCTGCACCCCGGCGATCAACCTGTTCCCCAAGCGGGTAGACCGCATTCACTTGTCCGAACGGGTCAACGAACACCATGTGATTGCCGACCGCACCCGGCCCATGGATTTTGAAATTCACTCCCTGAGCGGCATCACCGGCCACGGCACCGGGCCGGAGCAACCCTTCTTGCCGTTCTACGCCGTGCGTGATCCGTCGCGCTACGGCCGCGACCAGACTTACTACAGCGTGCGCCGCGAGCCGCGCGTGCTGTCCAGCGACCAGCGGCGCAATGGTCCGCGCTCCACTTACGTGGGCAGCGAGACCTTTGTCAGCCTGGTGGACAGCCAGCAGGCGCCCTACCGCCACGACCTGCGTCAATTGGGCGTGACCGCGCTGTGCACCAACCGCGACCTGCCGTTGTTCATGAGCGTGGGCAACGGCAAGACCGACTTCACCCTGGCCGATAGTGCCCCGGTAATGGCGGTGCGCTGCGTGGCCGGCCCCAGCCGGCCGCGCGCCAGCCACGCCCACGATGCCAAGGCCTGGCGCCTGATCAGCCAGTTGTCGCTCAACTACCTGTCCCTGAGCGAGGGCCAGGGTGCCGCGGCGTTGCGTGAGCTGCTGCGCCTGTATGGCGACAGCAACGACGCGGCCCTGCAATTGCAGATCGAAGGCCTGCGCGAGGTCACTAGCAAAGCGGTGACCCGGCGCCTGCCGATGCCCGGCCCGATCGTGTTTGGCCGGGGCCTGGAAATCACCCTGGAATTTGATGAAAACGCGTTCCGCGGCACCGGCGTGTTCCTGCTCGGCGCAGTGCTGGAACGCTTCCTGGCGCGTTACGTGTCGATCAACAGTTTTACCGAGACGGTGATCCGTACCACCGAACGCGGCGAGATCATGCGATGGAAAGCCAAGCCCGGACGGCGTCCGACCCTGTGAGTACCCTGGATGCGATGCATCAGGAGCCCTGGGAATATGACTTCTTCCAGGCCCTGCGCCGTATCGAGTGCGAATCGCCCCACCTGCCGCGCCTGGGGCATTCCCTGCGCCTGGCCGATGATCCGCTGCGCCTCGGGCAACGGGCTGACTGCACCTTCGCGCCGGCCACCCTGGCGTCGGTGGATCCCGGCGGCGACGGCACACCTGCGCGCCTGGAGCAGTTCTTTTTCGGCCTCGGCGGCCCCAACGGCCCGCTGCCGCTGCACATCACCGAGTACGTGCGCGAACGCCAGCGCAACAGCGCCGACAGCACCAGCAAACGTTTCCTGGATGTGTTCCACCATCGCCTGCTGACTCTGTTCTATCGGGCCTGGGCCGAGGCGCGGCCGACCGTCAGCCATGATCGGCCCGACGATGACTACTGGTCCGCCCGCCTCGCGGCGCTCAGTGGCCGCGGCATGCCCAGCCTGCTCGGCCAGGGCCTGATCCCCGACACGGCAAAGCTGCACTACAGCGGCCACCTCTCGGCGCAAACCCGCTACCCGGACGGCTTGAAGGCGATTCTCGGCGAGTATTTCGGCCTGCCGGTCGAAATTGAAGAGTACGTCGGCCAATGGCTGGAGCTGCCCGAGCGCAGCCGGGTCAGCGTCAGTGCCAATCAGCTGGGCGTGGACTTCTGCCTGGGCAGCCATGTGTGGGATCGCCAGCACAAATTCCGCATCCGTCTCGGGCCCCTGACGCTCGACGACTACATGGGCATGCTGCCCGGCAGCCAGCCGTTCAATGAGCTGGTGGCCTGGGTCGCCGAATACCTGGGCCATGAACTGGACTGGGACCTGAACCTGATTCTCCAACAACCGCAAGTGCCACCGTTGCAGCTCAACGGGCAGTTTCGGTTGGGTTTCAACACCTGGCTCGGCCAACCCGGGCAGGACGCCAACGACCTAATCCTGGCCCGGCATTACGCCGATCAGGCCACCACCTCAAGGAATCCAGAGCATGGGTGAAATCAGTCGCGCCGCGCTGTTCGGCAAACTCAACAGCGTGGCCTACAAGGCCATCGAAGCCGCCACGGTGTTCTGCAAATTGCGCGGTAACCCCTACGTGGAGCTGGCCCATTGGTTCCACCAGTTGCTGCAACTGCAGGATTCGGACCTGCATCGCATCATCCGCCAGTTCAACGTCGAGCCGGCGCGCCTGGCCCGTGACCTTACCGAAGCCCTGGACCGCCTGCCCCGTGGCTCAACGTCGATCACCGACCTGTCCTCCCATGTGGAAGAAGCCGTGGAACGCGGCTGGGTGTACGGCAGCCTGATGTTTGGCGAAAGCCAGGTGCGCACCGGCTACCTGGTGCTGGGAATCCTGAAGACGCCAAGCCTGCGGCATGCGCTGCTGGGCTTGTCTGCGGAATTCGACAAGATCAAGGCCGAGGCCCTGAGCGAACGCTTTGATGAATATGTCGGTGATTCGCCGGAAAACGCCCTGAGCGCCAGTGATGGTTTCAACGCCGGCAGTGTGCCGGGCGAGGCCAGTGGTGCCATGGCGCCGAGTGCCATGGGCAAACAGGAAGCCCTCAAGCGTTTTACCGTGGACCTGACCGAACAGGCACGCAGCGGCAAGCTCGACCCGATCGTGGGGCGTGACGAAGAGATCCGCCAACTGGTGGACATCCTGATGCGTCGGCGCCAGAACAACCCAATCCTCACCGGTGAAGCCGGGGTGGGCAAGACCGCCGTGGTCGAAGGTTTTGCCCTGCGCATCGTCGCCGGCGACGTGCCGCCGGCGTTGAAAGACGTGGAGCTGCGCAGCCTCGATGTGGGCCTGCTGCAAGCCGGCGCCAGCATGAAAGGCGAATTCGAACAGCGCCTGCGCCAAGTCATCGAAGACGTCCAGGCCTCGCCAAAACCGATCATCTTGTTTATCGACGAGGCCCACACCCTGGTCGGTGCCGGTGGCGCCGCCGGCACCGGTGATGCGGCCAACCTGCTCAAGCCGGCCCTGGCCCGTGGCACCTTGCGCACCGTAGCTGCCACGACCTGGGCCGAGTACAAGAAGCACATCGAGAAAGACCCGGCGCTGACCCGGCGCTTCCAGGTGGTGCAAGTGGCCGAGCCGTCGGAAGACAAGGCGTTGCTGATGATGCGTGGCGTGGCCTCGACCATGGAAAAGCACCACCAGGTGCAGATCCTCGATGAAGCCCTGGAAGCTTCGGTGAAGCTGTCCCACCGCTATATTCCGGCACGCCAGTTGCCAGATAAATCCGTGAGCCTGCTGGACACCGCCTGCGCCCGCGTCGCCATCAGCCTGCACGCGGTGCCGGCCGAGGTGGACGACAGCCGTCGCCGCATCGAAGCCCTGGAAACCGAACTGCAAATCATCGCCCGCGAGCATGCCATCGGCATCGCCATTGGCACACGCCAGAGCAACAGCGAAGCCTTGCTGACTGCCGAGCGCGAGCGCCTGGCAACCCTGGAAAACCGCTGGGCCGAAGAGAAAGCCCTGGTCGACGAGTTGCTCGCCACCCGCGCGACCCTGCGCGAGAAAGCGGGCGTTGTCGACAGCGGCAACGACCAATTGCGTGCGCAACTGGTGGACCTGCAACAGCGCCTCAGCGCCCTGCAAGGTGAAACCCCGCTAATCTTGCCGACCGTGGATTACCAGGCCGTGGCCTCGGTGGTCGCCGACTGGACCGGCATTCCGGTGGGCCGCATGGCGCGCAATGAGCTGGAGACGGTGCTCAACCTCGACCAGCACCTGAAAAAACGCATCATCGGCCAGGACCACGCCTTGCAGATGATCGCCAAGCGCATCCAGACCTCCCGCGCCGGCCTCGACAACCCGAGCAAGCCGATTGGCGTGTTCATGCTGGCCGGCACCTCGGGCGTGGGCAAGACCGAAACCGCCCTGGCCCTAGCCGAAGCCATGTACGGCGGCGAGCAGAACGTGATCACCATCAATATGAGTGAGTTCCAGGAAGCCCACACCGTGTCGACGCTCAAGGGCGCGCCACCGGGTTATATCGGCTATGGCGAAGGCGGCGTGCTGACCGAAGCCGTGCGGCGCAAACCCTACAGCGTGGTGCTGCTGGACGAGGTGGAAAAAGCCCACCCGGACGTGCATGAGATCTTCTTCCAGGTCTTCGACAAGGGCGTGATGGAGGACGGCGAAGGCCGGGTGATCGACTTCAAGAACACCTTGATCCTGCTGACCACCAACGCCGGCACCGAGTTGATTTCCCACGTCTGCAAAGACCCGGCAAACGTGCCCGACCCGGAGGCAATCGCCAAGGCCCTGCGCCAGCCGCTGCTGGAGATTTTCCCGCCGGCCCTGCTCGGGCGCCTGGTGACGATTCCGTATTACCCGCTCAGCGACGTGATGCTCAAGGCGATCACCCGCCTGCAACTGGACCGCATCAAGAAGCGCGTGGAAAACACCCACAAAGTCGCGTTCGACTACGACGACGCGGTGATCGACCTGATCGTCTCACGCTGCACCGAAACCGAAAGCGGCGGGCGGATGATCGACACCATCCTGACCAACAGCCTGCTGCCGGACATGAGCCGCGAGTTCCTCACGCGCATGCTTGAAGGCAAGGCGCTGGCGGGGGTGCGGATCAGCAGCCGGGAAAACGAATTGCACTACGACTTCAGCGACGCCGATTGACCTGACGCAATGCAATCCAAATGTGGGAGCGGGCTTGCTCGCGAAAACGGTGTGTCAGTTGATGCATCCGGTGACTGATTCACCGCATTCGCGAGCAAGCCCGCTCCCACATTTCTGAGTCGGTTTCTTCAGTCATTACGGTATTTACGGGACCACCAATGCTATTCAACCAAGCCTCACGCCTGGCCAAGATCACCAGTCCCCTGGGGCCGGATGTGCTGCTGCTCAATGAAATGGGCGGCGGCGAAGAGCTGGGGCGGCTGTTCTACTACGACCTGCAACTGAACTCGCTGGACGCCAACATCGACCTCAACCAGTTGCTGGGCAAGCCGATGAACGTCAGCCTGCAACTGGCGGACGGCGGCGAGCGGTATTTCCATGGCATTGTCGCGCGCTGCAGCCAGAACATCGACCAGGGCCAGTTCGCCAGTTACCAGGTGACGCTGCGCCCGTGGCTGTGGCTGTTGAGCCGCACCTCCGACTGCCGGATTTTCCAGAACCTGAGCATCCCGCAGATCATCAAGCAGGTGTTCCGCGACCTGGGGTTTTCCGACTTCGAAGACGCCCTGAGCCGGCCGTATCGCGAGTGGGAATACTGCGTGCAGTACCGCGAGACCAGCTTCGATTTCGTCAGCCGCCTGATGGAACAGGAAGGTATCTACTACTTCTTCCGCCACGAACAGGACCGCCATGTGCTGGTGTTGGCCGATGCCTATGGCGCCCACGCCACGGTGCCCGGCTACACCTCAGTGCCTTACTACCCCAAGGACGAACAGCAGCGCGAGCGCGACCATATGCACAACTGGCAATTGGCGCAGCAAGTTCAATCCGGCTCCCTTGAGCTCAACGACTACGATTTCCAGCGCCCCAGCGCGAGCATCGACGTACGCTCGGCCATGCCACGCCCGCACACTGCCGGCGACTACCCGCTGTACGATTACCCCGGCACCTACGTCAAAAGCGAGGACGGCGAACACTACGCACGTACCCGCATCGAAGCCCTGCAAGCCCTGCATGAACAAGTGGAGTTCAGCGGCAATGCACGCGGCCTGGGCGCCGGCCACCTGTTCAGCCTTACCGGCTTCAGTCGGCGTGACCAGAACCGCGAATACCTGATCCTCATTGCGCATTACCGCATCACTCAGGAACGCCTGGAGTCCGGCGGCGGCGGCGCGGCGGCGCAGTTCGACAGCAGCCTGACCTGCATCGACGCGCAACAGAGCTTCCGCCCGCAGGCCAACACCCATCGCCCTATCGTCAAAGGCCCGCAGACCGCGCTGGTGGTCGGGCCCAAGGGCGAGGAAATCTGGACCGACCAGTATGGCCGGGTGAAAGTGCATTTCTATTGGGACCGCCACGACCAATCCAACGAAAACAGCTCCTGCTGGATTCGCGTGTCGCAATCCTGGGCCGGGAAAAACTGGGGTTCGATGCAGATCCCGCGCATCGGCCAGGAAGTGATTGTCAGCTTCCTCGAAGGCGACCCGGATCGCCCGATCATTACCGGCCGGGTGTACAACGCCGAACAGACGGTGCCCTACGACCTGCCGGAAAACGCCACCCAGAGCGGCATGAAAAGCCGTTCCAGCAAGGGCGGCAGCCCGGCGAACTTCAATGAAATCCGCATGGAGGACAAGAAGGGCCTGGAGCAGTTGTACATCCATGCCGAGCGTAATCAGGACATTGTGGTGGAAGTGGATGAAAGCCACTCGGTGGGGCATGACCGCAACAAGAGCATTGGGCACAACGAGACGGTGACCATTGGCAACAACCGCCTGCGCATCGTCAAACAGGAAGACATCCTTTCCGTTGGCCAGAAGAAGACCGACAGCATCAGCCAGAGCTATGTCATCGAGGTCGGCGAAAACCTGCGCCTGGTCTGCGGTGAAAGCATCCTGGAGCTCAACGCCAGCGGGCAAATCAACCTTACCGGCGTGCAGATCAGCTTCTACGCCAGTGGCGATGCCGAGTTCAACACTGGCGGCGTGCTGCACCTCAACAATGGCGGCGGGCCTGGCGCCACACCGGATGGCCAGGGCATAAAAGCCAGCATCGACGCCAATATCAAAGCCGCGTTCCCCGCGCCCAAAAGCTCCTGACGAGACCTGCCTGCCATGACGTACCGCATCAACGAATTCCAGTTTCAACTGCCCGCCAGTGAGTTGCAGGACGCGACCATCAATATCCTCAAGTTCCCGGCGCTGGGGACTTCACTGATCGTCAGCCGCAGCTTGCTGGCTGAAGGCGAAACCTTGCACAGCAACTTCGACGACCAACTCAAGCGCCTGGAAAAACAAGTACAGGACCTGCGTTGCCTACCCAGCGTGCCGGTGCGCCTGGGGGCCGCCCAGGAGGTCGAAGGGATCGAGCTGCGCAGCCAGTTCAGCAAGGGCAACGACAAGGTGTTTCAGTATCAACTCGCCCTGGTGTTGCCGGGCACACGCAAGATGCTCGCGCTGAGTTATGTGAAGGCCGACAAACTCGGCGATGCCGAAGCGGCGCACTGGGCGACGATTAAAAACTCGTTGTCGTTTGACGCTGTTTCCTGATGAGCGACCTGCATGTCTGACGCGTTATGGGCCGCCCGCCTGGGCGATGCGATGGAACACACCTCGATGATGGCCGACATTCTCGGCGGAGTGCTGGAGGTGGCGGCTAACATCGCGATTACCGCGCTGGCCACGGCGGCGGTAGTAGCTGCCACCGGGATTACCGTGGTCACGGGCGGGCTGGGTTGCTTTCTCCTGGGCGCGGTCGTCGGCGTGGTCGTGGGCCTTGTGATGAGCAAGAGCGGGGCCGACAAGGGCCTGAGCAATTTATGCGAGGGCATCGGCAACGCGCTGTTTCCGCCCACGGTGCAGGCCAACATCCTCACCGGCTCCCTCGACACGCTCACCAATAACATCCCCGCCGCCCGCGCGGCAGGGGCGGTTGTTTCACATGTCGCACCGGCCGGCACCGAGTTGGAAATGCCGGCGCCGGAAGAAGAAGCCAGCTACCTGGACATGGCCGGCGAGTTCTTCTCACAGATGTGGCGCCCCACCGTGGCTTCGCCTGCACCAGGCACGGAGACCAAGCCGGAAGACCTGGTGCTTTGCATGAAGCACCCTCCGATGCCACCGCAATTCATGGCCGAAGGCTCGGACAAGGTGACCATCAACGGCCAGCCCGCCGTACGCAGCGGTGACCGCAGCACCTGCGATGCGAAGGTGGTGTCCTCCGGGCTGATCTCCTCCAACGTCACCATTGGCGGCGGTTCGGTGGTGGTGCGCGAGATTCGTAGCGGCAAGACCCCAGGCGTCGGGCTGGCCGTCACGGCGCTGCTGATGCTCAAAGGTGGCAAGGGCAAGTTTTTCAGCAAACTGCCCTGCATGCTGGTGGGCGGGGCCGCGTCGATGGCCGTCAGCAGCGCCATGGGCGCAGCGGCCAACGCGGCCATGGGTTCCTCGAACCCGGTGCATGCGGCTACCGGCGCCAAGGTGCTGGGCGATGACCAGGAACTGGATTTCGTCCTGCCCGGCCTGTTTCCGCTCGATTGGCAGCGCTTCTACAACAGTCGCGACGAACGCCGTGGCAGTCTGTTCGGCGCTGGCTGGAGTGTGCCGTATGAGGTGTGCGTCGAGATCCAACCCCATCCCGAAGGCGGCGAAACGCTTGTCTACACCGATGAACAGGGCCGGCCTATCGACATGGGTTCCATCCCCTTGGGCGGCGCAGTATTCAGTGCAGGTGAAGGGCTTGCCGTACGGCGCAACCGCAACGGCCAATTGTTGATTGAAAGCGACGACGGCACGTACCGCTTGTTTGAACCCACCCCCGCAACCCCGTCGCTGCTGCGCCTGAGCCAACTGGGTGACCGCAACGACAACCGCATCTACCTTGATTATGACGACGCAGGACGCCTGGTGCGGCTGCGCGACACGTTTGATCTGGTGCAGGTCGAACTGATCCGCGACCCGGCCCACGTGACCTGCATCGAGCGCGTGTACCCCGATCAACGCCGAGAAGTGCTCGCAAGCTACGGTTACGACGCCATCGGCAGCCTGACCGAGGTGCGCGATGCCAGCGGCCAGGTGCAGCGGCGCTTTGCCTACGACAGCGGGCAACGCATGGTGGAACACCAGTTGCCCAGCGGCTTGCACTGCTTTTATGAATGGGCCTTGATTGATGGCCTGGAATGGCGCGTGGTCAAGCATTGGACCAACGAAGGTGACGCTTACCAGTTCGACTATGACGTGCAGGCCGGCACCACACGTATTACCGACAGTTTGCAGCGTGTCAGCATCCGCCACTGGAACACTCAGCACCAGATCACTCACTACAGCGACAACCTCGGCCAGACCTGGCTGTTCGAATGGAACGACGAGCGCCAATTGCTCAACGCCACCGACCCACAGGGTGGCCGCTATGAATACAGCTACGACGAGGCCGGCAACCTCATCGGCGAAACCGACCCCCTGGGGCGCAGCGACTCGACGTTGTGGCTGGAACACTGGGCCCTGCCGTTGGTGCAAACCGACGCCGCCGGCAACAGTTGGCGCTACCGCTATGATCAACGCGGCAACTGCACCGTCGCCATCGACCCGCTGGGCCATGTCACCCGCTACCGCTATGACGCCCATGGCCAGGTCGTCGAGATTATCGACGCCACGGGCAAAAGCAAAAAACTGCGCTGGAACCCGTTCGGGCAACTGGTCGAACACACCGATTGCTCGGGTTACCCGACGCGGTTCGGCTATAACGAGCAGGGTTTTTTGCAGGTCATCACCGATGCCCTCGGTGAACGGACCCAGTTCCACTATGACGCCCTGGGTCGCTTGCTCAGCAGCCAATTACCCGACGGACGTAGCGAGCAGTACCAGCGTGATATCAGCGGCCAACTGACGGCTTACACCGACCCGGCCGGCCACACCACGTGCTATCAACACAACCGTCGCGGCCAGGTCCGTCAGCGCACCGATGCCCATGGTCGGCAGGTGCAGTTCGGCTATGACAGCTTTGGTCGGCTGCAAGCGCTGATCAACGAGAACGGGGAACGTTATCGGTTTGCCTGGGATGATGGGGATCGGTTGACGGAGCAGCAAGACCTGGACGGCAGCGCCAAGCGTTACAGCTACGACCGCCTGGACAACGTCACCACTGTGACCGCCCTTGCGGCGCCTTATGGCACGGGCCTGGCCGTGGTCCCCGAGACGCCGCCCGCCCCTATCGTGCATCGACTGGAGCGCGATGCCATTGGCCGCTTGATTGCCAAAACCACTGACGATGGCCGCACGGACTACACCTACGATCCATTGGACCAGCTTACGGACGTGTCCTTCACCGACCTGCAGGGCAATGCCCAAGCCTTGAGCTTTGCCTATGACGCGGTTGGCCAATTGCTCGCCGAGCGCAGTTCGACCGGTGAGTTGCAGCACCACTACGACGAACTCGGCAACCTGATCCAGACCCAACTCCCGGACGGCCGCTGGCTCAATCGCTTGTATTACGGCAGCGGCCATCTGCATCAGATCAACCTCGACGGCCAGGTCATCAGCGACTTCGAGCGCGACCGCCTGCACCGCGAAGTGCTGCGCACCCAAGGCCAGATCAGCACCCGCAGCGAGTACGACCGCAGCGGCCGCCTGCGCGCCCGTCAACGCCGTCACACCAGCCAGCCGGCGTTGATGCCGGCGGCGGTGCAAAAGCACTTTGAATACGACCCCGCCGACAACCTGATCGGCAAACTCGACCAGCAACCCAGCGCGCAACATCGCCAACTCCTGCACTACGACGCCACCGGCCGCATTATCGCAAGCCAGGACAGCCTGCACGGCCAGCGCGAAACCTTCGCCTACGACGCGGCGGCAAACCTGCTGGACGGCCCACAGTCCGGGGCCGGGCTGGTGGTACACAACAAACTGCTGACCTATCAGGACAAACGCTACCGCTACGATGCCTTTGGCCGAATGATCGAAAAACGCAGCGGCGCTCGTGGCGTACAACACTTTGCGTACGACGCCGAAAGCCGACTGATCGAAGTGCGCAATGAAGGCGGCAGCGTGGTGCGGATGGCCTACGACCCACTGGGCCGACGCATCGGCAAGACCGAACACGGCAGCAATGGCTATCCGCTAAGCGAAACCCAATTCATGTGGGACGGCTTGCGTCTATTGCAGGAGCATAAACACAGCCAAACCAGCCTTTACGTCTATGAAGACGAAGGCTACCAACCCCTGGCCCGCGTTGACGGCATCGGGGCGCTGCAAAAAATTCGTTATTACCACAACGATCTCAACGGCTTGCCGGAACAGGTCACCGAGGCTGACGGACACACCCTGTGGCAGGCAACATATCGGGTGTGGGGCAATACAGTGGAAGAGGTGCGGGAACCGTACTTCATTGAAGAGCAGAACCTGCGGTTTCAGGGGCAGTACCTGGACCGGGAGACGGGGCTGCATTTTAATACGTTCAGGTTTTATGATCCGGATGTGGGAAGGTTTACGACGCCGGATCCGATTGGGTTGGCGGGTGGGATCAATACTTACACCTACGCCGATAATCCTTTTGGCTGGGTCGATCCATTAGGACTCACTCCCTGCGGTGGCAGCGGAAAAGTCCACGGCAACAGCCATGCAAGCAAAAACCCTAACCATGTCTATGTCATCGTTGATACGAAAACCGGGCGAATGATGAAGCCTGGCATCAGCGGACGTCCGCTGAACAAAAATGGCACTTCTCCCCGCGCAAACCAACAGGTCAACGCGCTTAACAAGCCTCAAGCTGGGCGTTATAAGGCAGTGATAGTAGAGAAAAATAAAACTCGACTTCAAGCCAAGGCTACCGAGCAAAAAATTACAGATAAACATGCAGCAAGAAACAACGGGAATATGCCTTCACCGATTCACAAAAATCCTTTGCCACAGGTTGACACGAGAGATGGCTACCTTAAATTATACGGCACGCCTGATAACCGCTAGTTTTTCCAAGCGAGTATAGCAATGAGTCTGAAGATACTTACTCTACAAGAAAGTGACGAAGCCGCTCTAACAATGGGCATTCGCATCCGTCATTTAAGCCACCACATCACCCAGATATTCATGGAGTTTCTGCCTAAAATTGATATAAATGGCAGCAGTAAAATAGTTGTTTCACTAGGTCCACGTGGCGATGAGGACTTGTTCGACAACGTACTAGGGTCAACAAATATTTTTGTAGAAAGCTTTGACTTCAAGAATTTTCTATCTTTGAGCCGTCTCAGCCAAGATATAGAGTTGTTGGAAGAGTTACGTCGCGCGCTAATTGTAATCGCCACAACAAAAGAAAGTAACGATGTGATCGTAGAACTAATAAATCAAACTGCTGAAAAAGTCTTAATAACTAATTTTCAACTGGAGAGCTCAATTAAAAAACTTTCAAAAACAAGCAAAAACAAAAAGCACAAAATCAATGTTTTTAGAGTTCTTAATGCAGAGGTAGGTGAAAGTTGGTATTGCCAAGATCAGCTCTTTCCAGAAAATAAAATCTGGATGCATGAGCCTCCTGGTTTTATTGACCGAACTGATCTTTTCAAAACTGCTGAGTTCGGTGAAAACAGTTACCTAATCAAAAACAGGCTAGGTAAAATCGTTTTTGAACTTCCGTTCTAAAAAGCAAAATAAACAAAAGGGCACAGATATATTTAATAGGCTTTTTAATAAAACTAAATCTGTTCCCTTTACCTTGTATGGGGAACTCTAAAAGGGGTTAAAACAAAATCCGAATTCGAGCAAGGTTTGAAGACACTCATCCTTGAACTCAGCGGCGGAAAAACTTTCCCGCTGGCCAAATGGGGGACCGCTATGAAAGTCCTTTTACTCAAATTGCTAAATGAATACAACGACAAATACCCTAAACTAATATCATTGGCAGAACATACACACAAAACCAAAAAATGGGATATGGGAGTCATGCCCTCATATAATCCGGCACCGTACACCTGCGAATTACAAGGGTGTAAACCCGGGTGCTTACTTAAAAATTCGGAGCTGGCTAAAGACAGGCAGTGCTACTTCTTAGACGGAAACGACAACTTTGTAGCCGAAATACAATACGCCAAATATGTAAAACTTAAAAGCCAATGGATTGTATACAGGAGATTTTTTATTAACGAACCGAACCGCATTATAGAACTGGCATTCGGCAGCAACTTTGAAGACAGCACAGATGCCAATCTTGACTCAGCTTCTATTACTACGCTTACAAGCTTTCATCCAACAGCGCGCTATAGCTTACTCAATACAGGCGAGTACGTCGAAACGCTCTATAAATACGATACCGACACAATATCTTCAATCACTGAAAACATATGGCGAGAAACCTTCACAACGAGACACTATAAAATAAAGAACACGAATGATGACTTGACGATTCTTGAAATACTTCCGGATAATATAAAAACCCCAGTATATCCAGAAAGCTAAACTAACTATGCCTGCCTTTCCGTCCTGACATGGAAATTTTTATGCCTCTTGACTTTATGGCAGCAGAAAATCAAAAAGACGTTAATGAGAACACTCCGATTTTTTGCTTGAGTGAATCTATCCATGGCGTTCTTATGGACGCATCAGCACCAAGAAAAGATTTCCCAAAGACGCATAAATTTTCTGTTTATTACGCCGACACAAGTATTTTGTTCGGCGAAATTCTACCTTTAGTGACTGAAATCGAAAAAGCGATAAAATCAAAAAACTTAAATTCCAGCGAATTAAAAGACCTAGTCAAGTTTCTTCAAAGTGCCTATAGCAAAAAACTAAATATTTTTATTTATTGCGACTAACCCTATCACTGGTATTTGTTTGCGCGTCATTTGAAGAGCTCATGACTGAACTCACAAACGGATATTAGCGTTGTACTTGCCCTAGTAAACAGGACCGCACAACGCCTGCTGACGCGGTTCAACAGAGCCTGATGATACACCCCAACAAAAATGGGCACCCGACCCAGTCGGCGTGCCCATTTTTCATACCACCCCGCCTCCCTTCGAGACGGTGCCGCGCTTACGGGTTGACGCTGTCTTTGAGCGACTTGCCCGGTTTGAACGCTACGGTGTTGCTCGCCTTGATTTTCACCGGCTCGCCGGTTTGCGGGTTTTTGCCGGTGCGGGCGCCACGGTGGCGTTGCAGGAAGGTGCCGAAACCAACCAGGGTGACGCTGTCCTTGCGGTGCAGGGCGCCGGTGATTTCTTCAAGTACGGCGTTGAGGACGCGGTTGGCCTGTTCTTTGGTCAGGTCTGCTTTTTCTGCAATGGCGGCTGCGAGTTCTGGTTTACGCATAGGTGAAGCCTCTTTGACGGTTTTTTGTTGTTATGTCCGTGCTGCTCTCTGCTGGAGCAGCGCCAAGGCGCCGCAGGCTCTACTCTGCGGCAGACGGGAGTGAGGATGGCATGCCATTGGTGCCTGCGCCAGTCTCACGGCGACCTTTCTAGGGGGAAAAAGGTGGTTATTCCGACAGAACGACCAGCATTTACGCCAGCAGTGGCGGAAGTTCCTTATTCAGGGCCAGTTTTTCCATGACCGCCGTGCCGGTCAGGGCATAGCCCAGCAGGCGCCCGGAGGAATCGCGGCACAAAGCCTTGATGTCACCACCCTGCCCTTCGACGCTCCACACGCCTTCAGTGCCCCGTGGCGGTGGCGAGACCACCAGCGGGCAGGCCGGGGTTTTCACTGTGACCGGCATCGGCCCGTAGTTGACCGCCGTGGCGTTGCCCGCCAGGGTCTGGGCCAGGGCGCGGGCGCAGCTCATCAGGGGCATGACGTACAGCAGGTTCAGGCCATCGACCTCGGCGCAGTCGCCCAGGGCGTAGATATTGGCGTGGGAGGTCTTGAGGTGGCGGTCGACCATGATCCCACGGTTGATTTGCAGGCCAGCCGCAGCCGCCAGGTCCACCCGGGGGCGCAGGCCGATGGCGGAGACCACCAGGTCGCATTCGATCACCGTGCCATCGGACAGATGGGCTTCCAGGCCGTCAGCCGTGCGTTGCAGGCGGTTGAGCACCGGCCCCAGGTGGAAGCGCGCACCGAGGCCTTCGAGCCCGGCCTGCACCGCTGCAGCCGCAGCCGGGTGCAGCAGGGTCGGCATGACTTGCTCGCACGGTGCCACCAAGTCGATTGCATAGCCGCCGAGGATCAGGTCGTTGGCAAATTCACAGCCGATCAGGCCCGCGCCCAACAGCAGCACGCGGCGCTTGCCGGCGGCGGCGTGGCGAAAGCGTGCGTAGTCTTCCAGGTCGTTGATCGGGAAAATCAGTTCAGCGGCATCGCCCTCGACCGGTACCTGCACGGTCTGGGCGCCCCAGGCCAGGATCAGGTCGCGGTAGGCCACCGCCTCCTCGCCGATCCACAGGCGCTTGTGCCCAGGGTCGATCCCGCTGATTCGCGTATGGGTGCGCACTTCGGCCTTCAGTTGCTCGGCCATGGTGCCCGGGGTCGCCATGCTCAGGCCATCAGCATCCTTGTTTTTGCCAAAACCGGTGGAGAGCATGGGTTTGGAGTAGGAACGCCCGTCATCTGCAGTGATCAGCAACAGCGGGGTTTCGCTGTCGAGCTTACGAAACTCCCGAGCCAGGTTGTAACCGGCCAAGCCCGTACCGATGATCACGACAGGTGCGCTCATTCCTTTCTCCTTGTAGTTCGTTTCTTAAATTCAGCGAATCAACCGATTTCGATCATTTCGAAATCCATTTTGCCGACGCCGCAGTCCGGGCACAGCCAGTCTTCAGGGACGTCCTGCCACAGGGTGCCTGGGGCGATCCCATCATCCGGCCAACCGTCTGCTTCGTTGTAGATCAGGCCGCAGACTACACATTGCCACTTCTTCATTACTTGCTTCCTCAGGGTCCAGGCTTACTGGCCGACAGTCGATAGATCCAGCATTGCCGTCCGGCTCAGGGCGTTTTGTACTGATCGGGGCGCCCAGATGCAAGCACGTTCGGCCCAATGTCCCGGCGCAGCCCGGCAAAAATTCGGGTGAGCATGGTAAGCTCGGCGCCTCATTAACTGCCAATAATGACTCCCCGTGCCGCATTCGATTGCCGTTCCCGATGCCTGCCAATGGCTGAACCAGAGCCTTCTGCACCCTCTGCCCGCACCCCTTGCCCTCGACTGGCTGTTCGATGAGGGCTCGCTGACTCGCCGCCTGACGCACCTGTCCAACGATGGCTTCAGTGTCACGCCACTGTTCGAAGGCTGGCAGCCCCTGCGAGACGACGAATGCGCCGCCCTCGACCTGCCAGCGGCCAGTATTGGCTGGGTGCGCGAGGTGTATTTGCGCGGTCACGGCCAGGCCTGGGTGTTCGCCCGCAGCGTGGCGGCCCGTAGTGCCTTGCAGGGCGACGGCCTGCATATGGATGAGTTGGGCAGTCGCTCGTTGGGTGAACTGCTGTTTTGTGACCAGGCCTTCGCCCGCCAGGCTATCGAGGTTTGCCACTACCCACGTGCCTGGCTGCCGACGGCAGATCAGACCAACGGTTTGTGGGCCCGGCGCTCGCGCTTTGATCGCGGCGCGTTGAGCGTGTTGGTGGCGGAAGTCTTCCTGCCAAGCCTGTGGCAAGCGGTGCACGAATCTGCGGAGAATTGCTGATGTACCAGCGCCTGCTCCAATCTTTGAACCGCCTGAACCCTCGGGCCTGGGACTTCGTTCAACTGACGCGCATGGACAAGCCCATCGGCATCTACCTGCTGCTGTGGCCCACCCTGTGGGCGCTGTGGATCGCCGGCAAGGGTTCGCCGTCGCTGAGCAATATCGTGATTTTTGTCCTCGGCGTGACACTGACCCGGGCCGCCGGTTGTGTGATCAATGACTGGGCTGACCGCAAGGTCGACGGCCACGTGAAGCGCACGGCGCAACGTCCGTTGGCGAGCGGCAAGATCAGTTCCAAGGAAGCGCTGGTGTTCTTTGCAGTGCTGATGAGCATCAGCTTCCTGCTGGTGCTGCTGACCAACGCCGCGACCATCTGGCTGTCGCTGGGCGGTCTGGCCCTGGCTGTCAGCTACCCGTTCATGAAGCGCTACACCTATTACCCGCAAGTGGTGCTGGGCGCGGCGTTTTCCTGGGGCATGCCCATGGCGTTCACCGCCGAGACCGGCAGCCTGCCGGCCATTGCGTGGTTGCTGTACATCGCCAATCTGCTGTGGACGGTGGCCTACGACACGTATTACGCGATGACCGACCGCGATGACGATTTGAAAATCGGCGTCAAATCCACCGCCATTCTGTTTGGCGATGCCGACCGCATCATCATCCTCACCTTGCAGGGGCTGGCGCTAGTTTGCCTGCTGCTGGCAGGCTCGCGCTTTGAGCTGGGAGGCTGGTTCCACCTGGGCCTGCTGGCAGCGGCGGGGTGTTTTGCCTGGGAGTTCTGGTACACCCGGGATCGGGACCGGATGAAGTGCTTCAAGGCGTTCTTGCACAACCATTGGGCGGGACTGGCGATTTTTCTCGGGATTGTGGCGGACTACGCCTTTCGATAAGGAGCCGGCTTGCCGGCTCCTACAAGGAAGGTCAGGGCTTGGCGATCTTCCAGGCGCCCTCCATTTTGCCGTCGCCGGTCGCATCGCCAGCCTTCTTGTCGGCAATGAAGGTGTACAACGGCTTGCCGTCGTAAGCCCATTGGCTGGTGTTGTCGTCACGGGTGATGACGGTCCATTCGCCCATCGACTTATCGGTGGACTCGGCCTTCAACGGCGGCCAGTTGGTCGCGCACTTGTCATTGCACATGGATTTGCCGCCAGCATCCTTGGCGAAGGTATAGAGCGTCATGCCCTTGTGATCTACCAACATCCCGTCTTTAGTCATGGCTGGCTCTGCCGCAAATGCCAGTGTCGGCAGCGTCAGCACCGCCGTGACCAGCAGGGCTTTCCAGGAAAAAGTACGTTGAGTCATCGGAACCTTCCTTTTGCGGTTGTCAGGATTCGGACTCAAAGCGTAGTTCAGGACCAGTCCGATTGCGCAGGCCAGTAAAATACTGTCACACGACTGCAATAATTCCGTTATCTAATGCGGCGCAAGACAGTTAAATGACAAGAGGACTTAGCATGGTTGGCAGGAGCATTCTGATCGTTGACGACGAAGCGCCCATTCGCGAAATGATCGCCGTTGCGTTGGAAATGGCCGGCTATGACTGCCTGGAGGCAGAGAACTCCCAGCAGGCCCACGCCATTATCGTCGACCGCAAGCCGGACCTGATCCTGCTGGACTGGATGCTGCCCGGCACCTCCGGCATCGAATTGGCCCGGCGTCTCAAGCGCGATGAGCTGACCGGGGATATCCCGATCATCATGCTCACCGCCAAGGGCGAAGAGGACAACAAGATCCAGGGCCTGGAAGTCGGTGCCGATGACTACATCACCAAGCCATTTTCCCCACGGGAATTGGTCGCACGTCTGAAGGCCGTACTGCGCCGCGCCGGTCCGACCGATGGCGAGGCGCCGATTGAAGTCGGCGGCCTGCTGCTGGACCCGATCAGCCACCGCGTAACCATCGATGGCAAGCCGGCCGAGATGGGCCCCACCGAATACCGCCTGTTGCAGTTCTTCATGACCCACCAGGAACGCGCCTATACCCGTGGGCAATTGCTCGACCAGGTGTGGGGCGGCAACGTGTATGTCGAGGAGCGCACCGTTGACGTGCATATCCGCCGCCTGCGCAAAGCCTTGGGCGATGCCTACGAGAATCTGGTACAAACCGTGCGCGGTACCGGTTATAGGTTTTCAACCAAAGGCTGAGCCAGCCCTATCCAGACTTAACAGCCGACAAGGACGCATGTTCAAGTGAATCAAAACTGGCATGGCACCCTGATCCGCCACATGCTCCTGCTGGTCACCGGCTGCCTGTTGGTCGGCCTTATCAGCGGCTACTACGGCTGGAGCCTGGCCATCGGCCTGGGCCTCTACCTGGGCTGGACCCTCAAGCAATTGCTGCGCCTGCACGAGTGGCTGCGCCAGCACAAACCCGATGAGGCACCACCCGACGGCTACGGCCTGTGGGGTGAGGTGTTCGACAGCATCTACCACCTGCAACGCCGCGACCAACGGGTACGTGGCCGCCTGCAAGCGGTGATCGACCGGGTCCAGGAGTCGACCGCCGCGCTCAAGGACGCGGTGATCATGCTCGACAGCGACGGCAACCTGGAATGGTGGAACCGCGCCGCCGAGACTCTGCTGGGCCTCAAGACGCCCCAGGACAGCGGCCAGCCGGTGACCAACCTGGTGCGCCACCCGCGCTTCAAGGAATACTTCGAACAGGATAACTACGAAGAAGCCCTGGAAATCCCGTCGCCCACCAACGACCGGGTGCGTATCCAGCTGTACCTCACGCGCTACGGCAACAACGAACACTTGATGCTGGTGCGCGACGTGACCCGTATCCATCAGCTGGAACAGATGCGCAAGGATTTCGTCGCCAACGTCTCCCATGAGCTGCGTACCCCGCTGACGGTGATCTGCGGCTACCTGGAGACGCTGCTGGACAACGTCGAAGAGGTCAACCCGCGCTGGAGCCGTGCCTTGCAGCAAATGCAGCAACAAGGCTCGCGCATGCAGACTCTGCTCAACGACCTACTGCTGCTGGCCAAGCTGGAAGCCACCGACTACCCCTCGGACAACCATCCCGTGGCCGTACAGAGCCTGCTGCAGACCATCAAGAACGATGCCCAGGCCCTGTCCGGCGAACGCGGCCAGTACATCACCCTGGAGGCCGACCCGTCGGTGCTGCTCAAAGGCAGCGAGGGCGAGTTGCGCAGCGCCTTTTCCAACCTGGTGTTCAACGCCGTGAAATACACCCAGGACACAGGCACGATCCGCATCCGCTGGTGGGCCGATCAGCACGGCGCGCACCTGAGCGTGCAGGATTCGGGGATCGGTATCGACAGCAAGCATTTGCCACGCCTGACCGAGCGCTTCTACCGTGTCGACTCCAGCCGCAACTCCAACACCGGCGGCACCGGGCTGGGCCTGGCGATCGTCAAGCATGTGCTGTTGCGCCATCGGGCCCGCCTGGAAATCAGCAGCGTACTGGGCCACGGCAGTACCTTTACCTGCCACTTTGCGCCAGCACAGGTCAGCCGCTCGCCGGCAATCGCGGCGAAGGATTAATCTGAAAATCCCCTCCATCCCATGTAGGAGCTGGCTTGCCGGCGATAGCATCACCTCGGTGCTTCTGTAAGACCGAGGCGTCTGCATCGCAGGCAAGCCAGCTCCCACATAAGCCCTATGCAGCATGCATTCGCGCGCCCACCCGGCAGCCGCCACTAGGCAAGCGCTCCTTCAGCCGCTACATTGCCTGACTTGTGCCCGCCCTTGAGGCACAGCCATCACCCCTTTTTGAACACACGGAACTCGCAAAACCCCATCATGGACCCTTCCCCTGGTATCACCCTCGCGACACTCTTCGCCGATTTCGGCATGATTCTTTTTGCACTGATCCTGGTACTGCTCAACGGTTTCTTCGTTGCGGCGGAATTTGCTATGGTCAAACTGCGCGCCACCCGGGTCGAGGCAATCGCCCATACCAATGGCTGGCGCGGGCAGATCCTGCGCACCGTACACAGCCAGCTCGACGCTTACCTGTCGGCCTGCCAACTGGGTATCACCCTGGCGTCCCTGGGCCTGGGCTGGGTCGGCGAGCCGGCTTTCGCGCACATCCTGGAGCCGCTGCTGGGCGCGATGGGCGTCGAATCGCCTGAAGTGATCAAGGGCGTGTCGTTCTTTGCCGCCTTCTTTGTGATTTCGTACCTGCACATCGTGGTCGGTGAGCTGGCCCCCAAGTCCTGGGCCATTCGCAAGCCCGAGTTGCTGTCGCTGTGGACCGCCGTGCCGCTGTACCTGTTCTACTGGGCGATGTACCCGGCGATCTACCTGCTCAACGCCAGCGCCAACGCGATCCTGCGTATTGCCGGCCAAGGCGAGCCAGGCCCGCACCACGAGCACCATTACAGCCGTGAAGAACTCAAGCTGATCCTGCACTCCAGCCGCGGCCAGGACCCGAGCGACCAGGGCATGCGTGTACTGGCCTCGGCCGTGGAAATGGGCGAGCTGGAAGTAGTGGATTGGGCCAACTCCCGAGAAGACCTGGTGACGCTGGACTTCAACGCGCCACTCAAGGAAATCCTCGCGCTGTTCCGCCGCCACAAATTCAGTCGCTATCCGGTGTACGACGCCGTGCGCGGTGAGTTTGTCGGCCTGCTGCACATCAAGGACCTGCTGCTGGAACTGGCGGCCCTGGACCATATTCCCGAGTCGTTCAACCTGGCCGAGCTGACCCGCCCGCTGGAGCGCGTTTCGCGGCACATGCCGCTATCGCAACTGCTGGAGCAATTTCGCAAGGGCGGCGCGCACTTTGCGCTGGTTGAAGAAGCCGACGGCAACATCATCGGCTACCTGACCATGGAAGACGTGCTCGAAGTGCTGGTGGGCGATATCCAGGACGAACACCGCAAGGCCGAACGCGGCATCCTCGCCTATCAGCCGGGCAAGCTGTTGGTACGTGGCGATACGCCGCTGTTCAAGATCGAACGCCTGCTGGGTATCGACCTGGATCACATCGAAGCCGAAACCCTCGCTGGCTTGATCTACGAAACCCTGAACCGGGTGCCGGAAGAGGAAGAAGTGCTGGAAGTGGAAGGCCTGCGGATCATCATCAAGAAGATGAAAGGCCCGAAAATCGTGCTGGCCAAGGTCTTGATGCTCGACTAGGGCACACCCCCTGTAGGAGCGAGCTTGCTCGCGAAGGACGTTAACGATAACGCTGGGATCCTGACACCCGGCAGCGCCCTCAGGTTTTTCGCGAGCAAGCTCGCTCCTACAAAAGCCTTACCGCGTGCCCGACGCAAAGTTGGGCAACGCCTGTACCGGCTGCGTGAACTCATACGGAATCGACACCCACCCCGCCCCCGTATCGCGCTGCACCACAAAGTGCAGGTGTGGCCCACTGCTGTTGCCGGTATTGCCCGACAGCGCCAATGGGCTGCCCACCGCCACCCGCTGCCCTTCCCTGACACTGACCGACCCCAGCTTGAGGTGCAGATACACACTCTGGGTGCCGTCATCGTGTAACACCCGCACGAAGTTGCCCGACGGGTCACTGCCCCGCCCCGATTGGCTGTTCTCGGTCTTCACCACCACCCCGCCTCGCGCAGCGATGATCGGCGTGCCTTCAGGCATGGCGATATCCATGGCGTAGCGACTTTTGACGTCAGAGTGACTGAACGTGCCGCCAGGCCCCTGGGTCAGGCGGAAGGGGCCACCGCGCCAGGGCAACGGGTAGCGCTGAAACTGCGCTGGCCGCAGGTTACGCGGCGGCAGGGGATCAAGCACCTGGCGCTTCACCGGCACGACCCGGCGCTCCTGGAACACAAACGCCTGGGCGCCAGGGGTTTTCTGGTCGCTGAAAAACACCACGCCACGGGCATCGGTGGAACGATAGAGGGTCATGGCCAGGGACGATGAAGCGACCGCGCACAGGCCACAAAACAACATAAAACGCACAAGCATGGGATAAACCTGCCGGGTATGACCGAACGGCAGGCTAGCAAGGGTTCATGACAGTGTTGTGTGGATCAGGCCGGTTGCGTCGAGAAGCAAATATCTACGTTCATATCGGCGGCGGCGGACAGATTGACCAAGGCATCGAGGGAGAACTTGTCGATCTTGCCACTGAGTACATCGTTGAGTCGTGGCTGGCTTATATGAAGCCGCTGGGCCGCGTCCTTCTGGGAGAGCTTCCAGCCACGAATGGCTTTGCACAATTCCAGCAGCAACTTTGAGCGCAAACGCATGTTTGCGGCCTCTTGGGGAGCGTCTTCCAGGGCGTCCCAAACACTGGCGAAGCGTTCGGTATGAAGCTTTTGGTCAGTCATGGCTTAACCTAACTCCTGCAATCTGGCGCGAGCCAGTTCGATATCCCGCGTTTCAGCTTTTTGCGTGGTTTTGCGAAACGCATGCAACACATAAACCGCCTCGGGCCGATTGACCACATAGAACACCCGAAACGCTCCTGACTCATCGGTGATACGAATCTCATTGACCCCGCGCCCAATGGTTTTCATCGGCTTGCAGTCAAAAGGCTGTTCGCCCTGCTGCAAAAGATCCAATTGAAAACCAGCGGCTCTTCGCGCCTCAATCGGGAACGACCTGAGATCCTTGAGTGCACTTCCCACAAACACCACATCCTTGTGCCTGGGCATTCACTTCTCCTTTCCTGGAAAGAAAAAGCGTAATCGACGATTCAGTCAACAGCAGCAGCGGTGTGTTTCAAGGCATGGCGGGCACTCGACAGCACCGAAGCGCTATCGAGAGATTATATCGAAACAGATATAAATCAAGACGGGCGCCGAGAATCAGACAATTGGTCGATCCACGGCATTTTTGCCCAGGTTATGCACCCGGCACAAAATGCTTCTGCGCCGTACCCCGGGCGATCAGCCGGGAGATGTAGTCGAGCTTCTGCGCGTCCTGGTCGATAAAGCGGAAGGTCAGTTGCAGCCAGTCGCTGTCGGGGCGCGGTTCGTAGGCGACGATTGCATGCAGGTAGCCATTGAGGCGCGCGGTTTCAGCGTTCTCGCCTTGCTCCAGGTCGAGCACCGCACTTTCCAGCACTTGGGGCAGGACGTCGCCACGGCGCACCACCAGCAGCGCCTCCTTGATGCTCAGGGCCTTGATCACACATTGCTGGGTGCCACTGGACAGGCGCAACTGGCCCTGGCCACGACCGCTGGCGGCCGAGGGGGCGACGGCGGCTTGCACAGGCGGACTGTTGAGCAGGCCTTTGCTCGGCGCGGCCACCGGGGCTGGCTTGACGGCTTCGGGCTTGCCGCCGGTCAGGGCGCTGAGGGAGTCGTTGCCAAAGGCCGAGTTCATCTTGGTCGGTGCACTGGCCAGCAAGGCGTCGAGGCGACCGATCTTGTTCAGGGCCTGCTTGACCTTGTTCAGCAACTGCTCGTTGGTGAATGGCTTGCTGACGTAGCCGGAGACCCCGGCCTGGATCGCCTGGACCACGTTTTCCTTGTCGCCACGGCTGGTGACCATGACAAATGGCATGGCCTTGAGCTGCGGCTGCTCGCGGCACCAGGTCAACAGTTCCAGGCCCGACATTTCCGGCATTTCCCAGTCGCACAAAACCATGTCGAAGGTTTCGCGCATCAGGATGGCCTGGGCCTTTTTGCCGTTTACCGCATCTTCAATCTTGATGCCGGGGAAGTAGTTACGCAGGCACTTCTTTACCAAGTCGCGAATAAACGAGGCGTCATCCACCACCAACACACTGACTTTACTCATCGACCCTTCATCCTCTCAAAACCCCGGCAAGCAAAACGCTTCACAATGATGGCATTTTGCCAAAAACTCATCAGTCACGCCGGGACTTTATGGCTGCCCGCAGCGCAAAACTCATACGCCACAAACGAAAACGCCCGACCAGAGGCCGGGCGTTTATTTCTCGGGCAATCTTACTTATCGTCAGATTCGTCCGGAACATTAGGGATTTGATCGGCTGTGCCTTCAACTTCGGCTTTCATGCGCTTGAGGCCCATGTGCCGTACGTCGGTGCCGCGCACCAGGTAAATGACCAATTCCGAGATATTGCGCGCGTGGTCGCCGATCCGTTCCAGGGAGCGCAGTACCCAGATGATGCTCAACACCCGCGAGATAGAGCGCGGGTCTTCCATCATGTAGGTCGCCAGCTCACGCAGCGCGGTCTTGTATTCGCGGTCGATGATCTTGTCGTACTGGGCCACCGACAACGCCAGGTCGGCGTCGAAGCGGGCAAACGCATCCAGCGCATCGCGGACCATGTTGCGCACCTGGTCGCCGATGTGGCGCACTTCGACGTAGCCCCGCGGCGCTTCGCCTTCTTCGCACAACTGGATGGCACGACGGGCGATCTTGGTGGCTTCGTCGCCGATACGCTCCAGATCGATCACCGACTTGGAGATGCTGATGATCAAGCGCAGGTCGGAAGCCGCCGGCTGGCGACGGGCGAGGATGCGCAGGCATTCCTCGTCGATATTGCGTTCCATCTGGTTGATCTGGTCATCGATCTCGCGCACTTGCTGGGCAAGGCCCGAGTCAGCCTCGATCAGCGCGGTCACTGCATCGTTGACTTGCTTCTCCACCAGCCCGCCCATGGCCAGGAGGTGGCTGCGCACTTCCTCAAGCTCGGCGTTGAACTGCGCGGAGATGTGGTGGGTAAGGCCTTCTTTGCTAATCATGTTGGCGTCCTTGGAGCGTCCGGTAAGGTGCGGAGAACCGCAGCGTCAGTGCAATCAGAACCACAGCTTCCTAGCCGTAGCGACCGGTGATGTAGTCTTCGGTCTGCTTCTTCGCCGGATTGGTGAACAGGGTATCGGTATCGCCGAATTCCACCAGTTTGCCCATGTACATGAACGCGGTGTAGTCCGAAACCCGTGCCGCCTGCTGCATGTTGTGGGTCACGATGACGATGGTGAACTTGGACTTGAGCTCGTAGATCAGCTCTTCGACCTTCAGCGTCGAAATCGGGTCGAGTGCCGAGCACGGTTCGTCGAGCAACAGCACTTCCGGCTCCACGGCGATGGTACGGGCAATCACCAGACGCTGCTGTTGGCCGCCAGACAGGCCGAGGGCCGATTCGTGCAGGCGGTCCTTGACCTCGTCCCACAGCGCCGCGCCTTTAAGGGCCCACTCGACGGCTTCGTCGAGGATGCGTTTTTTGTTGATGCCCTGGATGCGCAAGCCGTAGACCACGTTTTCGTAGATGGTCTTGGGGAACGGGTTGGGCTTCTGGAACACCATGCCCACACGGCGACGCAGCTCGGCCACGTCTTCGCCCTTGCGGTAGATGTTGCTGCCGTAGAGGTTGATTGCACCCTCCACACGGCAACCGTCCACCAGGTCGTTCATGCGGTTGAAGGTACGCAGCAGCGTGGACTTGCCGCAGCCCGACGGGCCGATAAAGGCGGTCACGCGCTGCTTGGGGATGTTCATGCTGACGTCGAACAGCGCCTGCTTCTCACCGTAGTACAGGCTCAGGCCCGGGACTTCGATGGCTACGGTTTCTTCGGCCAGGCTCAGGCTCTGCTTGTCGCGACCCAGGGCTGACATGTTGATGCCGTGGGAATGGGTTTCATGTTGCATGGGATGCTCCCTGTGCTACCAATTCGTTTCGTTGAACCGCGGCTTCATAGTGGGCCTTGCGGTTTACCTCAAATCTGTTTCCAACCCGGTTCCCTGTGGGAGCGGGCTTGCTCGCGAAAGCGTCAGGTCAGTCGACCCATCTGTTACTGATACACCGCATTCGCGAGCAAGCCCGCTCCCACATTGGGTCCGCGTTCAATTCAATCAGCTATCCAGCGCCTTGTACTTCTCGCGCAGGTGGTTACGAATCCATACCGCCGACAGGTTCAGCGTGGCGATCACCAGCACCAGCAGGAACGCGGTGGCGTACACCAGCGGACGTGCTGCTTCAACGTTGGGGCTCTGGAAGCCGACGTCGTAGATATGGAAGCCCAGGTGCATGATCTTCTGGTCCAGGTGCAAGTACGGGTAGTTGCCGTCCAGCGGCAGCGACGGTGCCAGCTTCACCACACCCACCAGCATCAGCGGTGCCACTTCACCAGCGGCGCGGGCCACGGCGAGGATCATGCCGGTCATCATCGCCGGGCTGGCCATGGGCAGGACGATTTTCCACAGCGTTTCCGCCTTGGTCGCACCCAGTGCCAGGGAACCTTCACGCACGGTGCGAGGGATCCGCGCCAGGCCTTCTTCGGTGGCCACGATCACCACCGGTACCGCCAGCAGCGCCAGGGTCAACGAGGCCCACAACAGGCCCGGTGTACCGAAGGTCGGCGCCGGCAGGGCTTCGGGGAAGAACAACCGGTCCACCGAACCACCCAGTACGTAGACGAAGAAGCCCAGGCCGAACACACCGTAGACAATCGCCGGGACGCCCGCCAGGTTGTTCACCGCGATGCGGATGATGCGGGTCAAGGTGTTCTGCTTGGCGTATTCACGCAGGTAGACCGCCGCCAGCACGCCGAACGGGGTCACGATCATCGCCATGATCAGGGTCATCATCACGGTGCCGAAGATCGCCGGGAAGATCCCGCCTTCGGTGTTGGCTTCCCGTGGGTCGTCGCTCAAGAACTCCCAGACCTTACTGATGTAGAAGCCGATCTTGGTCATGGTGCCCATGGCGTTCGGCTGGAACGCATGCACCACATGACCGATATTGATATCAAGCTCTTTGCCGTTGGCATCGCGGGCCGTCAGGCTGTCGCGGTTGAACTGGGCATGCAGGTCGGTCAGGCGCGCTTCCACAGCCTGGTAACGCGCATTCAGTTCAGCGCGATCGGCATCCATGTCGGCCTGGGCGGCGGCGTCGAGCTTGCCGCTGAGTTCCAGTTTGCGACCGTGCAGGCGGATACGCTCAAGACCTGCGTTGATCGCACCGATGTCGCTCTTCTCAAGGCTCTTGAGATCAGCGGCCAACCGGTTCACCCGGTCAACCCGCGCTTGCAGCTCGGGCCATGCAGCCTGGCCTTCAGCGATCACCTTGCCGTCTTGCTTGACGTTGACCAGGGTGCCGTAGAAGTTGCCCCACTCACGACGCTCGATAGCCATCAACTCGGCAGGCGTGGTCTGGTCGGTCAGCCACTCGCCGACGATCCAGGTGAAGTCGTTGCCGTTCAAATCGCGGTTGCCGACCTTGATCAGCTCACGGGTCATGAACTCCGGACCTTCGTCCGGTACCGGCAAGCCCGCGCTTTTCAGGCGCTCGCGTGGCACTTGTTCTTTCTGCACCACTTCGCCGATGACGATGTGGTTGGCCTGGCCCGGCACGTTGTAGTTGGCCTGGATCAGGTCGGCCGGCCAGAAGTGACCCAAGCCGCGCACGGCGATCACAGCCAGCAGGCCAATGGTCATGATGACCGCGATGGCCACCGCGCCACCGCTGATCCAGACGCCTGGGGCGCCGCTCTTGAACCATCCATTCAGGGAGTTCTGTTTCACAGACTTCTACCTTTCTTAAAGCGACGAGTATTTCTTGCGCAGACGCTGACGGATCAGCTCGGCGAGGGTGTTCATGATGAAGGTGAACAACAGCAGCACCAGTGCCGAGAGGAACAGCACCCGGTAGTGACTGCCGCCCACTTCCGACTCGGGCATTTCCACCGCGACGTTGGCTGCCAGGGTGCGCAGGCCTTCGAACAGGTTCATTTCCATGACCGGGGTGTTACCGGTGGCCATCAACACGATCATGGTTTCCCCGACCGCACGGCCCATGCCGATCATCAGCGCCGAGAAAATCCCCGGGCTTGCGGTGAGCAACACAACCCGCGTCATGGTCTGCCATGGCGTGGCGCCCAATGCCAGGGAGCCCAGGGTCAGGCCGCGTGGCACGCTGAACACGGCGTCTTCGGCGATGGAGTAGATGTTCGGGATCACCGCAAAACCCATGGCCAGGCCGACTACCAGGGCGTTGCGCTGGTCGTAGGTAATTCCCAGGTCATGGGAGATCCACATGCGCATGTCGCCACCGAAGAACCAGGTTTCCAGGTACGGGCTCATGTACAGCGAGAGCCAGCCCACAAACAGGATCACCGGGATCAGGATCGCGCTTTCCCAGCCATCCGGCACCCGCAGGCGGATCGACTCAGGCAGGCGGCTGAAAATGAAGCCCGCCAGCAGAATGCCAATCGGCAACAACATCAGCAGGCTGAAAATCCCCGGCAGATGCCCTTCGACATACGGCGCCAGGAACAGGCCGGCGAAGAAACCGAGGATCACCGTCGGCATCGCTTCCATCAACTCGATCACCGGCTTGACCTTGCGGCGCAGGCTCGGAGCCATGAAGTAGGCGGTGTAGATAGCGGCGGCGATGGCCAGGGGTGCGGCCAGCAGCATGGCGTAGAACGCGGCCTTGAGCGTACCGAAGGTCAGTGGCGCCAGGCTCATCTTGGGTTCGAAGTCGCTGTTGGCGGCGGTCGATTGCCAGACGTATTTAGGCTCGTCGTAGTTTTCGTACCAGACCTTGCTCCACAACGCGCTCCAGGACACTTCCGGGTGCGGGTTGTCCAGCGCCAACGGCTGCAGCTTGCCGCCGGCCTCGACGATCACACGGTTGGCCCGTGGCGACATGCCGAAGATGCCCTGGCCTTCGACCACCGGGTCCACCAGCAAGGTACGGTGCGCGGTGCTGTGGAACACACCGAACTTACCGGAGGCATCGAGGGCGACGAAGCCTTTGCGACGCTCTTCGGCGGTGATTTCAACGATAGGCGTGGTGCCCATCTGGAAGGTGCGGATCTGCTTGAGGTGTTGCTCGCCATCCGGGTCGCGGGCCATGAACCACTGGGCCAGGCCGCCCTTGGAGTCACCGACGATCAGCGAGATACCGCCCACCAGCTGGGTGCTGGCGGTGATTTCGGCGTTGCCATCTTCCAGCAATTTGTAGCGACCGTTGAGGCTGTTGTCCCGCAGGCTGAACACATCGGCCAGGGCGCGACCGTTGATCACGTACAGCCATTGCTGGCGCGGATCGACGAAGATCGCTTTCACCGGCTCAGTCATTTGTGGCAGTTCGATGCGCTTCTGCTCGCTGACCACTTCGCCGGTCATCATGTTTTCTTCGCGGCTCACCGACAGCACGTTCAGGTGCGAACCTGCGGAGCCGGCAATGATCAGCGAGGTGTCAGTGGCGTTGAGGGCAACGTGTTCCAACGGACGACCGGCTTCATCGAGCACCATCGGCGCTTCGCCGTAGGGGTATTCGATCTCGGGCGAGATGGTCTTCTTGCCGTCCGGGTAGGTCACTTTATAGGAGTGGCGGAACACCAGGGACTGGCCATTGGACAGACCGAGGATCACCAACGGGCTGCCCGGCTGATCTTTACCGATGGACACCACGCTGGCGCCGGCTGGCAGGGCCAGGTCGACACGCTTGAGTTCAGCGCCGGTATCAACCGTGAAGAACAATGCCTGGCCTTTGTCGGAAACCCGCATGGCGACCTGGTTCTGCTCTTCCAGCGAGATCAGCAACGGCTTGCCGGCATCCTGCATCCAGGCCGGGCTCAGGGCGTCGTCCTTGGTCAGGCTGGCACCCTGGAACAGCGGCGCGACCACGTAGGCCAGGAAGAAGAAAATCAGCGTGATAGCGCCGAGAACGGCGAGGCCGCCGACCAGCACGTACCAGCGGGTCAGGCGATCCTTGAGCGCGCGGATGCGGCGCTTGCGTTGCAGCTCAGGCGTATTGAAATCAATGCGCTTGGGGGGAGAAGTCGTCGTCATGGTGGAATTGGCCAGATCATTCATGCGCACACCCTAGCGATCCTGTATGACAGAAAGATGACAATGCAGTGACGCAAGAAATCCGCCGCGTAGCAGGGCTGGCAGCGGACCGAAAAATTAGGAGTTTCTGTAGGAGCGAGCTTGCTCGCGAAAAACGTCAAGGCACCGCGTTGACTCAGATACGGCGCGTTATCGTTAACGCTTTTCGCGAGCAAGCTCGCGCCTACAGAAAAGGCCGGTTTTACCCGGCCCCGTAGCTTATTTACCTTCTTTCAAACCCAGGTCAGCCAGTGCCTTTGCGACAACTTTGGCTGGCAGTGGGATGTAGCCGTCCTTGACTACAACTTCCTGGCCCTGCTTGGACAGAACCAGTTTCACGAACTCGGCTTCCAGCGGGGCCAGAGGCTTGTTCGGGGCTTTGTTGATGTACACGTAGAGGAAGCGCGACAGCGGGTACTTGCCGTTCAGGGCGTTCTCTTCGGTGTCTTCGACGAACTCGCCGCCTTCTTTCTTGGCCAGGGCCACGGTTTTCACGCTGGCGGTCTTGTAGCCGATGCCCGAGTAACCAATGCCGTTGAGCGAAGAGCTGATCGACTGCACGACCGAAGCCGAGCCTGGTTGTTCGTTGACGTTTGGCTTGAAGTCACCTTTGCACAGGGCTTCTTCCTTGAAGTAGCCGTAGGTGCCGGATACCGAGTTACGACCGAACAGTTGCACTGGCTTGTTGGCCAGGTCACCGGTCACGCCCAGGTCGCCCCAGGTCTTGGCATCAGCCTTGGCGCCGCACAGGCGAGTCGACGAGAACACTGCGTCGACCTGGGCCATGGTCAGGTGCTTGATCGGGTTGTCTTTGTGTACGAACACCGCCAGGGCGTCCACGGCCACCGGGATTGCAGTCGGCTTGTAGCCGTACTTCTGCTCGAAAGCCTGCAGTTCGTTGTCCTTCATCTTGCGGCTCATCGGGCCCAGGTTGGCGGTGCCTTCGGTGAGTGCAGGCGGCGCGGTAGAGGAACCGGCGGCTTGAATCTGGATGTTTACGTTCGGGTATTCTTTCTTGTAGTTCTCGGCCCACAAGGTCATCAGGTTGGCCAGGGTATCGGAACCGACGCTGGACAAGTTGCCCGATACACCAGTGGTTTTGGTATAGGCCGCAATTGCCGGGTCAACACCAGCGGCCACCGCGTGGGCAGTCGCAACGCCAGCAGCGACAAAGGTCATTGCCGCCATCAAACGCTTCAGTTTCATGCCTTACTCCTAGCAGATAGGGATAGTTGGATCGGGGCCAAGTATCGGTAGGCCGTGTGAACACTCTATGTCTGGAATATGACAATTAGATGAAAGGCCAGTATTGGAAGAACCGGCAGGCGCGGGGAGAGGCTGAGTAAATGCGGGGGTGGAGCGCGGGATTGCGGTAATTCAGAAACACCCTGTAAACGTTGATTGCCTACAAAACCTTGTAGGAGCCGGCTTGCCGGCTCCTACAGGGGGCTCAGCGCCCGCGCTTCCACAGGTACCCGCCCACCACCATCCCCATCACACAAAGGATGGCAACGTAGTAAGACGGGCCCATCGGGCTTTCTTTCATCAGTAGCGACACCACCAGCGGCGTCAGGCCACCGAACACGGCGTAGGCCACGTTGTATGAGAACGACAGGCCGCTGAAGCGCACCACTGGCGGGAAGGCCTTGACCATCACGTAGGGCACCACGCCGATGGTGCCGACAAACAAACCGGTCAAGGCGTACAGCGGGAACAGCCAGTCCGGGTGATCCAGCAGGCTGTGATACAGCGTCCAGGAGGTCGCGAGCAGCAACGCGCAACCGGCGACCAGCACGCGGCCCGCACCAAAACGATCAGCCAGGGCGCCGGACGCGATGCAACCCAAACTCAGGGTGACGATCGCCAGGCTGTTGGCCTGCAACGACACCGTCGGGCTGAAGTGGTAAATGGTCTGCAGCACCGTCGGGGTCATCAGGATGACGACGACGATGCCGGCCGACAGCAGCCACGTCAGCAACATCGACAGCACGATGGCGCCACGGTGGTCGCGCAATACCGCACGCAACGGCAACTCGGCCGCCAGGGTCTTGCGCTGCTGCATCTCGGCGAAGATCGGCGTTTCGTGCAGCCAGCGGCGCAGGTACACCGAAAACAGGCCGAATACACCGCCCAGCAGGAACGGGATCCGCCAGGCGTAATCGGAGACCTGCTCCGGGGTATAGGCCGTATTGATCGCGGTGGCGACCAGCGAACCCAGCAAAATCCCGCCGGTCAGGCCGCTGGTCAGGGTGCCGCAGGCGTAGCCGATATGGCGTGGCGGTACGTGTTCGGAAACGAAGACCCACGCGCCGGGCACCTCGCCACCAATCGCCGCGCCCTGGATCACGCGCATCAGCAGCAACAGGATCGGCGCCCACAGGCCGATCTGCGCGTAGGTTGGCAGCAGGCCCATGATCAGGGTCGGTACGGCCATCATGAAGATGCTCAGGGTGAACATCTTCTTACGGCCCAGCAGGTCACCAAAGTGCGCCATGATGATCCCGCCCAGCGGCCGGGCCAGGTAGCCGGCAGCGAAGATACCGAAGGTCTGCATCATGCGCAGCCATTCAGGCATGTCGGCGGGGAAGAACAGCTTCCCGACCACCGTGGCGAAGAACACAAAAATGATGAAGTCGTAGAACTCCAGCGCCCCGCCCAAGGCAGACAGCGACAGGGTTTTATAATCGTTGCGGTTCAGCGGTCGTGCGGGAGGCGCAATGCTTGAAGGCACTGTGGTCATGGCAAGGCTTCTCTTATTAGGTCAGATCAGGAATCCGCAACAGCGTGGGTTTGCGCCAGGCAGGTCCGGCAAGATAACAAATTGCCTGGAAAAGCACAGTCTAAACACCTGCACCGCGGTTAGCGCCGACTCGCAAAGTCACCCCCTTGCGAGGCCCGCCTGTTCCCTCTTCGAATTATTGTCGGGGCCCGAAAACGCCTGCAAATACTGGCGGCCAGCGTTAAAAAGAAACAATGGTCAAACCCCTCAAGTTGCCTGACTGTTTTGGCCATTTTCTTGACGCCTGTAAAGCCATGTAGATAGATGTACAAAATCAGGAACCGACAGTCGTCGTACAGGCTACCGACCGATATACTGCCCAGCTTGCACCTGCTTATAGTGGAAGTTGCGCGAAAACGTCGTTGGCACCGACCAGCCGATTTCGCAGAGTTTCCCTCAAGGCGCCTTTCGAAAAACGTGACGAACGTAGTATGTTCGGGGCTGAATCGTTTTTCCAAGACGGCTATTCACCGATTACATAGTCCAAGAGTCACGGGTCAGAGGCACCCCCGGCATGATCGAACTCGAACAAGAAGATCCTATCCCGCAAGGCGATCTCGCCCTGCAAATCACCGCACTGCCCCGTGAAACCAACGGTTTCGGCGATATTTTCGGCGGTTGGCTGGTCGCACAGATGGACCTGGCCGGCACGGCAATGGCCAGCAAGGTCGCGGGTGGCCGCGTGGCTACCGTGGCGATCGATCGCATGGCTTTCCTGGTGCCGGTGGCGGTGGGCGCACAGTTGTCCTTCTACACCCAGGCCCTGGAAATCGGCCGCAGCTCGATCCAGATGATGGTCGAAGTGTGGAGCGATGACCCGCTGTCCAGCGAATGGCGAAAAGTCACCGAAGCGGTGTTTGTGTTCGTTGCCATTGATGGTAGCGGTCGCACCCGGTCGGTTCCATCGCGGGCGCGTTAAACCTCGCGGCGGTTTGACGGTCCATTGCCCCATTGCCTGTGATTGAGAGAGCCTTGTATGCCTATGCCCCACGTTGAAACCGTGAAAATGGATGAGCTGGACTGCTGGCGCATCCGCCACAACGGCGCCCAAGTGCTGGTGGCCCAACAGGGTGCGCACCTCTTCAGTTACCAGCCTGCTGGCGCAAAACCGGTGATCTGGCCCAACGACAAGGCGCTGTTCAAGCAAGGCAAAGGCATCCGTACTGGCGTGCCGGTGTGCTGGCCGTGGTTTGGCGTGTTCGACCGCAACCCGCAGAGCGTGAAAGCGATGCGCCAGAGTGATCAGCCCGCGGGTGCCCATGGTTTTGCGCGCACCGCCCTCTGGACCTTGGCCGGCGTCGAAGACAACCGGGTTGAGCTGGTGCTACCGGCGCCGGCGGGCGGGTTCCCGGGCTGGCCACACCAGGTCGACCTGAAAATGAGCATCCTGCTGGATGATCAACTGCAGATCCGCCTGAGCAGCCACAACCGTGGCAGCGATACCGTGACCATCAGCCAGGCGCTGCACAGCTACTTCGCCGTCAGCGATGTGCGCACTGTGCAGGTCGAAGGCCTGGACGGGCTGGACTATATCGATACCGCCGACGGCTGGCAGACCAAACAACAGTCTGGAGCGCTGAACTTCAGCGCCGAGACCGACCGCATCTACCTCGACACCCCGGCACAATTGAACATCGTTGATAAAGACTGGCAGCGCCGTATCCAGCTCACCAGCGAAGGGTCGAAATCGACGGTGATCTGGAACCCCTGGACTGAACGCGCCAAGGCGCTCGATGACATGGCCGACGATGGCTGGCAGGGCATGCTGTGCATCGAGACGGCCAATGTGCTGGACGATGTAGTGGTGCTGGCACCTGGCGCGAGCCACACCATGGGCGTGAGCATCGCCAGCCTGCCCCTGTAGACCTGCTCCCACAGGGGGATTTGTGGCGCTGGTTACAGGTCTGACTCCTGCACCACCCGCACCACCCCCGCATCCAGCGCATACGCCGCATCCGCCAGGTCGTTGTTGACCGTCTCCACCTTCAACGTGCCCGTCACCCACAGCGGCGTATAGATATCGTCCAGCTTCAAGCCCTTGGGATAGCGCACCAGCACCAACTGGTTGGGCGGCGGCGGTGGCACGTGGATGCAGGCGCCCGGGTAAGGCACCAGGAAGAACAGGGTGCTGCGCCCCTTGGCATCGGTTTCCAGCGGCACCGGGTAGCCACCCAGGCGGATGTGCTTGCCATTCATGGCAGCCACGGTCTTGGTCGAATACATTACCGCCGGCAACCCCTTGCTCTGCTTCAGGCCACCCTTTTCGGTAAAGGTGCCCAGGGCTTCCGGGGAGTTGTGGTCGATATCAGGCATTTGTTCGAGGGCTTTCTGGTCCGACTTGGGCATCAGTTCCAGCCAGTCGGTTTCCGCCAGCTCAGCGGTGTGGGCCAGGCTTGAGCCCAGCAAAAGGACAGTCAACAGAAGACGGCGCATGGAGTGGCTCGACCAATAAACAAGTGTCGGCATTCTAGCCCTCTGCGCCTGCGCAGCGCAGAGGGCTTGACGCTAAATCATTTCTTTTTCAGCAGACCGTAGATCACCAGCAACACGATGGCACCGACCAGCGCGCCAATGAAGCCTGCGCCTTGGCCTGCCTGGTAGATCCCCAGTGCCTGACCGCCATAGGTGGCCGCCAGAGAGCCGGCGATACCCAGCAGGATGGTCATGATCCAGCCCATGCTGTCATCGCCTGGTTTCAGGAAACGCGCCAGCAGGCCGACGATCAAACCGATAAAGATGGTTCCAATGATACCCATGGCATTTCCCTCTGAATGAAAGTTAGCTGAAGCCTAGTCAGACTTTGGCATCCTGCAATCAGAGGATGGCGGCAACCAATGGTTCCCGCCTACCCCAGGGTTATTGCGCGGCGATCAGCGCCTGGACCTTGGCAATCTGCGCGTCGAGGGTCGCGCGATCCTTGCAACGCAGGTTGGCGTGGCCGACCTTGCGCCCGACCTTGAAGGCCTTGCCGTAGTGATGCAGGTGGCAGTCATCAATCGCAATGACCTGCTCCACCGGCGGCACAACGCCAATGAAGTTGAGCATCGCGCTCTCGCCAACCTTGGCCGTGGAACCCAACGGCAAGCCCGCTACCGCCCGCAGGTGGTTTTCGAACTGGCTGCATTCGGCGCCTTCGGTAGTCCAGTGCCCGGAGTTGTGTACGCGCGGGGCGATTTCGTTGGCCTTGAGGCCACCGTCGACTTCAAAGAACTCGAACGCCATCACCCCGACATAATCCAGTTGCTTCAACACGCGGCTGGAATAGTCTTCGGCCAACGCCTGCAACGGGTGGTCGGTACTGGCCACGGACAGCTTGAGGATGCCGCTGTCGTGGGTGTTGTGCACCAACGGGTAGAAACGGGTTTCGCCATCACGGGCCCGCACGGCCACCAGCGAGACTTCGCCGGTGAACGGCACGAAGCCTTCCAGCAGGCAGGCGACGCTGCCCAGTTCGGCGAAAGTACCGACCACATCGGCGTCGGTGCGCAGGACTTTCTGGCCCTTGCCGTCATAACCCAGGGTGCGGGTTTTCAGCACGGCCGGCAGGCCGATGCTGGCGACCGCCGCGTCCAGGTCCGCCTGGGACTGGATGTCGGCGAAGGCCGGGGTCGGAATGCCCAGGTCCTTGAACATGCTTTTTTCGAACCAGCGGTCGCGAGCGATACGCAAGGCTTCGGCGCTCGGGTACACCGGCACGAATTGTGACAAAAAAGCCACGGTTTCGGCCGGGACGCTTTCGAACTCGAAGGTCACCAGGTCGACTTCATCGGCCAGTTGGCGCAAGTGGTCCGGGTCGCTGTAGTCCGCCCGCAGGTGTTCACCCAGGGCCGCCGCACAGGCGTCCGGCGCCGGATCGAGAAACGCGAAGTTCATCCCCAGCGGAGTACCCGCCAAAGCCAGCATGCGGCCCAGTTGGCCGCCACCGATTACACCGATTTTCATCAATCAACCTCAGGCGATGCGTGGGTCTGGATTGTCCAGGACACTGTCAGTCTGTTCCGCGCGGAACTTCTTCAGTGCCGCGTGGAACTGCGGGTGCTTGGCGCCCAGGATACTGGCGGCCAGCAATGCCGCGTTGATCGCGCCAGCCTTGCCGATCGCCAGGGTAGCCACTGGAATCCCGGCCGGCATCTGCACGATGGACAACAGCGAATCCACGCCCGAGAGCATCGACGACTGCACCGGCACGCCGAGTACCGGCAAGTGGGTCTTGGCCGCACACATGCCCGGCAGGTGGGCTGCGCCACCGGCACCGGCGATGATCACCTCGATGCCACGGGATTCTGCTTCATCGGCATACTGGAACAGCAAGTCCGGCGTGCGGTGGGCAGAGACCACCTTCACTTCGAACGCAATGCCGAGTTTTTCCAGCATATCGGCGGTGTGGCTAAGGGTGGACCAATCGGACTTGGAGCCCATGATCACGCCAACCAATGCACTCATCGTCGTGCCTCTTCTCTCTGGGCGCCCGCAGGCGCGTCAAAAAACAACAAGCCACGCGGGAAATCCGGCGTGGCTTGTTGTACGAATTAAGGCCGGTTGGACCGGCCGAAGGCCGCGCAGTATACCGTAATAATGCAGATAAACAGCCCCTTGGATGACCATCTGTCTTACGCTTTAAACCTGCGATTTTATTGACTTCCAGGTCAGCGAAAACACCACAAAATACTGTGGGAGCTGGCTTGCCTGCGATGGCGGAGGGTCAGTGCCTGAAATGTCAGCTGATACACCGCTATCGCAGGCAAGCCAGCTCCCACATTTAACCGCGCTCAGCCGCCGGGGACTGCGCTGCGCCGCCTTCCAGCTTGCGCCACAACAACCGCACGTTGGCCTTGCGCACCAACGCGCAGCGATACAGGCGAATCTCCAGCGGCACATGCCACTGCGCCCCGCCGCACACCACCAGCTCGCCGCGCGCCAGTTCGGCGCGCACGCTCAACTGTGGCACCCAGGCAATTCCCAATCCTTCCAGGGCCATGCTTTTCAGGCTGTCGGCCATCGCGGTTTCGTAAATCGTGGTAAAGCGCAGGGCACGTTGGCGCAAGAGCAGATTGACCGAGCGCCCGAGAAACGCACCCGCACTGTAGGCCAGCAGTGGCACGCTGCCCTCGCCCTCCAGGTCGAACAACGGCTTGCCATCGGCATCGGCGGCGCACACCGGGAGCATTTCTGTGTTGCCCAGGTGCAGCGACGGGAAAATGTCCGGGTCCATCTGCATCGCGGCATCCGGGTCGTAGAACGCCAGCATCAAGTCGCAACCGCCTTCACGCAGTGCATGCACGGCGTCGCCGACGTTGGTGGCCACCAGCCGCGTGGCGATGTTCAGCCCTTCATTGCGCAATTGCGCGATCCAGCGTGGGAAAAAGCCCAATGCCAGGGAGTGCGCGGCGGCCACTTGCATGACTTCGCCCTGCCCGCCTTCGAGGTGGTGCAAATGGCGCAGCACTTCGCCCAGTTGTTCGACCACCGTGCGCGCCGTCACCAAAAACAATTGCCCCGCCGCCGTCAGTTCGACGGGCGTGCGCGAGCGGTTGACCAGGGTCAGCCCCAACGCGGCCTCCAGGCTGCGGATACGTCGGCTGAAGGCCGGCTGGGTGACAAAGCGCCGCTCGGCAGCCTGGGAGAAACTGCGCGTGGCAGCCAGGGCGCTAAAGTCTTCCAGCCATTTGCTTTCAAGGTTCATCTGATTCTCCAGGGCATGCACCATTTTGGCACACACGCCCGCCATGATAACCGGGTCACATCAACATTATGCCGTTTGTGCATAGGCCAGTGCTTAACAGCATTGGCCCAAAAACTTCTGCAAGCCTAGCATTCGCAGCGTTCCGGCCTGTTCCGGGTCCATATCGAGATGATTTCCGTCATGTCCTCCGCTGCATCATTCCGCACAGAAAAAGACCTGCTTGGCGTACTCGAAGTACCTGCCCAAGCGTATTACGGCATCCAGACCCTGCGAGCCGTGAATAACTTCCGTCTCTCCGGCGTTCCGATTTCGCATTACCCGAAATTGGTGGTCGGTCTGGCAATGGTCAAGCAAGCCGCCGCTGACGCCAACCGCGAGTTGGGCCAGCTCAGCGAAGCCAAGCACGCTGCCATCAGCGAAGCCTGCGCCCGCCTGATCCGCGGCGACTTCCACGAAGAGTTCGTGGTGGACATGATTCAAGGCGGCGCTGGCACTTCAACCAACATGAATGCCAACGAAGTCATCGCCAACATCGCGCTGGAGGCCATGGGCCACCAGAAGGGCGAATACCAGTACCTGCACCCCAACAACGACGTGAACATGGCGCAGTCGACCAACGACGCCTACCCGACCGCGATCCGCCTGGGTCTGCTGTTGGGCCATGACGCGCTGCTGGCCAGCCTCGACAGCCTGATCCAGGCGTTCGCCGCCAAAGGTGTCGAGTTCGGCCACGTCCTGAAAATGGGCCGCACCCAGCTGCAAGACGCCGTGCCGATGACCCTCGGCCAGGAATTCCGCGCCTTCGCCACCACCCTGGGTGAAGACCTGGCCCGCCTGAAGACCCTGGCTCCGGAGCTGTTGACCGAAGTCAACCTGGGCGGCACCGCCATCGGTACCGGCATCAACGCCGACCCGCGCTACCAGGCCCTGGCCGTACAACGCCTGGCCACCATCAGCGGCCAGCCGCTGGTGCCAGCCGCCGACCTGATCGAAGCCACCTCCGACATGGGCGCCTTTGTGCTGTTCTCCGGCATGCTCAAGCGTACTGCGGTGAAGCTGTCGAAGATCTGCAACGACCTGCGCCTACTGTCCAGCGGCCCGCGTACCGGGATCAACGAAATCAACCTGCCAGCGCGTCAACCAGGCAGCTCGATCATGCCCGGCAAGGTCAACCCGGTGATCCCGGAAGCGGTGAACCAGGTCGCGTTCCAGGTGATCGGTAACGACCTGGCCCTGACCATGGCGGCCGAAGGCGGCCAACTGCAACTGAACGTGATGGAACCGCTGATCGCCTTCAAGATCTTCGACTCGATCCGCCTGCTGCAACGCGCCATGGACATGCTGCGCGAACACTGCATCGTCGGCATCACCGCCAACGAAGCCCGCTGCCGCGAACTGGTGGAACACTCCATCGGCCTGGTCACCGCGCTGAACCCGTACATCGGTTATGAAAACGCCACCCGCATCGCCCGTATCGCCCTTGAAAGCGGCCGCGGCGTGCTGGAACTGGTGCGTGAAGAAGGCTTGCTCGACGACGCCATGCTCGACGACATCCTGCGCCCGGAAAACATGATTGCCCCGCGTCTGGTGCCTTTGAAGGCCTGAACGCATGTAGCACCGCTCACCAGGTTGAGGGACTAGACACCTCTCACCCTTTTGAGGGCTTGAAGACTTGTTCTTCAGGCCCTTTTTTTGCCTGTTTTTTAACGCCTGCTCCCTGTAGGAGCGAGCTTGCTCGCGAAAAACCTGAGAGCGCCGCGCTCATCCAGCAAGTCCGCGTTATCGTTAACGTTCTTCGCGAGCAAGCTCGCGCCTACAAAAGTGAACCGGTTCAGCCCTTTGCCCGCCTACCATTCCTCGCCCAGTTGCGCTGCTTGCAGACGGCTGGCGCGCACATCGGTATAGTGCCGCCCCTCTTCGCATGCACGGTCGTCAACCGCATGCGAACGCCGAACTAATAACAACCCGCGACTTGGAACCGGGACGAACACTCGACCCACCTATCGTGCTGCCTGCGCGATTGTATGTAACACGATGTGTCGAACCGTCCGGCTTTTGCCTTTACAAAAAACAGCGAGGAATACTCCATGCTAGAAGTCATCAACGACTTCCTCTCAGGAAAAGTGCTGATCGTGCTCATTGTCGGGCTCGGTGGCTACTTCACGATCCGCTCGCGTTTCGTTCAGTTTCGTCACTTCTTTCATATGTTCGCGGTGTTTCGCGACAGCCTGAAAAGCAGCGCCGGCCAACTCAGTTCGTTCCAGGCGCTGATGCTCAGCCTGGCCGGGCGGGTGGGCGCCGGTAACATCGCCGGCGTCGGCATTGCCGTGACCCTCGGCGGCCCGGGTGCCGTGTTCTGGATGTGGGTCACCGCACTGGTGGGCATGTCTTCGAGCTTTATCGAGTGTTCCCTCGGCCAGCTCTACAAGCGCACCGACGCTGAAGGCACCTACCGTGGCGGCCCGGCCTATTACATCCAGCACGGCCTGCAAAAACGCTGGCTGGGCATGGTCATGGCATTCCTGCTGCTGGTGACCTTCGGCTTTGCCTTCAACGGCCTGCAAGCCCATGCCGTGACCCACTCGCTGAACAATGCTTTTGGCTTCGACACCACCTACACCGGCCTGGCCCTGGCGGTATTGCTGGGCCTGGTGTTCATCGGCGGGATTAAGCGCATTGCCTCGATCGCCGACCTGCTGGTGCCGGTCAAGACCCTGGTCTACATCGCCGTGACGGTCTACGTGATCGTGCTGCAATTCGACCAGGTGCCGGGCATGTTGATGACCATCGTCAAGAGCGCCTTTGGCCTGGACCAAGCCTTCGGCGGCCTGGTGGGCAGCGCGATCATCATGGGCGTGAAACGCGGCGTGTTCGCCAACGAAGCCGGCCTGGGCAGTGCGCCCAACGTGGCCGCCGTGGCCTCGGTCGAGCACCCGGTCGCCCAGGGTGTGGTGCAAGCGTTCAGCGTGTTCCTCGACACCTTCATCATTTGCACCTGCACCGCGCTGCTGATCCTGCTCTCGGGGTTCTACACCCCAGGTTTTGAAGGCGACGGCATTGCCCTGACCCAGAACTCCCTGGCTGCGGTGGTGGGTGACTGGGGCCGGATGTTCATCTCGGTGGCCCTGGCTTTGTTCGTGTTCACCTCGATCATGTACAACTACTACCTGGGCGAGAGCAATCTGCGCTTTTTGGTGGGTAACAACCGCAAGGTGCTGATCGGTTACCGTGCGCTGGTGCTGGTGCTGATCTTCTGGGGCTCGATCGAGAACCTGGGCACCGTGTTCGCCTTCGCCGACATCACCATGACCATGCTGGCGTTCGTCAACCTGTTCGCCCTGGCGTTCCTGTTCAAGATCGCCATGCGCCTGCTCAAGGACTACGACGACCAGCGCGCCGCCGGGATCAAGACCCCGGTGTTCGACTCCAGCCAGTTCCCCGACCTGGACCTGGACCGCAAGGCCTGGCCGGCCAACCCGGTGCAACCGGACGCAGCCCCATCGGTTGAACTGAACGCTCAAGTGCAACGCTGAGCGTAGATAGATGACACGCCGCCTGGCCTTGGGCATGCTCTGGGCCCGGCGGCGTTTTTCGTTCAGGAGAAAATTCATGTCCCCATCCAACAACGTCATGGTGCTCTACACCGGTGGCACCATCGGCATGCAAGCCAGCGCCAACGGCCTGGCGCCTGCATCGGGTTTCGAGGCGCGCATGCGCGAGCAGCTTGCCAACCTGCAAGTGCCCGCGTGGCGCTTCCGGGAGATGGCGCCGCTGATCGACAGCGCCAACATGACCCCCGCTTACTGGCAGCAACTGCGCAGCGCCGTGGTCGAGGCTGTGGACAACGGCGCCGATGCCGTACTGATCCTGCACGGCACTGACACCCTGGCCTACAGCGCGGCGGCCATGTGTTTCCAACTGCTGGGCCTGCCGGCGCCCGTGGTGTTTACCGGGTCTATGCTGCCGGCCGGCGTGCCCGACAGCGATGCCTGGGAAAACGTCAGCGGCGCCCTGGCCGCGTTGGGCGAAGGCCTGGCACCGGGTGTGCAGCTGTATTTCCACGGCGCGCTGATGGCACCGACCCGCTGCGCGAAGGTCCGCAGCTTTGGTCGCCATCCGTTTGCCGCACTGCAGCGCAACGGCGGCGTGGCCAAGGCCCAGGCAATTCCCGCCAGCCTGGATTACCGCCAACCCAAGGCCCTGGCCAATGTCGGTGTGCTACCGCTGGTGCCGGGCATCACCGCTGGGCAACTGGATGCACTGGTCGACAGCGGTATCCAGGCGCTGGTCCTGGAGTGCTTCGGCAGCGGTACCGGGCCGAGCGATAACCCAGCGTTTCTCGCCAGCCTCCAGCGTGCGCAGGAGCACAACGTAGTGGTGGTGGCAATTACCCAATGCCATGAAGGCGGCGTGGAACTGGATGTGTACGAAGCGGGCAGCCGTTTGCGCGGTGTGGGCGTTTTGTCTGGAGGCGGCATGACCCGCGAAGCGGTTTTCGGCAAATTACAGGCCCTGCTCGGCGCCGGCCTTGCAACCCACGAAGTCCGCCGCCTGGTGGAACTGGACCTGTGCGGCGAACTGAGCTGAGCGGCATATAACTTGCTCCACTTCCAGCCATCCCCTGGCTGGAAGTTCCCATGTTGCACTCCCACCTCACTACCCTCAATGCCGTTTCCCTGGTGCTCAGCACCTTCAAGGCCGAAGGCTGGCCCGCCGAAGCGCTGCTGGCCGGCAGTGGCATCTGTGCGGCGGACTTGAGCCGCGCCGACACACGCATCGCCACGCACCAGGAGATGCAGGTGTGCGCCAATGCCGTGGCCTTGCAGCGCGATATCGGGCTGATCGTGGGACAGCGAATGCACGTATCGGCCTACGGCATGCTCGGCTATGCCCTGCTCACCAGTGCCACTTTCGGTGACGCTTTGCGCCTGGCCCTGCGTTATCCGGCGCTGTTGGGAACACTGTTTGAGCTGAGCCTGGAGGAGGACGGCGAACGTATCTGGTTCACCGCCAGCGATTACCGAGAAAACCCGGCGCTGACTGCCTTCAATGTGGAGCTGTGCCTGGGGTCGTTGAAGGTTATCTGCGACGACCTGCTCGGCCACCCGCTGCCTCTGCTGGGCGCGCGCTTTGAGCATGATGCGCCGGATTATCAGGCACGCTACGCCGAGTGCTTCGACTGCCCGTTGCAGTTCCAGGCCACTGCCAATGCGTTCGCCTTTGACCAACGCTGGCTTGCCCAACCTTTGCCTCTGGCCGATACCGTGACCCACCGGGCCATGGCTGAGCGCTGCCGCAAACAGAACACCGAATTCACCGGGCGCGAGGCCTGGCTGGGACGGGTCCGCCAGTTGCTCGCTGCACAACTGCACGCCGCACCCGGGCTGGATGGCCTGGCCCAGCAGATGAACTGTTCGCCGCGCACCCTGCGCCGGCACCTGCATGACCTGGGCTGCAGTTACCAGGAGTTGCTGGACGAGCTGCGCTTCGAGCAGGCCAAGCAACTGTTGTCGCAAGACCAGTGGCCGATCTATCGGATTGCCGAGGCCCTGGGGTTCAGCGAGACCGCAAGTTTTCGGCACGCATTTGTGCGCTGGAGCGGTGTGGCGCCTAGTCAATTTCGCCCCTGACCCGCACCGCGGTGATGCCTTCGCGAGCAAGCCCGCTCCCACATGGGGCGAATTTCGGACAGATAATTTGGCCGTATTAATCCCCTTTTGGCCGCTCCTGCCGTTCTCTTAAATCGCGCTCGCCGCAAGACTGCATTCACCGATACAGCCTGCGGAGAACAACAAATGCTGACGATCTACTCAGACGATCACCACCTGCACCACGGCCGTTGCGAACTGATGGACGGGCAATTGATGCCCTGCTTTGAAATGCCCTCGCGCGCCGACCACGTGCTGCAACGGGTCAAGGACCGCGAACTGGGCCCGGTGCAGGCGCCCCAGGATTTCGGCCTGGCACCGCTGCAGCGTATCCACAGCCGTGCCTACCTGGACTTCTTCAAGGGGGCTTGGGCGCGCTGGACCGAGTTCGGCCAGGACGGCGACCTGTTGCCCTACACCTGGCCCGCACGCACCTTGCGGCGTGTACTGCCCACCAGCCTGCATGGCCAATTGGGCTATTACAGCTTCGACGGCGGCGCGCCGATCACCGCCGGCACGTGGCAAGCAGCGTACAGCGCGGCGCAGGTCGCTCTCACAGCCCAGGCAGCCATCCAGCAGGGCGCCCACAGTGCCTTCGCACTCTGCCGCCCACCGGGGCACCACGCCGCCAGTGACTTGATGGGCGGTTATTGCTACCTCAACAACGCTGCTATTGCCGCCCAGGCCTTCCTTGACCAAGGCCATAAAAAGGTCGCGATCCTGGACGTGGATTACCACCACGGTAACGGTACCCAATCGATTTTCTATGAGCGCAGCGATGTGCTGTTCACCTCGATCCACGGCCACCCGGAAGCGGAGTTTCCGTTTTTCCTGGGCTATGCCGACGAATTGGGTGATGGGGCCGGTGAAGGCTTCAACTTCAACTACCCGCTGCCGGCTGGTTCCGGCTGGGAATCCTGGAGTGCAGCACTTGAAGACGCCTGCACGGAGATTGAACGTTACGGCGCCGAGATCATCGTGGTGTCCCTTGGCGTGGACACGTTCAAGGACGACCCTATCTCGCAGTTCAAACTCGACAGCCCGGACTACCTGGCCATGGGCGCACGTATCGCGCGCTTGGGCAGGCCCACGCTGTTTGTGATGGAGGGCGGTTACGCGGTGGAAGAAATCGGCATCAATGCCGTCAACGTTCTCGAAGGTTTTGAGGGAGCAGCCCAATGAACATGCTCAAGTCGCTTGTGCTCTGCGCCGCCGTGCTGAGCACCACCGCCCATGCACAAGAAAACACCCTGCGGGTCTATAACTGGTTCGACTACATCACCCCCAAGGCGCTGGACGACTTCAAGGCCCGGAACCCGGCGATCAAGCTGATCTACGACATCTTCGACACCAACGAAGCCCTGGAAGCCAAGTTGCTGACTGGCAACTCCGGCTATGACGTGGTGGTGCCGTCCAATGTGTTCCTGGCCAAACAGATCGAAGCCGGTGTGTTCCAACCCCTGGACCGCAGCCAACTGCCGAACTGGAACCACCTCGACCCCAAGCTGATGAAGTTGATCGAGGCCAACGACCCCGGCAATAAATTCGCCGTGCCGTACATGTACGGCACCATTTTGATCGGCTTCAACCCGGCCAAGGTCAAGGCCGCGCTGGGAGACAGCGCCCCCGTGGACAGCTGGGACCTGATCTTCAAGGAAGAGAACATCAGCAAGCTCAAGCAGTGCGGCGTCGCCCTTCTCGATTCGCCGTCGGAAATCCTGCCCCTGGCCTTGCAACACCTGGGCCTGGACCCCAACAGCAGCAACCCCAAGGACTATGAAAAAGCCGAGGCCCTGCTGCTCAAGATCCGGCCGTACATCACCTATTTTCACTCCTCCAAATACATGGCCGACATCGCCAACGGTGATATCTGCGTGGCCGTCGGCTATTCCGGCAGCTTCTCCCAGGCTGCCAACCGTGCCAAAGAAGCCAAGAACGGGGTGACGGTCGATATGCGCCTGCCCAAGGAAGGCGCGCCGATCTGGTTCGACATGCTTGCGATACCCAAGGGCGCCAAAAACCCGCAAGACGCCTACACCTTTATCAACTACCTGCTGCAACCCCAGGTCATCGCCCCCATCAGCGATTTTGTCGGTTATCCCAACCCCAACAAGGACGCCACCGAACAGGTGGATCCAGCGATCCGCAACAACCCCAACCTGTACCCCAGCGAAGCAGCGATGGCCACGCTCTACACCTTGAAACCCCTGGCCCGCGATGCCGAACGTGCCAGGACCCGCGCCTGGACCAAGATCAAGTCCGGGACATAATCACTCATGGCCGGGGAGAGCCCGCCCCGGCCATGATTATTTATCTACCGTCTTTCCCTCCCTCCCGGAAACTACCTTGGCGCTCTTAAAGCCTGACACTGGCCAAGGAGCTGCAGATGCCCAACGACTCATCCCTCACCAACAACCACCCTCCCAGTAACTATGAACTGTTGACGCAATTGAGCGTTGGTCCGTCCATTCGGGATGTCGCCGCCAACCTGTTGCGCTCCTCCCTCATTGAGCAATACCCGACACTCACTATCGACCCGGACCTGGCCATGGTTATCACGCCACACTGGCGCATCGTCGGCGATGTCATTCAGTCGGCGCCCGCCTCCGCGCAATCACTGACCTCGATCCTGGCCAACCAGGCCATGTCGCCGAGCATGGTGATCTATATCGACGGTGAGCATTTCCTCACCCTGGAGCCGGAGGCCCAGCCTGCCGTGCACCTACCGGTGAAGATCGATGCCATCGCACGGTTGATCAATGAGCTATCGGCCCTGATATTCACCGCCTTCCAGGAGCAGCAGCTCGATTACTGGAATGCCTCCAATGGCCTGTCAGGCCCGCGCTGGCAGACGCTCTCCCATTCCCTGCGCAAGGTGTGGAATGTCACCACCCAGGAAGGTTGGGATGAGCACGATTGCGCCATGGCCAGGACGTTGTTCCACGCTCCGGAGCTGGACAAGCGCAAGGCCTCCGATACGTACCAGACACACGCTTACCTGATCGACATGGATGGGCATCACAACAACAATGACGTTCACATTGGCCTATCGGATATGGCCGTGCTGATCGGTGTACACGAGCAGCGCCAGCGAATTCTGGCGTACTCGCTGATCAGCGGTTACGAGAAATTCGAGTCGCTGGATAAACTCGGCGAAGCGTTGCCGGCGAGCCTTACTCAATATCAACCCGACGTGAGTGTGCAATGGCGACTGTACGAACCTACCGGTGATTTCTTCGATAGCCTGGCGTGCAATCTGATCGCCCTGCAACTGCAAGAAATCGGCGTAGTTGGCTCGTCCAGCCTCGAAGCACCTCCCGCAACGGTCGTCACCGGCCAGGCGGTAGCCCGCATCCTGCCGGTGATTGAAGACTTGAGCGATGACTCGCTGTCGAATATCCGCCAGATCCATCAACAGCTCCCCAACTGGCTCGCTCGTGCCTCGGACCTGGATGTATCGACCTACAGCCGGTGCGTGATCGAGCTGGCCGAACTGCATACGCACAATCATGGGCAGTCTTTCCAGGACGGTATCCCACCGATCCGCGACTACGCCCGGCAGCAGCTGCAAAACCAGATGCAGACCCACAGAAATGACGCGAGCCTGAACCTGGACAAAATCGAGATCAGTATCGAGAGCCCGGTGCTCTGGGGTACCTTTGTGCTACCAGGCACCAGTGACATCACCCGGTGCAACCTGATCGACCTGGCCCTGGATAATCTCACCGGGCTACCCACCGGCACGGCCAGCGTGCGCTACAACGGTGGCAATGGCCCCACATGGTTGACGTACAGCTACCTCAAGGACCTGATCGAAACCCTCGACCTGGGCGAACACTATCCGAACCTCATCAAGCGCACCTTGCTTGACGACCCTATTGAGTCAAAGAGCCGGCAAACCCTCTACACCTCACACTTGCAGGTGCAACTGCCGCTGCTGGCACTGCAGTGGAAAATTCAACGCCTGCATGGCCTCGATGATCGTGGTTACCGCTATATCGCCGCTGTCATGCACGCGCAAGCGCATGAACGGCAGGTCGATGGGCAAGCAATCGTCATCCGACGCCTGGCGTTTGTCCCCACCTTGCGCCCCGGCCAGACACAGGATGTGGTGGCCAATATGTTCGTGATCGGTCCCCGCGACCACACCCAAGGCCCGTGCCTACTGTATCGCCCACTGCTGGAGCCGGTGCTGGTTCAGTACCCGTCACGGCAAAACCTGCTCTATGCCATCAAGCATCACCGCACCTTGCGCGACTCGGTGCTGGCCTGGTTACCCGAAAACGTGCGCTTTAACTACGAGCAATACGTCTTCCCCACCGCACTGCCCTCACCGTGGACCGTCGTGCGCGGGCTGGTGGAGCCGCAGGTGGTGATGCAAATGAGCGGTCCCATTGCCTTGAGCGATGAAGTGGTAGGCAACGACACCCTGGCGACGCTGTTCAAGGACAACGCCAATGCGATGGTTGAACTGGCCACTCGGCAATCGGTATCCAACGTGAAGAAACGCTGGGCAAGCTACCGGCAAGCCGGCTGGATGATTTTCAGCGCAGCCTTGCCATTCATGGGGCGTACAGCCGGGATCGCCGTCTGGATCTGGCAAATCATGGACGACCTGCAAGCATCCGCCCAAACCGAGCCAGGGCCCGACGGGAAAGCTTCCTGGGCGGCGCAGGTCGACCTGCTGCTCAACCTGGGCATGGCCCTGGTGCTGCACGTCGCCCTGCGACATCCGCCGGGGCGAAAGACGATCAAGGAGCAACCGCCGGTACCTGAATCCACCCCCGTGACGGATCCTGAAATCGTACCGCTACCGGCCCGCAAAGTCCCCGTGACGCAACAACCCAACCTGCCCGATGCCGATCTACCCGCTCACCATCAAGGGCCCCTGTATACCAGCGGCCCGCTCAATCGCGCACCCGCAAACCTGGGAACAACACTGGAGCGCTTCAACATTGCCAAACCCGAAGGGCTGGGGGAGCCGATCAAAGAAGCAGGGGCTCACCTGCATCTCTATTCGCTTGCCGATAAATGGTATGCACCCGTCGGAGTCCGCTGGTTCGAGGTCACGGTGGATGAAAACGACAGTGTCGTGATCGTCGACCCAAAACGCCCCTCCCACAACGGCCCTTTACTGGTGAGTAACCTGGCCGGTCAATGGTTTGTCGATACCCGCCTGCGCCTGCGTGGCGCCGGCTTCCGGAACCGCCGGCAATCTGCCCGAGGCAAGACACCCTCCCGGATCAACGACCTCAGGGAGAAACTCAACAAATTCGACGCCGAAGAAAAACGCGGGCAGGCCGAAGTATCAGCGGCGCACGCGGCGATAGACCCGACTCCCGGGCCGTCCGCCGACCGCCAGCGCCAGACATTCCTCGACAAGGTGGACAGCCGCCTGGCCGAATATGACGTGCCCATTCGTCAACTGCGATCGCTGAACATCCTCGACTCGGTGCCCAACTACCAGAGCAGCATGATCGATTACTTGAACAAACAACTGCTGCTGACACGCTCTGCTATCTCAGAACGTCTCCCTGTCTTTCGCGAAAAGTTGTTGGTAGCGGTGGGAGACATAGAAGCCGTTACCGGCCAGAACTTAAAACAGCGCAGCGAAATCGCCCAGACAATGGCTAAGTTGAACCTGGATATGATCAACCGCATGGAGTACGCGCTTTCGCGCTTTCGCGAGTTGGAGGGCCTAGGCATAGAGGGTGCAAAAGTCATCCAGACCACCATGAAAGCCTTGCCCGAATTCAAGCTTTACGACCTCAAGGCGCTGCAACTCACCCTCAGCCGCTACCTGTGTATTGGCGAAGGCAGTGGGGAGGCCTTCACCAACGCCCACGCCCAACTCAATGACATCATCGATATCGCCGATCTCAACGTACAAACGTGGATCGAGACACTGGTAGAAGCCAGCGTCAGTGACCTGAACGAGCGCATTGAAGTGTTGAACAGCCTGCTCGACCAATTTGCAATTGTCGACCAGCGCCTGCTGGACCTACACACCGAATACCCGGAGCAGGTGCAACGAGAGCCGCTGGAAAACCTCCGCCAACAAGTCGAACAATTCAACCAGCAGGCGGTTCAGGAACTGGTGGGGCTGCTCAAGGAAAGAAAAGCCCAGGAGCCCAAACCCGGCCCATCAAAAACACCGCCGGCGCCCAAACGCAAAGTCATCAAGACGCGCTTCAACGGGGTCGTGGTGGGCGAGCCCCGTGAAGCCGAACGTAGCCTGGTGGACGTCAAGGCACCCGTGACGGGCAAGGTCATCGCGACCTTTCACGAAAAAAGCCCAGGGGTCTGGGTCGAGCGGGAGAGCCCCTCCTCAGCTTCCCTTGTACCCCAGGCCATCGACCTGAGTCGGAGTATCAATACCGGGCAGAGCCTGTTGGACGAAGAGCCCGCCGCCACCTTGCGAACCTTGAGCCACTCGAAGAAAGCCGGACGCATCCCGGTGGAAATCGAAGAAATGTTTCATCAGTACGCTGCACGCCTGGAACGCGCGGCGAGCACCATCGAAGAAGCTCTGACTCAACTCAACCTCACCGAAAGCGACCGCCCTCCCGCCGCCACCCTCAACCGCAAACTCAACAACGCGGCTACGCGGCTCTACGAGCTGGGAACAAGCACCCGCATCGAAATGACCAAACAGCAACCGCCGACGGCAGCACGGGTGGAATGGCTGCATAGCCAAGGGCTGGTGAAAATCGCCAAAGTGCTCACCCGCCGACGGCTCAAGGGCCCCGGGAAAAACTACCTCGACGAATACGAGGTGCGTGATCATCAAACTCACGCGGTGCTTTGGTACGCGCACTTTCACTATGAGTCGCCGCAAGCAGAGCTCGAACACTACATCGCCGGCCACCTCAAGACCCGCAACCAACAGAAACTTGGAGGCGCCATCCACCGCACAGGCTTGAGTGTCCGCGACCAGATCGCAATCTATCGCAGTGAAATCAGTCCGCAGTTGGCCCGCTCCCTATTCTTCCAGAGCTGATTATCATCCGACCTGCCAGGCCTTGCGCAACCTTGCCAGGGCCTGGGCGATGGCCTCTTCGGGCACGGCGGCAAACCCCAATACCAGGCCGGCGCGCGAGTCTGGTATCGGGATGGAATCGGGCAACCAGTAGCTGCTCAAACCGTTGATTTCGACATCCATCGCCCGGGCCTGGGCCAGCAATTGCGCTTCCCGAGCCAGGCTTTCCACCCGCACTGTGAGGTGCAACCCTGCTGCGACACCGGGCAGGCTGCCCATACCTGGCACATTGGCAGGCCAACCGGCCAGCAAGGCATTGCGTCGACTCAAGGCGGCACGACGCATCCGACGGATATGCCGCTGGAAATGCCCCGCTACCATGAACTCGGCCATCACCGCCTGAGTGCTGACCTCCGAATGCCGCACATCCACGGCGCGGCGCCGGGTGAAGGCGTCCACCATTGCCTGTGGCAGGACCAGATAACCCAGGCGCAACGCCGGGAACGCCACCTTGCCGAATGTGCCCACGTAGAGCACCCGACCGCTGCGATCCAGGGCCGCCAGCGGTGCCAGGGGCGCGCCGCTGTAACGGTACTCGCCGTCGTAATCGTCCTCGATGATCCAGCCGCCCGTGCGCTCGGCCCAGGCCAGTAATTCCAGGCGTCGCACCAGGCTCATCACCACCCCAGTCGGGTACTGGTGGGACGGCGTGACATAGGCCAGACGGCAGTCGTTGAGTGCGTTCAATGCCGTGCAATCGATGCCTTCGGCGTCTACCGCTACGCCATGGAGTTTGGCACCGGCAATCGCGAACGCATGCCCTGCCGCCCGGTAGCCGGGATTTTCGATCGCTACGGCATCTCCGGGCTCCACCAGCAGCTGTGCACAAAGGCTTATTCCCTGTTGCGCGCCACTGGTGATCACTATTTGCTCAGCGGTGCACTGCATGCCTCTGGAACTGCGCAGGTAGGCCGCGATCAGCCCGCGTAGGCGTTCGTCCCCCGCCGGGTCGCCATAGCACAGTTGCTGTAAGTCCGGCTTGCGCCAGAAAGCCGCATTGAGCTTGGCCCAGACGTCGAACGGAAATAAATCAAAGGCCGGCACACCCACCCTGAAAGCCCGAGGCGGACCACTGGGTGGCGATGGTAAATGGTTGTTTTGCAGGCGCTCCAGGGCCGGGCTGTGGATAACTTTACTGGACAAGTTTCCAGCTAAATCTTCACGTTTTGTGGATAAGGCTGGGGATAAGCCTGTTGATAACCCTGTGGACACTTTTGTGGATAGTTTTTTGGCCACCGTCTTGCTGGTAGGCAGTTGTGCCACGTAGGTTCCATCACCCACCCGTCCTTCGATAAAGCCTTCGGCATACAGCTGATCGTAGGCCCGCACCACGCTGTTACGGGAAATCGCCAAGGCCGCCGCCAGATCGCGGCTGGCCGGTAGTCGCGTGCCGCTGACCAGCCGCCCATCCAGAACCCGCAGACGCAGCGCCTCGTATAACTGGCGCGTCAGGCCCTGGCGGCGATCCAGGTCAATCCCGGCCGGGTTGAACGACAGCGGCGGCTCTAACGGGGGCATGACAGACACTCCGTAAATTGGACCTATGAAATAGGCCAAAGATGGCTCTTACAACGAACCATTAGCCTGCCTAGGATGCAGGCATTCGCCAAGGAAAATTTCCATGTACACACCCCGTGCCTTTGCCCTCGACGATCTGCCCGAGCTGCAGCAACTGATCCAGCACACCCGCCTGGCGCAGTTGGTGACCTTTGGCGAGCAGGGCCTGCAGGCCAGCCACCTGCCGTTGCTGCTCAATCCTGATGAAGGCCCCAACGGCACCCTCTACGGACACTTGGCCAAGGCCAACCCGCAGTGGCAGGACCTGCAAAACGCCAGCGCGGCCCTGGTGATTTTTGCTGGTGCCGAGGCCTACGTCAGCCCGGCGTTTTATCCGGCCAAGGCCGAGCACGGCAAAGTCGTGCCGACCTGGAACTACATCGCCGTACACGCTTACGGCCAGGCCGAGGTGTTCACCGATGCCGAGCGCCTGCTGGGTGTCGTCGGCGCCCTCACCGAGCGCCACGAAACCGGTCGCGCCCAGCCATGGAAAGTCAGCGATGCCCCGGCCGACTATATTGACGGCATGCTCAAGGCCATCGTCGGATTCGCCCTGCCGATCGAGCGCTTGATCGGCAAACGCAAACTCAGCCAGAACCGCAGCGCGGCGGATATTGCCGGCGTGCGTGAAGGCCTGGCTGCCAGCCTCGATGTGCGCGACCAGACCCTCGCCCGATTCATGCCCAAGGAGCCCGTATGAACCCGATTGAAATCCGCCAGGTCACCCATGCCGACCACGCCGCATGGTTGCCGCTGTGGCAGGCTTACCTGCGCTTCTACAACACCGAACTGCCGGACGCGGTCAGCACCAGCACCTGGCAACGCCTGATCGACCCCAACGAACCAACCCATTCGGCCCTGGCCTGGCACGACGGCAAGGCAGTGGGCATGGTCAACTTCATCTACCATCGCTCCAACTGGAGCATCGAGAACGCCTGCTACCTGCAGGACTTGCTGGTGGACCCCGCCCAGCGCGGTACCGGGGTTGGGCGCAAGCTGATCGAATTCGTCTACACCACCGCCAAGGCTGACGGTTGCTGCAAGGTCCACTGGTTGACCCATGAAAGCAACGCGACCGCCATTACCCTCTACGAACGTATCGCCGAGCGCCCTGGTTTTATCCAGTTTCGCAAAGGCCTTTAAGGAGCACCGCATGTCGATATCACCGGCCGACTGGAAAGGCGCCCCGGCGCCCAGCGCAGAGCTGATCGAAGGACGCTTTATCCGCCTGGAAAAACTCGACCCGGCCCGCCACGGCGATGGTTTGTGGCAAGCCCTCGAAGGGCCCGGCGCCGACCCCAAGCTGTGGGACTACTTGCCCTATGGCCCGTTTCCCGAGCGCGCGGCCTTCGACGCCTGGCTGAACAATCACGCGCTTAACAGCGACCCGTACTTTTTCAGTGTGATCGACCGTGCCAGCGGCGACGTGCAGGGCATCCTCAGCCTGATGTCGATCGTCCCGGCCCAGGGTCGCATCGAAATCGGCCACGTCACCTTCGGCGCGCCGATGCAGCGCTCGCCAAAAAGCACCGAGGCGGTGTATCTGCTGGCCAGGCATTCCTTTGAACTGGGCTACCGACGCCTGGAATGGAAGTGCAACAACGCCAATGCCCGCTCCAAGTACGCAGCCGAGCGCCTGGGCTTCAGTTTTGAAGGGGTATTCCGCCAGCACATGGTGGTCAAGGGGCAGAACCGCGATACCGCGTGGTATTCGATTCTGGATGGGGAGTGGCCGACGGTGGGCGCGGGGTTTGAGGCGTGGTTGTCTGAGGGTAACCAGGTGGGTTCGGGCCAGTTGAAGGGCCTGGCGGAGTGTCGCCGCCAGGCGCTTTAAGCCTTAACCCAGTTTTTGCGCCAGCACCGCAATATGCTCCGGCCCAATCCCGCAGCAACCGCCCAGATGGCTGGCGCCGCGCGCTTGCCAATCGGTGGCCCAGTGCAGGTAGCCGGGCGGGTCAAGGTCCTCGCGCAGCGGGTCGAGGCCGTCGTTGGCTGTGGCCTCCTTGGGTTGCGGTGGGAAGGCGTTGGCGTAGGCGCCGATCTGAATCGTCACCCCCAGGCGGGCAAATGCCTGGTGGGCGGCATCAATCGCCGCACCGATCACCTCGGGCTGGCTGCAATTGAACAACAACACCTGCACACCCAACTGTGCCGCCGCTTCGGCCGCGTCCGCCACCGGTTCGCCGGAGCGCAGGCGCGGTGTTGCGTCGGTGTCTTCATCCTTGAGGGTAAACGACAGCCAGAACGGCTTGCCGTCCTCTGGCAGCCCCGCGTGGATGGCGCGTGCTTCGGCAATTGAACTCTGGGTTTCTGCCAGCCACAGGTCCACATGGGGGGACAGGCCTGCCACCAGTGGTGCTAGCAATTCGCTTGCCCTCGCCGCCTCAAACAGGTCGGGCCGATAGGAACCGAACAGCGGCGGCAACGAGCCCGCCACCCGCACCGCCTTACCCGATGCATTCACCGCCCGCCGTGCCAGTTCGCCAGCCAACGCCGCCAGGGCCTGCCCTTCAGCGGCAAACCGCGCTTCACCAATATGAAAAGGCACAACCGCATAGCTGTTACTGGTGATCACATTGGCACCGCTCTGGATATAAGCCGCGTGTACCGCCTCCACCGCCTGCGGTGCTTCGCTCAATGCCAGCGCCGACCATTCCGGTTGCCTGAAGGGCGCGCCACGGCGCTGCAGTTCGCGGCCCATGCCGCCGTCCAAAATTACTGTAGTTGCTGCGCCCATATGCTTTTTACTCATAAGCTTATGAAAATAACTCACTATGAGAGTCGTTCTTATAACTATTTAATACGCTCAATTCGCCTTATCACAACCTCTTTTTTAGTCAGGTGCCCTCCTTGAACATCAAACCGCTATTGGCCCTGGGCCTGACAATTTTGGCTGCCTCGACCCAAGCCTTCGGCGGTGCCACCCTGGACCGTATCGAGCAGAAAAAGGAGTTGGTCGGCGTGCTGATGGAAAGCTACCCACCGTTCTCGTTCCTCAATGAGCAAAACCAACTCGACGGCTTCGATGTGGATGTGGCCAAGGCGGTGGCGCAGAAGCTGGGCGTGAAGCTGCGCCTGGAAACCCCTTCATGGGATGTGATCGCCGCCGGCCGCTGGAGCGGGCGTTACGACATTTGCATCTGCTCCATGACCCCGAGCAAGGCCCGCGCCGAGGTGTTTGATTTCCCGGTGCAGTACTACGCCTCGCCGGCGGTGATTGTGGTCAATGCCAAGGATGAGCGGATCCACGGCGCCAAGGACCTGAGCGGCAAGAAGGTCGGGCTCACCAGCGCTTCAAGCTATGAAAGCTACCTGAACAAGAATCTGGTGATCGAAGGGGCCGAAGACACGCACTTGCAGTACCCGTTCGAGAATGTGCAGATCGCGCCCTACGACACCGATAACGTGGCCTTCCAGGACCTCGGCCTGGGCGCTGGTGTGCGTCTGGATGCGATCCTCACCAACCTGGTAACCGCCCAACCGCGCCTGAGCGAAGACAAACGTTTCAAGCTCGCCGGCGAGGCACTGTACTCGGAGCCCAATTCGGTGGCCATCGAGAAAGGCGACCCGCAATGGGACAACAAAGTGCGTGAAGTCTTCGCCCAACTGAAACAGGACGGCACCTTGAGCAAGCTGTCGCAGAAGTGGATCGGCGCCGATATCAGCCAATGAGCGCGTTCCCTACACCTCCCGAATCGCGCGTGCAGCGGCTGTTCGGTTTCCGCACCCGCCTGTACCTGACCTGGGCGGCATTGTTTGTGCTGTTCGCGAGTTTTTTCCTGAGCTTTGACCTGAAGTTCTCGATCATCCTCGACAAACTGCCCAATCTGCTGGGCCTGCACCTAGCGCCCAATGGCTTCCTGCAAGGCGCAGCGCTGACGCTATTTCTATGCCTGTGTTCGATTGTGGCGTCGTCGGTGCTGGGCTTTGTCACCGCGCTGGGGCGCTTGTCGAAAAGTGCCGTGGCCTTTGGCATTGCCAGTTTCTACGCGTCGTTCTTTCGCGGCACCCCGCTGCTGATCCAGATCCTGCTGATCTATCTGGGCTTGCCGCAACTGGGCCTGGTGCTGGGCGCCATCGCCGCCGGGATCATCGCCTTGTCGCTGAACTATGGCGCTTATCTGAGCGAGATTTTTCGCGCCGGCATTCTCGGCGTACCCCACGGCCAACGGGAAGCCGCCCTGGCCCTGGGCATGCGCGACAGCGCGATCTTCTGGCACGTGACCCTGCCGCAGGCCATGCGCACGATTATTCCGCCGACCACCAACCAGTTCATCTCGATGCTCAAGGATTCTTCGCTGATTTCGGTGATGGGCGTCTGGGAAGTGATGTTCCTCGCACAATCCTATGGCCGGTCGAGCTATCGCTATATCGAAATGCTGACCACCGCAGCGATTATCTACTGGATGCTGTCCATCGGGCTGGAGCTGATCCAGGCGCGGATGGAGCGCCATTACGGCAAGGGGTATGTACGACGCGGCTGATGTTCAGCCCGTCTGACGTCGCACCTTGACCACGCCCATCTGCAAACCGAACGGCCGGAACACCGCGTTCAACGACTTGAGCGTCTGATTGCCCTCGCCATGCTCGATATGCACCAGGGTGCGCACGGAAATCTTGCACATCCTGGCGAATTGGCTCTGGTGCAGGCCCGTGACTTCAACCCGCAGCCGGCGCACGGCTTCGCCGATCTGCAGGGTGCCCTGGGCCAGGCCCTGTTCCACGCTCTCAATCAACAAGGCGCGTGTATCCATGCTGATGGTCATCCGAGCCCCCATTGCTTCAATCGTTGGTCCAGCTTGCCGAGCGCGATGGCCGGGTGATTCAGGGTGACGGCTGGCAAACCGCTTGCCACCAGGAGGTCCGGCAACGCCCGCAAGTGCTCGGCATCTGCTCGCAGTCGTTCAAAGGCTTGCTGCGGATCGACAAAACCGGCCAGCGCGGTGCATACGCCGCGCCAGTTGATTTCACCGGCCACTTCCAGGGCCTTGGGCCACTTGGTGGTGCGGGTAATACCCTCGGCATCCATGACCATCGGGGCCAAGTCGTAAATCGGCGCCAGGCGCACAGAGGCACGTTCGCGAATAATCGAGGTGTTACGCCCATGGTTATCCGAGTTGCCGAGGATTTTGTTGAGCAAGTCCCGCCGCAAATAGTCGGCAATCAGGTCCGCGACTTCATCTGCCTGGCCAACCTTTATCCATTGATCGGCCAGCATCTGCACAACTTCCAGATGATCCATGTAGCTGCCAGGTGTGATCACACCCGCCAATGAATAAATCGACTCGACCGCCAGCCGCTCGACACCCGTCGCCGTCACATTACGATCAAACCGATGCATCCACAGGCTGGGCTTGGACGCCTCCTCCAATGCCAACCCCTGGGCGGCGACGGTTTCGATGCCTAATGCCTGGAGCGCCTTGTAGTAGTGAAATTCGCTCCTGAGGATCGCTTGATCGTTGAGGGTCGCACCATTGCGGGCAAATTTGATAAACCAATGCTGGGCAACATCGGCGTCTTCAAGAATCGCATCCGGATACAGCAGGCCTTCGCGACTCTGCGCCATCAATAGCTTCGGCGCCTCCCCCCCTGCTCCGGTCGCTCCGCCAATGGCGGCGCCTTGCTCGTAGGCATATTCCAGAAAACCGTTATCGCGGCTAATCACATCCTGCCGGGCAAAGCCGATGGGCAAGCGGGCACCCAATGCCTCAACGGATTCCTTGATACGCAAGTTGCCAATGGGCGCCGGCGTGCAGCGGCCGAGTAAAAACAGGTCCACGCTGACATTGTCCGGCTTGCTCTCGCCGACTCGCCTCATCAGAAAACGCTTCGCCGCACCTGCCGGCGCAATGTCGTGTAAGAACGCGGGAGCTGTCTTGAGGAAAGTAACATCCCACTCCAGAGGGAAACGGCCACTCACGGCGTTGGAAAACGCCTGTTGAATGTCATCAAGGTTTTCGACGAGATAATCCTGGCGATAGTGAAACCGACAGGGCCCCTCAAAGCCTTTTTGCGGCTCGGAGAACTCCAGCCGCATGGCATCGTGCCAATGACCCTCAGTATAAATTTGCAGCATGAGTGAGTGGATCGGTTCCATTTGCAATTTAATGCATCCTCAAGAGGTTAGCCGGCACCTAATATGCAATATAGTGCATCCAAATCGACAGACGCGCTGATTTAACGCATTAAAATGCATCCAGAGCAGATCAGTACCCTATAAAACGCAATAAAATGCAAATCCATCACACCTCGTCTGCCCTTGCCGCAGGGCGGCAGCGTCTTTTCAGACCACAACCCCCACGCCTTGATTCGCCCCGGACTAAAGACATCTCCCGCTGGCCTCGAACGCGCCCCCCGACAGTTATCCTCCCGCAGCCTCGCTAAATTCCCCGCCTCACATATTAGAGGTTGGGACCGTATGCCCTGCACATCCAAGCGACTTGCCCTTGTCATTGCCTTCGCGCTGAGCGCCTTCAGCATTCAAATAGCCTCAGCACGCGGGGATATGGAACCGCCCAGCGACCACCCGCCCGCCTCCCCCGAACCGGCCACGCCGTTTTACTTCGTCGATTACGCCACCACCGATAACGCTCGGGGCGTGGCCCAGGTGCTGGACCGTGCGGTGGACGCCTTGCTGGAGTCAGGCAACTTGAGCGTGCGCGAGCAGTATCTGATTGCAGATGACGCCCGTTACATGGGCAACCTGGCCCCTGGAAGAATCGGTGCGGTGCTGGAGCAACTGGCCGGCAGCCAGAACGCCAATCTGGGCAGTGCCACACAAAACAACATGAACCAGATCAGCAACGGCCTGCTCTCGGCCATGCGCGAGTTGAATGACTCCACCACTCGCTCCGGCCCTGGCCGGCTCTGGGTCCAAGGCCTGGGTAACACCGGCAGGCTCGACGGCCAACGCGGCAGCGCTGGTGTGAAGCAAAGCACTCAAGGTTTGATGCTGGGCGCCGACTGGGCGGTGGACCCCGCATGGCGGGTGGGCGCAATGGTCGGTAAATCGGACAGTGACCTGAGCGCCAAACGCTTCAAGGCCGACCTCGACAGCTGGCACCTGGGCGCGTATGCCGTGCGCCAGGATGGGCCACTCGCGCTGCGCCTGGGGGCGATCCATAGCAACCACAGTGGCCAGAACAAGCGCAGCATCGACTTCGACTTCATTGACTACCGCGAACGCGTCAACGGCCAATACAAGGCCCAAAGCCAGAATGCCTTCACCGAGTTGGGCTATCGGTTGGACAGCGGCACGTTCAATACAGAACCTTTTATCGGCCTGGGCTATCAGCGTTACCAGCGTAAGAGTTTCAAGGAAAAGGGCGGCATGACAGCCCTGAACGTCGGCGCGCAGACCCAGGACAACCTCAGCAGCACCTTGGGTGTGCGCCTGGCCAGCCTCTACACACTGGACAACCAGATGGCCCTCAAGCCACACCTGAGCACCCACTGGGAACACCTTTACGGGGATGTCACCAGTCGCGTGCGCCAGTCTTCGGCGTGGGTGAACAAGGCCGTGTTCAACAGTGACTTCGTCATCGACGGCTCCTCGCTGGACCGCGACAGTCTTGCGCTGAAGGCTGGGCTGGATGTGGGAGTCTCCGCCAGCCAGAGCATCGGCCTGACCTACAGCAGCGAATTCGGCACGCGTAGCAGTAACCAGAGTGTCCTCGGACAATGGACGCTGAGCTTCTAATAATCCAGGCGAAAAAAAAGGGGGGCACATGCCCCCCCGAGGATTAAGCGGTAGTGTCGAAGGCTGTCGATCAGCCTTCGATCTCAATCAGGATCTCGCCAGGGTTGACCCGGTCGCCCTTGGCCACATGAACAGCGGTGACCTTGCCGGCGATGGCCGCCTGCACTTCGGTCTCCATCTTCATCGCTTCGGTGATCAGCACGGCCTGGCCGGCCTTGACCACGTCGCCTTCCTTGACCAACACATCGACGATATTGCCCGGCATCGCGGTGCTCACATGCCCAGGCGCGCTGGCCTGCTTGCGTTTGCTGGTGCCGCCGCCGACGAACTCGTTGAGCGGTTCGAACACCACCTCTTCCGGCATGCCGTCGATGGACAGGTAGAAGTGACGCTTGCCTTCAGCCTTGACGCCGACACCGGTGATGTCGACGCGGTAGCTTTCGCCGTGCACGTCGATGACGAACTCGGTCGGCACACCTTCGCCACCAGCACGCGCCACGCCGCCCGCTTCGGGGATTGGCAACAGCACTTCAGGGGACAAGGTGCCGGCTTCACGCTCTTCGAGGAACTTGCGCCCGATATCGGGGAACATGGCGTAGGTCAGCACGTCTTCTTCGGACTTGGCCAACGCGCCGATTTCGCCGCGCAGTTTGGTCATTTCCGGCTTGAGCAGGTCGGCCGGGCGCACGTCGATCACGTCTTCGCTGCCGATGGCCTGGCGCCGCAGTTTCTCATCCACCGTGCCCGGCGCCTTGCCGTAGCCGCCTTGCAGGTAGAGCTTCACTTCGTTGGTGATGGTCTTGTAGCGCTCGCCGGCCAGCACGTTGAAAAACGCCTGGGTACCGACGATCTGCGAGGTCGGGGTCACCAGCGGCGGGAAGCCCAGGTCTTCACGCACCCGCGGGATTTCAGCCAGCACTTCACTCATGCGGTTGAGGGCGCCCTGCTCTTTCAACTGGTTGGCCAGGTTGGAAATCATCCCGCCCGGTACCTGGTTGACTTGCACACGGGTGTCGACGGCGGTGAATTCGCTTTCGAACTGGTGGTACTTCTTGCGCACGGCATAGAAGTACAGGCCGATTTCCTGCAACAGTTCCAGGTCCAGGCCGGTGTCGAATTCGCTGCCTTTGAGGGCCGCGACCATCGACTCGGTGCCTGGGTGGCTGGTGCCCCAGGCGAAGCTGGAGATGGCGGTGTCGATATGATCGGCGCCGTTTTCGATGGCCTTGAGTTGGCACATCGCAGCCAAGCCAGCGGTGTCGTGGGAGTGAATAAAGATCGGCAGGCTTTGCTCGGCCTTCAGCGCCTTGACCAGTTCGCCGGTAGCGTACGGGGTCAGCAGGCCGGCCATGTCCTTGATCGCCACCGAGTCGCAACCCATGGCCTCCATTTGCTTGGCCTGGGCCACGAACGCCTCGATGGTGTGCACCGGGCTGGTGGTGTAGGCGATAGTGCCCTGGGCGTGTTTGCCCGCCGCTTTCACCGCTTCGATGGCCACGCGCAGGTTACGCACGTCGTTCATGGCGTCGAAGATGCGGAACACGTCGATGCCATTCACGGCGGCCTTGGCGACGAAGGCTTTGACCACATCGTCGCTGTAGTGGCGGTAGCCCAGCAGGTTCTGCCCACGCAGGAGCATTTGCAGACGCGTGTTAGGCAACGCAGCGCGCAGTTTGCGCAGGCGCTCCCACGGGTCTTCTTTCAAGAAGCGCACACAGGCGTCGAAGGTCGCACCGCCCCAGACTTCCAGGGACCAGTAGCCGACTTTGTCGAGCTTGTCGCAGATCGGCAGCATGTCATCAGTGCGCATCCGGGTCGCCAGCAACGACTGGTGGGCGTCGCGCAGGATGGTGTCGGTAACGAAGATCTTCTTGCTCATTGTTATATTCCTCACAGGCCTGCGTGGGCGGCGATGGCGGCGGCGATGGCCAGGGCCAGCTCTTCGGGTTTGCGCTTGATCGAGTAGTTGGTCAGCTCAGGGTGGCTTTCCACAAAACTGGTGTTGAACTGGCCGCTGCGAAATTCCGGGTTGCGCAGGATTTCCTGGTAGTAGGCGGCGGTGGTCTTCACGCCTTGCAGGCGCATGTCGTCCAGGGCACGCAGGCCGCGATCCATGGCTTCTTCCCAGGTCAACGCCCACACCACCAGTTTCAGGCACATGGAGTCGTAGAACGGCGGGATGGTGTAGCCGGTGTAGATCGCCGTATCGGTACGCACGCCGGGGCCGCCAGGCGCGTAGTAGCGGGTGATCTTGCCAAAGCTGGGCAGGAAGTTGTTCTTCGGGTCTTCGGCGTTGATGCGGAACTGCAACGCAAAGCCACGGTGCTGGATGTCTTCCTGTTTCACCGACAGCGGCAGGCCCGAGGCGATACGGATCTGCTCACGGACGATGTCGATCCCGGTGATTTCTTCGGTGATGGTGTGTTCCACCTGCACCCGGGTGTTCATCTCCATGAAGTACACCTCGCCCTCGGCGAGCAGGAACTCCACGGTGCCGGCGTTCTCGTAGCCCACGGCCTTGGCCGCGCGCACCGACAGGTCGCCGATGTAGGCGCGCTGCTCGGGGGTCAGTTGCGGGCTTGGGGCAATTTCGATGAGCTTCTGGTTACGGCGCTGGATCGAGCAGTCGCGCTCGAACAGGTGCACCACGTTGCCAAAGCTGTCACCGAGGATCTGCGCCTCGATGTGCTTGGGGTTGACGATGCATTTTTCCAGGAACACTTCCGCTGAACCGAAGGCCTTGGTGGCCTCGGAGATTACGCGGGGGAAGGCTTGTTCGAGTTCTTCGCGGCTGTTGCAACGACGGATACCGCGACCGCCACCACCGGAGGTGGCCTTGAGCATCACCGGGTAACCAATACGGTCGCCTTCGGTGAGGGCTTCGGCGATGTCGGCGACGTTGCCTTCGGTGCCTGGGGTGACCGGTACGCCAGCCTTGATCATGCTGCGGCGCGCTTCAGTCTTGTCGCCCATGCGGCGAATCACTTCGGCCGATGGACCAATGAATTTGATTCCGCGTTCGGCACAGATATCGGCCAGTTCGGCGTTTTCCGACAGGAAACCGTAGCCGGGGTGCAACGCGTCGCAGCCGGTTTCCACCGCCAGGTTCACCAGCTTGCGCGGGTTCAGGTAACCGGCCAGGGGCTCGGCACCAATGCTGTGGGCCTCGTCGGCGCGCTTGACGTGCAAGGCATGACGGTCAGCGTCGGAAAAGACCGCCACCGAACGGATACCCATTTCGGCACAGGCCCGCACGATGCGGACGGCAATCTCACCACGGTTGGCGATCAGGATCTTTGTTATCACTTGGAAATTCCCTTGAGCCGATTGCTGCGTTCTTCGACCTGCTAGACCAGGTCGGCGCGTGACCAAATGTTTCCAGCCAGTCGCGAGAGACACACTATGCGCACTTAGGGATTAACAAAAATCAATAATTATTGGGTTGTGTATAAGTAAAGACTTATAGTTGATCGGACAGACCCCGGCGAGACCTTTTGAATTATGCGTAAGTCATTGATGCGTATGACATTACGCCAGTTGCAGATCTTCAATGAAGTCTGCGATTTGCGTTCCTACAGCCGTGCAGCCGAGGAAATGTCTCTGACCCAACCGGCGGTCAGCCTGCAAATCCGCCAGCTCGAAGAGCTGATCGGCCAGCCGCTGTTCGACTACGTAGGCAAAAAGCTCTACATGACCGAAGCCGCCGAAGCCCTGCAACGCGCCAGCCGGGACATCTTCGGGCGCCTGGAAAACCTCGATATGCAGCTCTCGGACATGCAGGGCTCGCTACAGGGCCAACTGAAACTGGCGGTGGAATCCAGCGCCAAATACTTCGTGCCGCACTTGTTCGCCGCCTTCAAGCGCCAGCACCCGGAGGTGCAACTGCACCTCACGGTGGTCAACCGCGCCCAGGTGATCCGCCGGCTGTCGGACAACCGTGACGACCTGGTGATCATGTCCATGGTGCCCCAGGACATGGGCCTGGAGTTCCTGCCGTTTCTCAACAACCCGATCGTGGCGGTGGCGCCGCCAGACCATCCGCTGAGCCTGCAAGGCCCGTTGCGCCTGCAAGACCTGGAGCCTTACACCCTGCTGCTGCGCGAGCCGGGTTCCGGGACGCGACTGGCCTGCGAGGAATATTTCAAGGAAAAGCGCGTGCACTTCACCCAGACGGTGGAAGTGGCCTCGGCCGAGGCACAGCGCGAGTGCGTCGTGGCGGGGTTGGGCGTGGCGCTTTTGACACGCCACGCCCTGAACCTGGAGCTGGCCACCGGCGGGCTCAAGGAGCTGCCGGTGGAAGAGCTGCCGCTGTACCGCAGTTGGTGCCTGGTGCAAGCCAAGGCCAAGCGCCTGTCACCGGTGGCCCATGCGTTCCTGGGCTTTATCCGCAACGAGCGGGTGCAGATCAGCGCGTTGGCTGAACGCTTCGCTGGGCGGCCGCGGGGGCCTGCCAGTGCAGCTCCGGATAATCACTGATGCTTTGCTGTAATTGGCGCTGGTCGCAACGGTCTTCAATTGCACGCCGGAACGCCATGCGGCGCTGGTCTTCCTGCTGACGACGGGTCTTGACGGTGCTGGTGCTGTCTTCGTAGTGCCGGGCCATTTCGAGTCTCCCAATGCGAGTACGGGGAGTACAGGATGGGCGCGGGGGATGACGGTTTGGCGGCGCGGGGGTTACAGGACGATGAATCTTCCTGAATCCGCTGAAGATCCAAATGTGGGAATGGGCTTGCTCCCACATTTTTGATCGGTGTACGACTCTTAGTCGTCGAGGGCTTTGACGGACTTGGGCGACAACCGCAGGCTGCGCAAACTGCGCTTGACGCTCTTGAGGTGGTTGACCAGGCTCGGCCCGCGCGCCATCGCCACGCCCATTGCCAGCACGTCGATCACGACCAGGTGGGCGATACGCGAGGTCAGCGGGGTGTAGATCTCGGTGTCTTCATGTACATCGATCGCCAGGTTGACGGTGGACAGTTCCGCCAACGGTGTCTGGCTCGGGCACAAGGTGATCAGCGAGGCGCCGCTTTCACGCACCAGGTTGGCGGTGATCAGCAAGTCCTTGGAACGGCCGGACTGGGAAATGCAGATCGCCACATCGGTGGGCTTCAACGTTACCGCCGACATCGCCTGCATGTGCGGGTCGCTGTAGGCCGCCGCCGTCAGCAGCAAGCGAAAGAACTTGTGCTGGGCATCCGCCGCCACCGCGCCGGACGCACCAAAGCCATAGAACTCCACGCGCTGGGCCTGGGACATGGCAGTCACGGCTTTTTGCAGCTCGATCGGGTCGAGCTTCTCCCGCACCTCCATCAGGGTGTGCAGGGTGGTGTCGAAGATTTTCAGGCTGTAGTCGGCGACGGAGTCGTCTTCATGAATGGCGAACTGGCCGAAGCTGGCGCCGGCCGCCAGGCTCTGGGCCAGCTTCAGCTTCAAGTCCTGGAACCCCGAACAACCGATGGCGCGGCAGAAGCGCACGATGGTCGGCTCGCTGATCCCCACGCTGTGGGCCAGGTCAGCCATGGAACTGTGCATCACGGCCGCAGGGTCAAGCAGCACGTGATCGGCAACCTTGAGTTCCGATTTGCGTAACAGGTGGCGCGACTGGGCGATATGTTGCAACAGGTTCAAAGGGCTGGACTCTTGTTATTGGCAGACGCCAGGGATGTAGCAAGCTTGTAGTTATACTACAAGAATTGTTGATTTGCCCGTTCGATGCATCACTAAATCGCCCTGCTGCCCCCTGAATCAGCGGGCAAATGCTTTGTAGCTGCGGGTGCGCACGCGTTCCGGCTAGGGAAAAAGCGCATTTTTTCGTAACAAATCCGCCAAGCCTTCGGCCTCGATGGGTCGACTGATCAAGTAGCCCTGCACTTCATCGCAGTGTTCGGCCCGCAGGAAATCCATCTGCTGCTGGTCCTCCACACCCTCGGCCACCACCTTGAGCGCCAACCCGTGGGCCATGGCGATGATTGCCCGGGTAATCGCCAGGTCTTCACGCCCTTGGCCCAGGCCACGAATAAAGGTCTGGTCGATCTTCACGTAATCCACAGGGATGCGCTTGAGGTAACTGAGGGACGAATAGCCGGTGCCAAAGTCATCAATGGCCAACTTCACCCCCAGGTCGCGCAATTGCTGGAAGGTGGCGATGATGTGCTCGACGCTGTCGAGCAACTGGCTTTCAGTCAGTTCCAGTTCCAGGTATTGCGGCGCCAGCCCGGTTTCGTCCAAGACCTGGCGCACCAGGCTCACCAGCTTGCCTTGGCGCAACTGATGCACCGACAGGTTGACCGACACCCGGATCGGCGCCAGGCCCTGGCGCTGCCACTCGCACGCCTGCCAGCAGGCCTGGCGCAGCACGAATTCACCCAACGGGACAATCAACCCGGTCTCTTCCGCCAGCCCGATAAAATCACCGGGCGGCACGCTGCCCCATTGCGGGTGGTCCCAACGCACCAGCGCCTCGGCGGCGTTCATCTTGCCGGTGGCCAGGCACAACTTGGGTTGGTAGAACACCTTCAGTTGGCGCTCATCAATGGCTTTGCGCAGTTGATTTTCCAACTGCAGGCGCTCAAGGGTGCTGGCTTGCAGGCTGTCGGTGTAGAACTGGAAGTTATTGCCGCCCAGGTGCTTGGCGTGTTGCATGGCCATGTTCGACTGGCTGACCAGTGCGGAAATTTCCCGCGCGTTATCGGGTAACAGGCTGACCCCGATTGAGGCGCTGACCACCAACTCATGCCCATCCACCGTCATCGGCACCCGCAGCTTGGCCAGCAGCCGGGTGGCGACCCGCGCCAGACTCGACAGGCTGCCATAAGCATCGAACAGCACCGCGAATTCGTCGCCGGACAGCCGCGCAATGGTGTCGGCTTCCGGTAATGCATTGATCAGGCGCCGGGCCATTTTTTGCAGCAACTGGTCGGCGACTTCATGACCCAGGCTGTCATTGAGCAGCTTGAAACGGTCCAGGTTGATATGCAGCAACGCCAGGCTGCGGCCACCCTGGCGTACCCGTTGATGGGCTTCACGCAGGCGCTCACGAAACAGCGAACGGTTGGCCAGGCCCGTCAGCTCGTCGTAATGGGTGAGGTAGCGCATGCGCTCCTCGGATTCGCGGCGTGCCGACAGATCAGCGAAGAAGCCGACGATATGGCTGACATTTCCCCGAACATCACGCACCACGCTCAATTGCAGCCATTGTGGATAAAGCTCGCCGTTCTTGCGCGCCTCCACCAACTCACCCTGCCAACTGCCGTGACTCAACAAGGCCTGGCGAATCACCGGGAAGTGTCGGCGCGCATCGCGGCTGCACGGCAGCTCCACGACATTGCGCCCGAGCATATCGTCGATATCAAAGCCGGTGACGCGGCTGAAGGCCTGATTGACCGCAATCAGCACGTACTCCGGGTCCAGGATCACAATGCCTTCGCTGGCCGCCTCAAATACCGTCGACGCCAGTCGCAGCTGTTCTTCCACCGCCTTGCCGGCGCTGATATCGCGCCGGGTACCGAGCATGCGCGTCACGCGTCCGCTGGCGGTACGCTCCACAGCGCGCCCACGGTCCTCGATCCACACCCAGCGCCCATCGCCATGGCGCACGCGGTACTCCACTTGATAGTCCTCGCTGCGCCCCGTCAAATGCTCCACCAGCGCGCGCTTGAGCAGCGGCAAATCGTCCGGGTGCAGGCGGGGCTTGAGGTCGCGCAGCATCGCCGTCACGTATTCCGGCTCCAGGCCAAACAATTCCTTGAGCTGGGTGTGATGGACCTCATCGGTTTGCAGGTTCCAGTCCCACAAGCCCAGTTCACTGGCCTGCAACGCCATGGCCAGGCGCGCCTCGCTTTTGCTCAGGGCCAGGCTGGCGGCGTCCAGTTGCTGGCCGCGTTGTTCGACGCGATGTTGCAGGCCGACCTGGGCCTCGCGCAGTTCCTGTTCGACCTGGCGCCGCTGCTCGACCTCGCGCACCAGTTCCTGATTCAACTGCTCACTGCGCTGGCGGGCCTGTTGCAGGTGTTCGATCAAGGCCTGGTTCTGGAAACGCCGCAGCAAACCGCGCTGGATCAGGCGGTTGACCTGCCACGCCACCAGGCTCAGGGACGCCAGCAGAATCAGGCCCAGGTAACTCCAGCCCTGCAATCGCGGTTCGCCGCTGAAGAATAGATAGAGGATGGTGGGCACCAGGCAGGGCAAGGCAAACGACAAAAAGGCCGGCACACTCACGGCGTAGGCCACGCTGGCCGATAGCGTCGCCACGCCAATCAGGCCAAAGATCCAGGCCTGCTGTACGAAACTGTCCAAGGGCACCAGGGCAATGGCTGCGCTCGCCAGGGTCAGGCCGCTGGCCGCCGAGCCCAACATGAACATCCGTCGCCAGATCGGCTGTGCCTGCCGGCTGGGCAGGGCGCTGTCGAAGGCCGCCACCTGGATCACCCGCATCGCCACCAGCGCCAGCAACCACACCAGCCAACCGCCGACCAGCACATAGCGCGGCGGGCTCCAGAGCAACCAGGCGCAGACCAGACCGTTGATCAACATTAATAAAGTGGGCAGCAACGAACCTTGGTACAACAGACGCGTGCGCTCGACCGCCATCTCCATGGCGTAGTGCTTGCGGATAACCTGCGCCGGCGCGACAGAAGGGCCAGGCAGGTCAGTGCTGAGGGTCATAGGCAGTGTTCTTATAATGGTGAGCCCGAAACGTCGACGGAGCATACACAAGCAGGCCGGCAGACCAAACTGCTCTGGATCATAAAATTCTGCGAATAAACCCGCGCAAACCTTTGGCCCAGAGGGGCTGAACAAGACGGGACGCGGGCTGCAGGCGATGACTTACCAGTCATCACGGCGACGCGATTATTTGCCGATTGAAGATCACCGGCGGTTTTTTGTGCCGACCACCCGGCAATGGGATTTGCCCCCCTTCCCCCGGCACCCTAGAATGCGCCGATGCGCGATGATCTCTCCCTTTTGCTGAACTCCCTCAACGATGCCCAACGCCAGGCCGTAGCAGCCCCCGTTGGCCGTCAGTTGGTCCTGGCCGGTGCTGGCTCCGGTAAAACCCGAGTGCTGGTGCACCGTATCGCCTGGTTGATCCAGGTCGAGAACGCGTCCCCGCATTCCATCCTGTCGGTGACCTTCACCAACAAGGCCGCTGCCGAGATGCGCCACCGCATCGAGCAGTTGATGGGCATCAGCCCGGCCGGCATGTGGGTTGGCACCTTCCACGGCCTGGCGCACCGCTTGTTGCGGGCCCACTGGCAGGAAGCAGGCCTGGCCCAGAGCTTCCAGATTCTTGACAGCGATGACCAGCAACGCCTGGTCAAGCGGGTGATCCGCGAGCTGGGCCTGGATGAACAACGCTGGCCGGTGCGCCAGGCCCAGTGGTTCATCAATGGCCAGAAAGACGAAGGCCTGCGCCCGCAACATATCCAGGCCAGCGGCGATCTGTTCCTGGCCACCATGCGCAGCATTTATGAAGCCTACGAAGTGGCCTGCCAGCGTGCCGGCGTCATCGACTTCTCCGAATTGCTGCTGCGGGCCCTCGACCTGTGGCGCGACAACCCCGGTTTGCTGGCGCATTACCAGAAGCGCTTCCGGCACATTCTGGTGGACGAGTTCCAGGACACCAACGCCGTGCAGTACGCCTGGTTGCGCCTGCTGGCCAAGGGCGGCGACAGCTTGATGGTGGTGGGCGACGACGACCAGTCGATCTACGGCTGGCGCGGCGCGAAAATCGAGAACATCTACCAGTATTCCGACGACTTCCCGGACGCCGAGACCATTCGCCTGGAGCAGAACTATCGCTCCACCGCCGGGATCCTCAAGGCCGCCAACGCCTTGATCGCCAATAACACCGGGCGCCTGGGCAAGGAACTGTGGACCGACGGCGGCGAAGGCGAGGCGATCAACCTCTACGCAGCCTTCAACGAACACGACGAAGCGCGCTACGTGGTGGAAACCATTGAAAGCGCCCTGAAAACCGGGCTGGCCCGCAGCGACATCGCCATTCTGTATCGCTCCAACGCCCAATCGCGGGTGCTGGAAGAAGCCTTGCTGCGCGAACGTATCCCATACCGCATCTATGGCGGCCAGCGCTTCTTCGAACGTGCGGAAATCAAAAACGCCATGGCCTACCTGCGCCTGCTGGAAGGTCGCGGCAACGATGCGGCGCTGGAGCGGGTGATCAACGTACCGGCGCGGGGTATTGGCGAGAAAACCGTCGAGGCGATCCGCGAACACGCGCGTCACAGCGATGTGTCGATGTGGGAGGCGATGCGCCTGCTGATCGTCAATAAAGGCCTGACAGGTCGCGCTGCCGGGGCGTTGGGTGGGTTTGTCGAGTTGATCGACAACCTCGCCGCCAAGTGCCTGGAAATGCCGCTGCACCTGATGACCCAGACCGTGATCGAACAGTCTGGCCTGATCGCTTATCACGAAGCGGAAAAAGGCGAGAAAGGCCAGGCCCGGGTAGAAAACCTTGAGGAACTGGTCAGCGCCGCCCGGGCTTTCGAGAACAGCGAGGAAGATGCCGACCTGTCGCCATTGGCGGCGTTCCTCGGCCATGCATCGCTGGAAGCCGGCGATACCCAGGCCGACGAGCACGAAGACAGCGTGCAATTGATGACGCTGCACAGTGCCAAGGGCCTGGAATTCCCCTACGTGTTCCTGGTGGGCATGGAAGAAGGCCTGTTCCCGCACAAGATGAGCCTGGAAGAGCCCGGCCGCCTTGAGGAGGAACGCCGCCTGGCCTACGTGGGCATCACCCGGGCCATGCAGAACCTGGTGATGACCTACGCCGAGACACGTCGTCTGTACGGCAGCGAGACCTACAACAAGGTGTCGCGCTTCGTACGAGAAGTGCCGAAAGGGCTGATTCAGGAAGTGCGCTTGTCCAATAGCGTCAGCCGGCCGTTTGGCGGTGGCCAGCAGCAGAATTCCAGCAACATGTTTGCCGGCTCGGAAATTCCCGAAACCCCGTTCAGCCTGGGCCAGTTGGTCAAGCATGCGATCTTTGGCGAGGGTGTGATCCTCAACTTCGAAGGCGCCGGGGCCCAGGCCCGGGTGCAGGTGAACTTCGCCGAAGGCAGCAAGTGGCTGATGATGGGCTACGCCAAGCTCGAAGCGGTCTAAAGCCTGCCCTGCGTAGGAGCGAGCTTGCTCGCGAAGATCGTCAACGATCACGCGGGCATCCTGGATGAGCGTGGTGTCTTGGAGTTTTTCGCGAGCAAGCTCGCTCCTACACAGGGCACGGATACACCCTACAGAGCATTCGGATTAGGCCTTACGCAAAAGCCCGAAACATTATGTCGCTAGCCACTGTCAGTACACCTGTGCAACATGGCGCGCGTGCAATCCACAAATGGGAATTCCCTTTATGAAACGTTTTCTTAGCATCGCCATGGCGTTGTGCATCGGCCTGACGATGAGCCTCGACGCCAACGCCAAACGCTTCGGTGGCGGTAAAAGCTCCGGCGCAGCGCCGAGCCACCAGACCAGCCAAATGGCCCCAGCCGCTGGCGGCATGGGTGGAGCGGCTGCCACCGCAGGTGCAGCCGGTGCCGCGGGCGCTGCTGCCAAGGCCGGCGGTGCTTCGCGCTGGTTGGGCCCTCTGGCCGGTATCGCTGCCGGTGGCCTGCTCGCCTCCATGTTCATGGGCGGCGGCTTCCAGGGCATGCAGATCTTCGACATCCTGATCATGGCCGTCATCGCCTTTGTGATCTTCCGCTTTATCGCCGCCCGTCGTCGCAAGCAACAGGAGCACCTGGCTCCAGCTGGCGCGCCAATGCAGCGTGAAGTGTTCGAGCAGAAGCCGGCCATGGGTTCGATCTTCGGCGGCTCGGCGGCACCTGCGGCTGCGCGTCCGGTGATCAATGCGCCAGCCTGGTTCAACGAAGAGCGTTTCGTCGAAGCGGCCCGCAACCACTTCCAGTCCCTGCAGCAACACTGGGACGCCAACGAAATGGACAAGATCGCCGAGTTCGTGACCCCGCAACTGCTGGAGTTCCTCAAGCGCGAACGTGCCGAGTTGGGCGACGCTTTCCAGTCGACCTACATCGACGACCTGCGCGTGCAACTGGAAGGTGTGGATGACCGCGCCGACAAGACCATCGCCACCCTGACCTTCAGCGGTGTGTCGAAGACCTCGCGCTTCGACCAGGGCGAAGTGTTCAGCGAAAGCTGGAACATGGAACGTCCGCAAGGCGAAAACCAGCCTTGGCTGGTAGCCGGTATCCGCCAGAACGGCTGATCCGCAAAGGCGCATAGCCTGCTGTAACAAACACCCCGGTCGAGTGCAGTGCTCCAAAGAGCCTGCACCACCGGGGTGTTTTTTTGCCTGTGGAAAACTCAGTGAGGAGTTTTACTGGATTAATGAGAACGACTCTCATTATACTCGCCCTCCCCCGGTTCTGCCCGTGCATAGGAAAGTGCCGCCGTGCTGGAAAAACTGTTCACTCAACACGCCCCTGCGTTGCATCGATATCTGTTGCGCAAGAAGTGCTCCCCCAGCCTGGCCTCGGACCTGGTGCAGGACACATTTTTGCGCATCGCCCAGCTGGAGAGCCTGGAGCGCGTGCTCTGCGCGCCGTCCTATCTGTTTCGGGTAGCGCACAACCTGATGATCGACCATCACCGGCGCTTTGGTGAAAAGCGCTACGAAAACGACTCCACGGCCTTTTTCGCCACCCTGGTCGATGAAACCAGTTGCCCTGAAGAACAGGCACTCGGCGCACTCGAACTGGAGCACCTGGAAAGCCTGCTTGAACGCATGCCTGCCCGTACCCGCGACGTATTTATGCTCTGTCGCGTCGAGGGCATGACGCACAAAGAGACCGCGCGCTATTTACGGATATCCACAAGCTCTGTACAAAAACACATGGCAATGGCCCTGGCCAGGATTGGCCGGGCGCTAGAGCCAGACCAAGAGGGCTGAGCCTTGTGTATGACAAAGAGCCAAAAGGTAAATAGACCGAACCGTGAACGCCTCCCCACAGACTATCGACCCGGTAGAGCGCAAAGCTGCCGACTGGGTGATGCGCCATCGCCAAGGACAGCTTTCGGCACGTGAACTTGAGGCTTTTGCGCGTTGGCTGGCTGCCGACCCATTGCACGCGGCTGCCGTTGAGCGCGCCAATCGTGCCTGGCAGGCCACGGCATCGCTCAAGCAACGCCCCGGTTATGTAAAACCCCAGCGCCCGCCGCGCTCGGCCTGGCTACGCATGCCAATCATCAGTGGAGGCGCGGCGACGGCCTTCGCCCTCGGCTGCTGGATGCTGCTGGCGCCGCCTTTTTGGGCACAAGCCCTGACCAGCGACTACCACACCGGTTTTGGCGAAGTACGCCAGATCACCCTGGCCGACGGCAGCCAGGTGCAGTTGGGTAGCCACAGTATTCTCAACCTGGCCTACGACGATCAGACCCGGCGCGTGCGCTTGAGTCAGGGCGAAGCCGTGTTCACACCTGCGCCGATGAATGAACAGGAGCGACGCCCCTTCACCGTCCAGGCACCCGGCGCCGATATCACGGCACGCGGCACCCGCTATCTGGTGGGTATCGGCAAGGATCGCGAAGGCTGGGTAGGCGTATTGCAGCACCGGGTCGAGGTCAATCTGACCGATCACGGGCGCGATGAGGCCGCCGGCTCGGCATTGCTTGAACAGGGCAACAGCCTGCGCTTCAGCCCAAAATCTGGGCTTGTACCGCTGAACACCAGCCCTGAGGAGCTGGCCAGTTGGCAGGAAGGACGACTGGTATTCCAGCGTGAATCCCTGGCCGACGCCGCAGCCCGCATCAACCGCTATCGACCTGGGCTGGTACTGGTCAAAGGTGAGGCACTGCGCAACGTCAAAATCAGTGCAGTGATGCGCCTGGATAACCTCGACGAGGCGCTCAAGCACCTGGTGGCGCAAGTTCATGGGCGTATTGTCGAGCTGCCTAGGCTGACACTGATCTACTGATCGATCTTAAAAAATCAAATAAAAAATCATATTCATAGATCATAACGATCTATCGCGTTTTTGCAGCTGAGCCGTTTCTACTACATGTGAATAAATCTTATTTACTTTAGTGAGGCCGGTTTTGCAGACGCACGAGAACAACAAAAAGCGCCAGGCAACAAAACGTACCCGACTGAGCCTGGGGATTCAGTTGGCCGTCATTGCGCTGGTCGCCGATGCCACGACTATCAGCCCGGTACTGGCAGCCCCGGCCGTCAGTGCAACACACGCCCCGGCCACTGATGTGCACAATTTCGATGTGCCGACCCTGGCCCTGGATCAAGCCCTGGTGCTGCTGGCGCGCCAGGCCGGTGTCGAGCTGTACCTGGGCAGCAACGACTTCACCAACAGCTACGGCAACCCGGTCAAGGGTCGCCTGTCCCTGGACGCAGCGCTGCAAACATTGCTGGCCAATCAAGGTGTCACCTACAGCCTCAGCGGCCCGTCCGACCGCCCGATCATCCAGGTGCAGCCCGGGCCGAACTCGGCCGGCATCCTGCCTGGCGACCTGCATCCCACCTACGTGCTTGGCATGGAGGGCAAACAGTCGCGCGATGAAAAAGGCTACAACGACGTCTACGACCAGGACATCTCCACGGTCTATGCCGGCAAGGAGCAGATCGAGCGCTACAAAGGCGCAGCCCCCGCCGATATGTTCAAGGGCATGCTTAACGTCTACAGCGGCGATTCGCGTAACAGCGGCGCGCTGGACCCGAACATCCGCGGCATCCAGGGCCCGGGGCGCGTGCCGCTGACCATCGACGGCACCGAGCAGGCACTGACGGTGTATCGCGGCTATATGGGCGCCAACAACCGCAACTACATCGACCCCAACCTGATCGGCAGCATCAAGGTGCTCAAAGGCCCGAACCTGGAGCGCAACGTCTATAGCGGCGTCGGTGGTGCGGTGGTAGCCAGCACCCTTAACGTCGATGACATTCTCAAGCAAGACCAGGAGTTCGGTGGCGAACTCAAGATGGAAGGCAGCAACAATTCGGTTTCACCCAAGCTGCCAACGCTGATGACCGGGCAGATGCCCAGCCCTGACCATATCTATTATCCCGTCCACTCGTACTACGATCCATCGCTGTACAAACACCCGCGCACAAGCAGTAGCAACAACCTGTTGTCCAGTGACGACTCTGCCTATCGCCTGGCCCTGGGCACGCGCCAGGAAAAATTCGAACTGCTCGCTGCCTACGCCTTCCGGGAAAAGGGCAACCACTACGCTGGCAAGAACAAAAGCGACTTTTACGCGACCGGTAAGCAGATCAACGGCCAATTTGATTACATCCCCAACCTGGCCAATATCTACAAGCCAGGCGATGAAGTGCCCAATACCTCCAGCAAGATGGAGTCTTGGTTGGCCAAGGCCAAACTCAAGATCGATGAAGGCCAATCCCTGGAGTTCGGCTACCGCGACACGGATGCGCTATATGGCGAAATCATGCCATCGCGCATCTCGTTCTTCAGGCCCCAGGACCGATATGACGCAGCCACCTACGGCGTACCGCAGTGGCCCTTGAGCCATGTACAAAGCAAAGCCTATAACCTGGAATACAACCTCAAGCCCGAAGATAACCCGTGGGTAGATTTCTATTCCAACCTGTGGGCAACCAACACCCGCAGTGATACCTACAGCAGCGGTGGTGTCCCCAATGCCAGCACCATAGACGACCCGGTGTACAGGAACACCGCACTGGCCAATGCCCAGCACGACCGCACCGGCTTGATTGCGAGCAACAAATTCAAGTTGCTCGACAGCCTCGACCTGACTCTTGGCGGCAGTTATCAACATGAAAAACTGGGGTCGAACGACAACTACTACGATCCCATCATCAGCGATACCTTGCGCATGTACCCCCGGGCCGGGCGCCGTGAGGAAAAGGAATACAACTTCAACTTCGATTGGCGCCCTGTCAGCTTTGCCCGATTCAACGCCGGAATGCGTTATTCATCTTACTGGGCGTTTGATGACTATTTGAAAAGTGAACAAGACAAGACCGGCATAACGTCAAAACCCGTAGAAACCGGGCGAAAAGTCACTTATACCACTCAAAAAACCCTGACAGACACTGAGTGGCAAACCGATATTGACCGGAAAATTGCCTTCGAAAAAATCTTCTGGGACATGTTTGACACCCCTGAATCAGATCGTCAGGAATTAACAGAACTTATTAAAAACAATACGCCGCGCGTCCAAAACACCGAGCATACGGTGAACTGGGAACATGATGGCAAAGGTCGTTATTCGCGCGATAACAATCCGTGTATCAACGGTGCTGCTGGAGAAAATATGATCCAGTGCACTGCATCGGTGGGCGAAATCTATGAGCAAAAAGATATCAAGGCCAAACACCAGAAAGACAGCGGCTGGGCGCCAAACTTATCTGCCACGTTCTACACCTCGGAAAATGGCCGAGTCTACCTTCGCTACAGTGAGGCCATCCGTTACCCGAGCATGTTTGAAAGCACTATAGGCTTCTCGTCATCTACCAACCCTTGGGGACTTGAGCCCGAACACGCCTACAACTACGAAGCCGCCTACATCCATAACCTCGCCGGCTGGGGTGGCAGTGAACATGCGGATATCAAGCTGACCTATTACCACAACACTATCAAGAACGTGATCGAACGCAGCCCCGAACTGCGCTTTAGTAACCTGGAAAAACAAACCACCTCCGGCGTCGAGTTTCAAGGGCGCTACGACAGCGGGCGTTTTTTCACCGATGTAAGCCTTGCCCATGTATTGAAAAACAAAGTCTGTGACGAGACTTCGGCGATGTTGATCAGCTACGACGGCAGTACCCCCAATTGCGTGGATGATGGTTTTGTAGGCGGTTATCTGGTGAGCATGTCGCAGCCGGAGTGGTCAGCCAACCTAGGCCTGGGTGCGCGATTCTTTGATCGAAAGCTGGAAGTGGGCGGACGCGCGATTTATTACCGCCAACACCAAAGTAAGTTCTATAGCAACTATGCAAACAGCGCCATGGTCAGTTACTACATCAATACGCCCATGTCGTGGGACGACATTGTCACTTATGACGCCTACGTCAACTACAAGCTGACCGATGATGCCTCCCTTGAGTTGACCGGTACTAACTTGAGTAACCTCTACTACATCGATCCCCTGACGCGTTCCGCAATGCCCGCTCCCGGTCGAACCCTGAAGCTTGCATTTACCACAAACTTTTGAAGTTTCAAAACATTCATCGAATTCAAGGAGCGATAAAATGAAAGTCATCACCCGTGCCTTTTTGGCGCTTACCGCCTTTAGTCTGGCTGGTATCGTTCAAGCGGGGAACGCCTCGGGGCAAAGCTACATTAATTATTTCGTTGCAGGCTCCACGTATAACTCTGGATTACCCGAGTATCCCAGTGTGCCAGGCCAACCGGGTCTGAAACTTACCAACTTCCATAGCGGTATAACGCTCGCCTTCAATGCACTAAAAGGCTATGCACGCCCTGATAGCAGCGGCGTTTACAGCCTGGCCTACTTGCCGCCGCCTGCGATGGGTCACTTCGACTTCAAAGACGTTGCCGGGCAAGAGGTTTACTACGGCGAATGGTCAAATAACGGCACCCACAACGACCCAACACGGGTCGTGTATTACTCCGGCGACACGGCAGGCCGTGTATTGCCCACGGCCACCGTGACCTATGCCGTCCAGGGTATCAGCAACTACTCGGGCGCCAATCTACTACAGGGTGAGCTGTTCGCAAGCTTCGGCACTGCCACCCCCAAACTGGTGGGCACATTGAGCAATAGCAGCCTGAGCATCCAGTTGGCGGCACCTATCAACACCACTGACGCCAACTTCAATGGCGTTGCGGCAGCACGCAATACCATCGACGGCAAGCTGCTTTCGACCGGCAACACCCAGGGCAGCTTCTATGGAGCAGGCGCCAACGCCTCGCTGGCCGGTATCGCCAAGTTCGCGAATCGTGATTACGACACGGCGTTCGGTGGGGTTGTTAAGTAACAGCCGCTTCTTATCTGAATCGTTTTTCCACAACTTTAAACTTGCGAGGTGAGCCATGGGAGGCTGAAGAAGCAATCGGCAACTGCTTGACGTGTTGACTTAATTTAAATCACTCAATGGATCATGAAATGAAAACTTTAAACTACACAGTACTGGCAATCGCTCTTCTTGGTCTGACTGGGGTTGCCCAGGCAGATTCTGCTTCCGGTCAAAGTTACACCGGTGCCATTGTCGTTGGCGGTACTGGCGCTTCGTCGCCTAACCACCCTAGCTCCCCAGGGGTGCCAGCTGTTGGCGTCGTGGCCTTCTACGGCGGTGCAAAAGTACCGTTCAGTGGCTTGAAAGGCATGGTTGCCACCGATGGCAATGGGGTCACCACTATTACCCCCGCCATGATGCCAGCCTCCCACGCCGCCCTGGGCAACTTCGACTTCAAACAAGTCGCCAACCAGCAGGTGTACTACGGCGAATGGTCGCAAAACGGCACCAACAACGACCCGACTCGCGTCGTGTACTACTCCGGCGACACCGCCGGCCGCGTACTGCCAACAGCCAACGTGACCTATGCCGTACAGGGCATCAACAACTACTCCGGGGCTAACGTGCTGTCCGGCGACCTGACCGCCTCGTTCGGCAACGCTGCACCCACCTTGACCGGCTCGCTGAGCAACAGCGCGCTGAAAGTTCAAGTCACCGCCGCCATCGACACCGCCACCGCAGGCTTCGCCGGTACTGCCCAAGCGCGTAATACCGCAACCAACGCACTGCTTTCGTCGGGCACCTCGCAAGGCAGCTTCTTCGGCGCAGGCTCTACCGCGTCGCTGGCCGGTATCGCCAAGTTCTCCGATCGCAACTACGACACCGCCTTCGGTGGCGTCGCCAAGTAATCGCCGGTTGAACCTGTTGTAGCACCACCCAAGCAAGTGCCTGCCCCCAGGCACTTGTTTTTGGCGTTTTGAAGCGATCCCGAGAGCCCAGTAATGCCCCAGCCCTACTGCAAACGATCCCCTGCGCTCCACGCTTTACCCTTTTCCCTGCTGCTGTTAATGGCCCCTGCGGTATTTGCTGCCGACCAGGACACCAGCCTGCGCCTGAACCAGACCATCGAGTACCGCGCCAACCAGCAAGAGCGCGAGTTGCTCAAGGATGAACTGCCCAGCGACGGCGCCGCGCCACTGTTGAACATCGATGGCCAGGACTACACCGTCGGCAACAACCTGGATGAGTTGGGCCGTGCGGTGTACGTGTCCCTCTCGCGCCAGAACTGGCCACAGGCCAGGGACTATCTCAAACGCTACACCGCCCTGCCCGGCCACGACCCGATGCTCACCGCCTATGCCAAGGGCGGCCTGGCCCGCGCCGATGGCGATCTGGAACAGGCCGAAGATTATTACCGGCAGTTGCTGGCGATACAGTCCGACTTCCTGCCGGGCCGCCTGGAGCTGGCGCGGGTGCTGTTCGAGAACCGCAAGGATGGCGAGTCCAACGCCGTATTCCAGCAGATCAGCAGCGGCCTCAGCCCCGCCGACGCGCAGGCCATGGGCCTGGGCAAGACCGTCGACAGTTTCAAGCAGGCCCTGGATCACCGTGAAGACTGGCAAGGCTCCTTCGCCATCGGCCCGACCTGGGGCAAAAACCTCAATCAGTCACCCGAAAGCACGGTGACGTATCGCTACGTCACTGCCGAAGAAACCATTCTGGTCCAACGCTCGCTGCCCAAGGCCGTGTCTGCCCACGGCGCGGATTACGAGGCCACGCTCAACAAACGCATCGCCCTCAGCGGCCATCACGGGGTATTCATGCGCTCGCTGTTGTACGGCCAGGCGTATGAAAAAGAGAGCAAGTACAACGAAGGCACAGTGATCAACAATGCCGGCTACAGCTACCACGATGCCAAGAACCAGTACTCCTTCGGGCCGTCGTATGAGTTCAACACCATTGCCGACAACGCCATGTACAGCGCCTGGGGGCTGCGGGGCGAATGGATCCACACGTTATCGGCCACGCGCATGTTCAAGCTCGAAGGCGAATACAAGGACATGGCCTACAAGCACGACCTCAATACCAACCTCGACGGCGGCATCAGTTCGGTCTACGCCACCCTATGGCAGGCACTGCCCCAGCGCTGGACGCTGTTCGGCGGCGTGGACCTGAGCCAGCGCAACGCCCAGGACCGTACCCAGGCTTACCTGCAAAAAGGTGTGCGGCTGGGCGTCGCCAAGGATTTCGAGGTGGGTGTCAGCGCCGTGCTGTTCGCGTCATACCGCAAGCGCCAATACGATGCCTACAGCGCGATTGTTGATGACCGTCGCAGCGACGATGAACAAGGCTACACGTTTATCCTGCGCGCCCCACGCCTGGCGGTGATGGATGTGGTGCCCAGTCTGACAGTCAAGTACAACAAGGTCGTAAGCAATGTCGACTGGCTTTATTCCTACGACAAAAACAGCATCAGCCTAAAGCTGGAAAAGCAGTTTTAACCGTCTTCACCGGGTTTTCTATTTCGCGGTTGCACTTATAGCGAGCTACTGTATAAAACGCCCCTATAAACCGCGCCATCTAGCATGAGGATCCCGGCCGTGGAAGAAGTTATCGAACAATTGCGTGAAGCCAACGAACCGGTACCGGTTCCTCTGGAACTGCCCGACGAAGACCAGTTGGTGGAAGTCGAAGAACAGCTGTTTATCAACATCCCGTTTGTGTTCAAGGAATTCCTGCTGACCGTCAGCGATGTGGTGTATGGCAGCCTGGAGCCGGTGACCATCACCGACCCACAGTCCCACACCTATCTGCCGGAAGTCGCAGCCAATGCCTGGGATATCGGCGTGCCTCGCGAGCTGATCCCGATCTGCCAGGACGGTGACGATTACTACTGCGTCGAGGAAGACGGCACGGTCGTGCTGTGGTCCGGCGAAGAAGAGCTGGTCACCGAAGAGTCCTGGGAATCGGTGTGGCACTGGGCGCGGGACGTCTGGCTGGAAAGCTGATCAGTGTTCGTGGGTGTCCTTGTGGTTATCCAGGGTTTCCAGCAAGGCCACCTGCATGCGCGTATGTATGCGGATAAACCAGCGCCAGAGCACCGCTGCGACTGCGGCGGTCACCACCGCAATCAACACCAGCAACTTGTTGGTCGGCAAAATACTGGCCGACAAGGCTGCCAATAGCAGGAAAATCACCAGCAGCGAAAGGATCGGGATCAACTCGGCAATCACCCGTCGCACACGCTGGGTATGGCGCCCGGCCATTTCCGGCTTCACGCTCATCTCCGCCAGCAGCATCGACAGCGCCTTGAGCTTGCGATACGCGGCAATCAAGAATGGCAGCGACAACAACAATGCGCCGCCCCAGATCAATGCCTTTTGCCAGCTCGGATCACTGATCCAGCCTTGCAGATACCCGCCTATACGCGCCGCGAAGAAACTGCCGGTAAAGAAAATTGCGACCACCAGCGCCAGGTTCACCCCCACCTGCAGGATGATCTTGCGGATCATCGACGCCAGCATTGCGCCTTCGCCCTGGGGTTGAATGCTGCGCAGCCATTCGCCATACAGGCCAAACACCCGGCTCAGGCGCTGCGGCATCACCGCTGCAATCTTCAACGACAGAGGATCGGCACCACGAATCAGGTACGGCGTCAGCAGCGTAGTAATCGCAGAAACCGCCACCGCCACCGGGTAGAGAAAGTCGCTGGTGACCTGCAACGTCATCCCCAGCGCCGCAATGATGAAAGAAAACTCGCCAATCTGTGACAGCCCCATCCCTACCCGCAACGAGGTGCGGCCGTCGTTACCAGCGATAAACGCGCCAAGGCCACAGGACAACATCTTGCCCAGCACCACCGCCACGGTAATCACCGCGATCGGCCAGGCGTATTGCAGCAGGATCTGCGGGTCGATCATCAAGCCGATGGCGACAAAGAAAATCGCACTGAACATGTCGCGAACCGGCTCGATCAGACGCTCGATTTTCAGCAACTGCCGGGATTCGGCCATGATCGCGCCGATCAGGAAGGCCCCCAGCACCATGCTGTATTCGAGCTTGACCACCAACAGGCAAAACCCGAAACACAGGCCCAGGACGGTAATCAGCAGCATCTCGTTGCTTTCGAATTTGGCCACGTAGGCCAGCAGCCGCGGCACCAGCAAAATGCCGATCACCAGCGCCACAATCATGAACAGCGAGAGCTTGCCGACGGTGGAAAACACTTCGCCGGAGCTGACTGTACCGCTGACGGCGATGCTCGACAGCAAGGCAATGATGCCGATACCCAGGATGTCTTCGACGATCAGCACGCCAAAGATCAGTTGGGCAAAGCGCTGGTTTTTCATCTTCAGGTCGTTGAGCGCCTTGACGATGATGGTGGTCGAGGAAATCGCCAGGATCGCGCCGAGGAACAGCGAGTCCATGGTGTTCCAATCGAACCATTGGCCAATTTCGTAGCCAATCCAGATCATCAGGATGATTTCGAGGAAGGCTGCGATAAACGCCGTGGCGCCCACCTTGAACAGCTTGCGCAGGCTGAACTCCAGGCCCAGGCAGAACATCAGGAAGATCACCCCCAGCTCGGCCAGGGTCTTGATCGTGTCTTCGTCGTGGATCAGCCCGAATGGCGGAGTGTGCGGGCCGATGATGAAGCCAGCGACGATGTACCCCAGGACCACTGGCTGCTTGAGGCGATGGAACAGGATGGTCACCACCCCTGCCACGAGCATGATCACGGCCAAGTCCTGGATAAAGCTGATGGCGTGCATGGCGAGGGGCTCCTTGAGGGTACTGGCACTTTCCCAAGTTCCACGCAGCCACCACAACGGCTCGTAATGTGCGGAAGGAAAAGTCTGCCTTAATCGTAAGAAATGCCCTTGAACTAGGCTTTTGAAGGGTAACACCGCGACTTCCGGCAGAAAGCCGGTGCAATATATGGAAACAGATCGCTCCCGGCGTGACGGCAAGCCCCGTCCCGGCGTCCCGTAAGGGATGGCGCTGTAATGATTCCAGCATCCGCAGAGGTGCCCCCCAACCAATGCCTACAACCGTGAGTGTGCTATGGAACCCGGAAACGCCCAGCTGTCGATGACGGTATTGATGACCCCTGACATGGCCAACTTCTCAGGCAATGTCCACGGCGGCACCCTGCTCAAGTACCTCGACGAAGTGGCCTACGCCTGCGCCAGCCGTTATGCCGGCCGCTACGTAGTCACACTGTCGGTGGACCAGGTGATTTTTCGCGAGCCGATCCATGTCGGCGAGTTGGTGACGTTCCTGGCGTCGGTCAACTACACCGGCAACACGTCGATGGAAGTGGGGATCAAGGTCGTCACCGAGAACATCCGCGAGCGCTCGGTACGCCATACCAACAGCTGCTTTTTTACCATGGTCGCTGTCGACGACGACCGCAAACCGGCCGCCGTGCCCGCGTTGCAGCCACAGAACAGTGAAGACAAGCGCCGGTTTATCCAGGGCAAGCAGCGTCGCCAGGTTCGCCAGGAGCTGGAGAAGCGCTACCAGGAAATCAAGGCCGACGCCCTCTGATCCCAAACTGTAAACCCAACCCTAATGTGGGAGCGGGCTTGCCCGCTCCCACATTAGGGTTGGTGGTGTTACAGGCTGATCGGCGTGGCTTCGAAGCGCACGCGCGGGTGGGCGATGCGGTCCTGGGCTCGTACCAACTCCAACTCGTAACTGGCGCACGCCTGGGTTTCCAGCAGCACTTCATGCACAGCCGCCGCAGTGAACTCGAAGGCCGCCAGCAGGCTGTCGCCCAGCAGCACCCGCGCCAGGAACAAACCTGAGGTCAAGTCGCCCACGCCCACCGGCTGGCGCGGGAATGCCAACAGCGGCCGGCGCAGGTGCCAGCTGCCTTCGGCAGTCACCAACAACATCTCGAAACCGTCCGCCAGCTTGCCCGGATAGTCCAGGTGCTTGACCAGCACCGCTTTGGGGCCGCGCGCCAGCAGCGCTCGCGCCATGCCCAGGCAATCGAACAGCGACTGCGGCTTGCGCCCCGAGAAGCTGTCCAGTTCCAGTTGGTTGGGGCACAGGAAGTCGGCCATGGCGACGGCTTCGTCCAGCAAAAAATCACTGACTTCCTGCGGCACGATGCAGCCTTTTTCCGGGTGGCCCATCACCGGGTCGCACAGGTACAGCGCCTTGGGGTTGATCGCCTTGATCCGCGCCACACCGGTCAGGATCGCCCGGCCCTGGGCGGCGCTGCCCAGGTAGCCAGACAGCACCGCGTCGCAGTTACCCAGCTCGCCAATCGCCGCGATCCCTTCTACCAACGCAGGAATTTGCTGCGGCGCCAACACTTCTCCCGCCCACTGGCCATACTGGGTATGGTTGGAGAACTGCACGGTGTTGAGCGGCCAGACATTCACCCCCACCCGCTGCATGGGAAACACGGCGGCGCTGTTGCCGGCATGGCCGAAGACCACATGGGACTGGATCGCAAGCAGATGAGGCGTACGTTTCATGCAGGGGATTTCCGTAAAACCGTTAAATTCTGGCCGCGCAGTATGCGACTAAAAGCAGCCTGTACGACAGACCGGAGACACAGTTAAGCTGGCCTTACTTTGTTGGAGCAAATCGCATGCTGACCCTGGGAAATATCTTTGTGCTGATGCTGCTGGCGGCGGCTGCCGCTTGGGTGTGGCACAACCACGGCCTGCGCGAGCGCGCGCTGGAGAGGGTCAAGCAGCATTGCGCCAAGCTCGACATCGAGCTGCTCGACGGCGCCGTGGCCTTGAAACGCATCGGTTTCGTCAAGGACGCCAACGGCCGTCGGCGTTTGGCGCGGGTCTACAACTTTGAGTTCACCGTGACCGGCGAAGCACGCCATCCCGGTACCATCACCCAGTTTGGTGCCCACAGTGCGCAGATCGAACTGGCGCCCTATCCGTTTGAAATAAAGACGCCGCCGCCCACTGCCGAAGTGATTGAACTGAGCCAGTGGCGCCAGGAGCACAGCAAGACCCGTCACTGACGGCAATTGGCCAAGGCTGCTTGCAGCATAGCCACGTCCTGTTCCTCGCTGAAAATCAGCTCGATACGTGAGTCCCGCCGCCATTCGCTGGGCTGCCAGGTGAGCGTGGTGTTATCCACAGCGTTGGCCGAGACCCAGCCACCGACACTGTGGATAACCAGTTTGGCGCGCTGCCAGTCCAAACTTTCCAGCCATTGCCGGACCTTGCTGGTGTCGAACTGCTGGCTCGGATGCCAGCGCCAACCGATGCTCCACGCACCTGCCTGGGCCTGATGCAGGCAAATCGGCACGCACGGATCGCTCCAGACAGCCGGGATCTGCCCCAGCCCCTTGGGTGTTTCGAAGTTATCCACAACCGCCCCCGCCTGAGCATCGAGCCCCGGCAGCCGGGCCAATGGCAGTTGCGCCTGTCGGGTCCAGAAAATCTCGCAAGCCGGCAGCGCCCTTTCAATCTCGCCACGCTGTACGGCGTCCAGCCCTTCATCCTTGTTCAGCACCAGCAACCCGGCACTGACCAGCGCCTCACGCTGGGCCTCGGGCAATGACCTGCCCGCCGCCAGCGCCTGGGCGTCGAGTACCAGCACACAAGGCTGGACGGCCAGCACGGTGTGCCAGGGCGCCTGGCGCAACTGCTGGAGCAATTGCGCCGGGTGGCCAAGCCCCGAGGGCTCGATAAACAACCGGTCGGGCTTGGCCTTACGCAACAAACGGCCCAGGCCTACCTGGAACGGCGCGCCATTCACACAACACAAGCAGCCGCCAGCCACTTCGCCCAAGGCAATACCATCGTCATCCAGGGTCAGCAGCGCGGCATCCAGGCCAATCTGCCCGAACTCATTGATCAACACTGCCCAGCGTTCGTGGGGCGGGCGCTGGGCGAGCAGGTGCTTGATCAGGCTGGTCTTGCCGGCGCCCAAAGGCCCGGCAATCACATGAGTGGGAATATTTTGCAGCATGCTGGACATTATTCTGACCGTGTAGAGAGGCTTGATCCTACCCGGTTATGCCAACCAATCCAGCGTCAGAATCAGCCGTCGCTCGTTGGCGGCCAGCGCCGGCGAGCGATGAATCAAGCCGTAGCCTTCATTACCGCGCCACTTTTCGCCTTTGAGCAGGGCAACCTCACCACAGTGGATCTGCTCGATGCGCTCGCTGGGTTCCGAGTCTGCCTGGCTCAACTGGCGGCGGTCCATCACCCCTTCGCGCAGCCACTGACTGCCGATGCCGGCGTAGGTGGTGATCAAGCGCACCGGCACATGATCGACATGAAAACGCGGGCACATGGCCTTATCCAGCAGCCTCAGCCGCACGCCGATGCGCTTGGCCCCCAACAGGCAGGCAAAGGCGCTGACCAGCCACGCCACATCGGCGATAAACCCGTCGTAGCCTTCCAGATCACGACAGCCTGCGGCCAGGCCCAGCAAGTTGGGCTCAGCCTCTTCGCTGTCCAACTCCACCACCAGCGACTCGGCAAGCGGCTCGTTCAGCGAGACCAGCAAGGCGCCAAACTCGGCAATATGCAGCGGCAACTGGCGCTGCCACAGCGCCAGGTTCACACCGTTGTCCAGGATGTCGGCGAGGGCCAGCGGGGTTTCCCCACGGGTCTGGCGAATCACCGGGCGCAGTTGAATCACAGGTGCCAGCATCAGGCGGCTGCCTCCTCGTACCAAGGGCCAAAAGGGTCGACCATATGGCGCCAACCTTCGACGCCCAGGGCCATTTCTTCATCGGTCAGCAGGCACGCGTCCAGCTCAACACGCAGTTGCGCAAAATCGATGTTCTGCCCGATAAACACCAGTTCCTGGCGGCAATCGCCAGTACTCAACTGCCAGTTGCCCATGATCGCCGCAACGCTTTCCTGGTCCTCAGGCCATTGGCTCTTGGGCACGAAGCGCCACCAGCGACCGGCAAAACCATGGCGCATCAAGCCGCCGGCCTGGGACCAACTGCCGGCGTCGCGGTGCTTGCTGGCCAGCCAGAAAAACCCCTTGGAGCGCAGCAGTTTGCCGTTGGTCCACGGGCGGTCGATAAAGTCGAAAAACCGTTGCGGGTGGAATGGCCGACGCGCCCGATAGGCCGTGGAGGCAATGCCATATTCCTCGGTCTCCGGCACATGTTCACCGCGCAACTCTTGCAACCAGCCCGGCGCCTGGGCCGCGCGCTCGAAGTCGAAACGCCCGGTGTTGAGGATCTCGGCCAACGGCACTTCGCCCATGACCATGGGAATGATGCGCGCCTGGGCATTCAGGCGCTCAAGGATGGCCACCAGTTCTTCACGTTCGTGGCTGCTGATCAGGTCGATCTTGCTGATCAGGATGACGTCGGCAAACTCGATCTGTTCGATCAGCAAGTCAGTGATAGAACGCTCGTCCTCCTCACCCAGGGTTTCGCCACGGGACGCCAGGCTTTCGGCCGCCTGGTAATCGAGCAGGAAGTTCATGCCGTCGACCACCGTAACCATGGTGTCCAGGCGCGCAATATCCGCCAGGCTCTGACCGTTTTCATCGCGAAAGGTGAAGGTTTCGGCCACTGGCAGCGGCTCGGAAATGCCGGTGGACTCAATCAACAAGTAATCGAACCGGCCATCCCTGGCGAGCTTTGTGACCTCAATCAGTAAGTCTTCACGCAAGGTGCAGCAGATGCAGCCGTTGCTCATCTCGACCAGTTTTTCTTCCGAGCGGTTGAGGCTGACGTCGCGCTGGACCTCGCCACCATCAATGTTGATCTCGCTCATGTCGTTGACGATCACCGCCACCCGCAGGTTCTCGCGGTTGCGCAGGACGTAATTGAGCAGGGTGCTTTTGCCGGCGCCGAGAAATCCGGACAGCACGGTAACGGGTAGACGGTCGGTCATCAGGTGTTCCTCATCAGGGTGGCCGGTCAAATCGCCCGTTGATGGCGTTCGCGCAGCTCTTCACGTTCTTTGGCTTCGATACACAGGGTCGCTGTAGGCCGCAGCAACAGGCGCTTGAGGCCAATCGGCTCGCCCGTTTCGCGGCACCAGCCGTATTCACCGCGGGCCAGGAGCTCCAGGGCTTCGTCGATCTTGTCCAACAGCTTCTTTTCTCGCTCCAGCAGGCGCAGTTGCCATTGGCGCTGTTCTTCGGCGCTGCCGACATCGGCGGGGTCGCTGTTGGGTTCCTGCTCGCGCAGCACCATGAACTCGGCGTCGATGCGCGCTTGCAAGTCAGCGCGCTGGGCCAGCAGTAACTGGCGGAAAAAGGTTTGCTGGGGCTCGCTCATGTAATCGGCGGGCGATTGGGCAAGCAGGTCTTGTTCAGTCATCAGGTCGGTTCACGGGTCAGGCTTCGCTTTAATGTTATAGTATAACAATGCAAATAAGCTAATCCCCGCTTGCCTGACGCGACGAAGGGCGCAATCCTTGAGCCCGTCCATGCCCCGAGAAGCCTTATGAAATACCTGTTGTGCGGCATGTTGCTGCTGGTCGCGAACCAGGTCAGCGCGCAAGTGCCGAGCCAATTGGCCACCTGCACCCGCAGCGCCACCCTGTTGGCCTGCGTCGATGCCCAGGGCAACGCGTACAGCGTCGCCACCGTGGGCAGCACCACCTATTTGCGCGGGTTCGAGGTGATCGGCAAGCGCTACTGGGCCCAGACCAACAGCCGTTATGGCCAGTTGACGTTTTTTACCGGGCTGGCCTCCGATGGTGAGGCATGGGTTGGCTACACGCAGCGCGTGGGCTGGACCACGATCAACCGGTTTTCCAGCTCCGGCGGCGCCAGCGCCAAGTTCACGTGTAGCCGCATCACCGGCTGCTAGGCCTGGCCGTTCTTCTGCTGCTGGGCCCAGGCCATGTAACTGTTGATCGGTGGGTTTTTCTGGAAGTAGCGCTGCAACCCTTCAAACAGGCCATCCGCGATTGCCTGTTGATGACGCGCAGTGACCAGCCGCTGGCTGTCACGGACATTGGAGATAAAGCCGGTTTCCACCAGGATCGACGGCACGTCCGGCGACTTGAGAACCGCGAACCCCGCCTGCTCCACACGCTTTTGATGCAACGTGGTGATGCCCGCCAGGCTGCCCAGTACGGTATTGCCCAGTTGCAGGCTGGCGGCCAGGGTGGCACTCATCGACATATCGAGGATGACCCCGGCGAGCATCGGGTCCTTGTCCTTGAGGTTGAGCAGGCTGGTGGCGCCCAACAGGTCGGCGCCGTTTTCCCGCTGCGCCATGAAGCGCGCCGTTGCCGACGTGGCACCGCCTTCGGACAAGGCATACACCGAAGCCCCCGACGCCGTCAGCCGTGGCGCCGCATCTGCGTGAACCGAGATAAACATATCGGCCTTGTAGCGCCGGGCGATCTCCACCCGTTTGCGCAGCGGTACGAAGAAATCATCGTTGCGTACCAGCTTTACGGTAAAGCCCTTCTCGCGCTTGAGCCGCTTGGCCAGCAACTGGGAGATGGCCAGGACCACATCCTTTTCCCGCTCACCTTTGGCGCCAACAGCACCGGGGTCCTTGCCACCGTGGCCAGGGTCGACCACAACGATAATGTCGCGCTTCGGATGCGCTTTCTCCACCGACGCTTGGCGGGCGCTGCTGCTCAGGTCCAGCACCAGGCGATGCCCCTGCCCATCCTGCGGCGGCAGGACAAAGCTGTTGAGCTGCATCGGTTGGGCCAGGTCGAGGACGATTCGGGTGTCGCCCGTACCCTGGCGCCCGGAGCGAATCGCGGTAATGCCACTGTTGGCCAGTGCCAATTGGCTGAAATCACCGCTCAGGCCCGCGCCGCTCAAGTCGATGATCAGCCGCTCGGGCGCGCTCAGGGAAAAGGTCTTGTAGCTCACCGGGCCGCTGAGATCGAACACCAACCGCAGCTTGTCATTGGAACGCCACAGGCGCGCATTGCGGATCTGCGTCGCATGCAGCGCAAAAGGCAAAGTAAACACGGAGCTGGCCAGCAGCAGGCTAAGGAGTTGACGTCTGTGCATGACATTCACCGCAGAAAAATAATCGTCGACTGAATTGCTATACTATAACATGTCAGTTTATATCCAACGATGGACCTGCTTATGAATGCGCTGACTCTGCCGGATATCGCCGCGCAGGCTTCTCGCCAAGCCTTGCCACTCGACTGGGTGGGCATGTGTGGCATTGCCCTGCCCATCCTGATCGACGGCCAACGTTTGAGCGCCAAGGCCGATGCAGGAGTAAGCCTGGACGATGGCGAGGCGCGCGGCATTCATATGTCGCGCTTATACCTGGCGCTGGAAATGCTTGAGTCACAAGACCTGCAACCGGCGCTGCTGCGCCAGGTGCTACAGCGTTTTCTCGATAGCCATGAAGGCTTGTCGAACAGTGCGTACCTGCGGATTCATACCGACTTGTTGCTTAAACGTCCTGCGCTGGTCAGCCCATTAGCCGGTTGGAAGAGCTATCCGGTGAGCATCGAAGCACGCCTGGAAAAGCAGATGTTCCACGTGGAACTAAAAATTGACGTTAGTTATTCCTCAACCTGCCCGTGCTCGGCTGCCCTCGCCAGGCAGTTGATTCAGCAGCAATTTATCGATGACTTCGCTAACACGTCGTTGCAACACGAAGACGTGTTGGCCTGGCTTGGCAGCGCCAAAGGGATCATCGCCACACCGCACAGCCAGCGCAGCACTGCGCACTTGCGGGTTGATCTGCAACCTGGGCAACCCTCGCTGCCACTGACTGAGTTGATCGACCAGGCCGAAGCCGCCCTTGGCACAGCCGTACAAACCGCGGTCAAACGGGCCGATGAACAAGCCTTCGCCTTGGCCAACGGGCAGAACCTGATGTTCTGTGAAGACGCCGCCCGCCGCCTGAACCTGGCGCTGCAACGCTCGGACGCCGTGCAAGCCTTTCACCTCAAAGTCATCCACGCCGAAAGCTTGCACGCCCACGACGCCGTGGCCGAAAGCCGTTGGACGAGGGCTCGCGCGTGATCCGTTGCAATGCCTTGCGCTGGGGCGCTCCGGGCCAACCGCTGACACCGGCCATTGATATCGAACTGGACAAAGGCAGCCTGACCGGGGTGATCGGCGCAAACGGGTCGGGTAAAAGCAGTTTGTTGAAAGTCATCGCCGGCCTGCAGAAGCCCCTGGCGGGCAAGGTCACGTTGGACGTTCCACGGCGCGGCGGGCTGTCTTTCCTGCCACAGCAACAATATCTGGACCGGCAGTTTCCTATCAGCCTTCAAGAACTGGTGATTGCCGGTTTCTGGGCGACAAAACACTCCCCGCAACAACGCAGCCAACGTCTGCAAGCCGTGCTGGAGGACTGGTGCCTCAACGGCCTGGAACAGCGCCCCTTGATGGCCCTGTCCGGAGGTGAACTGCAACGCGCCCTACTCGCCCGCCTCAGCCTGGCCGAAGCGCCGGTGTTGTTGCTGGATGAGCCCCATGCCGCACTGGATGAACAAGGCCAGGCGCTGCTGTGGAAACATATCCACGCCTGGCATGCCGAAGGACGCACCTTGCTGGTGGTCTGCCATGACCTGGCCGCTGTCCGCCAACATCTGCCACAGGCGTTGCAGATCAAAAGCAGCGGTTGCGTGCTCGCGCCGAGCACCGCACTGATCCTGCAACAACCGCAGATGCAGGTCGCCTGATGCACCTCACCGCCCAACTGTGGATGCCCTTCAGCGACTTCGTGTTCATGCGCCGCGCCCTGCTCGGCGGCCTGCTGCTGGCCTGTAGCACCGCGCCGCTGGGGGTGTTCCTGATCCTGCGGCGCATGAGCCTGATCGGCGATGCGGTGGCCCACGGCATCCTGCCCGGCGCCGCACTGGGCTTCTGGTTTGCCGGCCTGAGCCTGCCGGCCCTGACCCTCGGAGGCCTCGGCGCCGGCTTGGGCATGGCCGGCCTCGCCGCGTGGATCACCCGCCGCACCGGCCTGCGCGAAGATGCCAGCCTGGCTGCGATCTACCCGATTTCCCTGGCCGCCGGCGTGCTGATCCTTGGTCTGGCCGGCAAGCGCCTGGACCTGCTGCACCTGCTGTTCGGCTCGGCGCTGGCGGTAGACGGCCCGACCTTGACCGGCATGCTGTGGGTGTCCGGCTTCAGCCTGATCGCCATGGCACTGATCTACAAACTGCTGGTGCTGGACACCCTCGACCCCCTGTTCCTGCAAACCGTCAGTCGCCTCGGGCCGTTGGCCCATGGTGTGTTCCTGACCCTGGTGGTGTTGAACCTGGTGATCGGTTTCCAGGCCATCGGCGCCTTGATGGTGGTCGGCCTGATGATGTTGCCCGCCGCGGCGTCACGCTTCTGGAGCCGGCGGCTGCCGGTATTGATCGCGATATCGGCGCTGCTCGGATGCGTGTCGGTGTGGCTTGGCTTGTTGCTGTCGTTCTATTACTCGCTGCCCAGCGGCCCGGCGATTGTGCTGGTGGCTGGCGGCTTGTACCTGCTGTCCGTGGTGTTCGGGCCGGTACATGGCTTGCTGCGCCGCCCGCCCTTGCTTACATCCCAATGAGGTGTTTTCCGATGCGCGCTCTACTCGTACTGTTCAGCGTCCTGCTACCGCTGTCGTTCGCGACCGCCCAAGATAAGCTCCAGGTGGTCACCAGCTTCAGCATTCTCGCCGACATGACCCAGCAGGTCGGCGGCGAACATATCCAGCTCAGCAACATGGTCGGCCCCGATGCCGATGCACACACCTATGAGCCATCACCCGACGATGCCAAGGCGCTGCTCAAGGCCCGCGTCATCATCAAAAATGGCCTGGGTTTCGAGCCGTGGCTCGATCGCCTGGTTGCCAGCACCGAGACCCCGGCCACGGTGGTCACCGCCAGCAAAGGCGTGATCGCGCGAACGCTGGACGAAGACGGTGAAAAGACCCCCGACCCCCACGCTTGGCATAACCTGGCCAACGCCGAAATCTACATCAGCAACATCACCCAGGCATTGATCACTGCCGACCCGGCCAACAAGGCCGACTATCAACGCAACAGCCAGGCGTACCTGCAAAAGATCTACCGCCTGCTGGCCGAAGCCAAGGCCAAGTTTGCCGCGCTGCCTGCGGGCAATCGACGCATCGTCACTTCCCATGACGCCTTCGGCTACCTGGGCCAGGCCTACGGTATCGACTTCATGGCGCCCCAAGGTTTGTCCACCGAGCGCGAGCCATCGGCCGCCGAAGTCGCCGCGCTGATCACCCAGATCCGCCAGGCCCACGTCAAGGCGGTCTTCATCGAGAACATCAAGGACGCACGCCTGCTCAAGCAGATTGCCGAGGAAAGCGGCGCGCATATCGGCGGCACGTTGTACTCCGATGCCCTGGCTGCCAAAGGCCCGGCCAGTACCTTTATCGGCCTGTTTGAATACAACCTCAACACCTTGTCCGACGCCTTGGGCACGCCATGACACTGTCGATGCTTGAACTGGAAGCCGCCGCCGTGGGCAGCCGCTTTCCCCTGGCCCAGGTACTGGATGCCTTGCCGTGGAACAGCGACGGCCTGATTGCCGCCATCGCCCAGCAACACCGCAGCGGCGAGGTATTGATGCTGGCCTGGATGAACCGCCAGGCCCTCGACGAAACCCTCGCCAGCGGCCAGGTCTGCTACTGGTCACGCTCGCGTCAGCGCTTGTGGCGCAAGGGTGAAAGCTCAGGCCACAGGCAACAGTTGATCGAAGCACGCCTGGACTGCGACGGCGATGCCGTCCTGCTGATCGTCGACCAACAAGGCCCGGCGTGCCACACCGGGCGCCCGACCTGCTTTTACAACGCCATTGAAGACCACCAGGTACACATCCTCACCGCGCCCCTCAAGGAACCTGCTGCATGATCCGCAAGAACCCCTCCGGCGATCTGCCGGTCATTGCCGAGTCAGCCTACGTCGATAAAACCGCGATCATCTGCGGCAAAGTGGTCATCGGCGAAAATGTATTTGTCGGCCCCTATGCGGTGATTCGCGCCGACGAAGTCAACGCCGACGGCGCCATGGATCCGATCACTATCGGCGCCAACTCCAATATCCAGGACGGCGTGGTGATCCACTCAAAATCCGGCGCGGCGGTAACCATCGGCGAATTCACCTCCATTGCTCACCGCTCGATTGTCCACGGCCCCTGCATCGTCGGCGATCGGGTGTTTATCGGTTTCAACAGCGTGCTGTTCAACTGTGTGGTCGGTGATGGCTGTGTGGTGCGGCACAACTCGGTGGTCGATGGTCGCGACTTGCCCGCCGCGTTCTATGTGCCCTCCACCACCCGTATCGGGCCCAACACCGACCTGTCGCAGTTCCCGCCAGTGAGTGTCAGTGCCTCGGAGTTTTCCGAAGACGTGGCCCGTACAAACGTTGATCTGGTACGCGGCTACAAAGCCCTGCAAAACGAGTTCTGACTATGAGCAGCCTGCTGATCCGCAACGCCCGCCTGGTGAATGAAGGCCAGGAATTGGACGCCGACGTGCTGGTCACCAACGGTCGTATCAAAAAAATCGCCAGCAGCATCGAAGGGCAAAACGCCGCTGTCGAGATCGACGCCCAGGGTCAGTGGTTGCTGCCAGGCATGATTGACGACCAGGTGCATTTTCGTGAGCCTGGCGCGCCGGACAAAGGCAGTATCTACAGCGAGTCCCGTGCAGCTGTCGCCGGCGGGATCACCAGTTTCATGGACATGCCCAACACCCAGCCGGCGACCTTGACCCTCGAAGCACTGGCCGACAAAAAACGCCGCGCCGCCCTGCACTCGGTGGCCAACTATGGCTTTCACTTTGGGGTCAGCAACGACAACCTCGATACCGTGGCCGCCCTTGATCCGCGCAAGGTTGCCGGAGTCAAAGTGTTTATGGGGGCCTCCACCGGCAATATGCTGGTGGATGATCCGCAGATTCTGGAGCGGCTATTTGCCGAGGTGCCGACAATATTGCTCGCGCACTGCGAGCATACGCCGAGCATCCAGGCCAACGAGCAACGTTTGCGCAACCGCTTCGGCGAAGCCATTCCTGCCGTCGCGCACCCGCTGATCCGTGATGCCGAAGCCTGCTACCAATCCTCGTCCCTGGCGGTGGACCTGGCCCGTCGCCACGGTACGCGTTTGCATGTGCTGCACCTGACCAGCGCCCGGGAACTGGCACTGTTCGAAGACAAGCCGCTGGCAGAAAAACTCATCACTGCTGAAGTCTGTGTGCATCACTTGCTGTTCGATGATCGTGACTACGCGCGCCTGGGCCATCAGATCAAATGCAACCCGGCGATCAAGACCCGTGCCGACCGCAATGCCCTGCGCCTGGCCTTGCTCAGCAACCGGTTGGATGTGATCGGCACCGACCATGCGCCTCACACCTGGGAGCAAAAACAGCGGCCGTACCGCGAGGCACCCGCGGGGTTGCCCCTGGTGCAACATGCACTGCCGGCATTATTGGAGTTGGTGGCTGACGGCCTGCTGCCGCTGACCACGTTGGTGGCCAAGACCAGCCATCGCGTCGCCGACCTCTTCGCCATACCCGACCGGGGTTACCTGCGTGAAGGCTATTGGGCCGATCTGGTACTGATCAAGCCCGAGCCCCACGGCAAACCGGTAAGCAGCCAGCCGATCCTGGCGCGTTGTGGGTGGACGCCGTTTGCCGAGCGTAGCTTTCGCCACAGTGTCAGCACCACGTTGGTATCGGGGCACCTGGCCTGGCATGACGGTCAGGTGATCGACAGTTGCCAGGGGCTGCCCCTGCACTTTTTACGCTGACCCAAATGTGTAGGAGACGGTTTGCCGGCGCCTACAGGGGGATGCTTCAGGCGCGAGGTTTTACCGTACCGCAGTCGCTGCCCAACCACTGGGCTTGAGTGTCGAGGCTGCCGTTCTGCTGGATACCGGTGGCGTTGAAAGTGCCGTTGACCGAGGTGGTGAACGCCTTCTGGCTCTGGAACGTCGCCACGCCACTGCCCTGGGCTTTCGGGCAACTGAAGCGGAACTTCCACTGGTTGCCGGTCTTGTCTGTCACCTCTTGCTTGCAACCCGATTGCGGGTCGGTCAGCGGGATCGAATCGGAGGCTACTTGCGCGGGGGTCAGGCACACCTGCACGCCCTTGCCGGCCATGGTAATGCCTTGTTTTTCCAGCACAGCGCGCTGTTCCGGGGTCATCTGTTGCTTCAGTTGACCGAGGATCAACGACAAGTCAGGCAGGTTCTGGTTATCGACCTTCATATTGCTGGTGGTCAATTCCCACAAGCCCGGCGCCAACATCTGCGCCTGCGCTGCCACCGGCAGCGTCAAACCAACAACCATGGCCAAACCAAGCAGACGAGCATTCATCGGGTAACTCCTGGGTAATTGTCGGTGTTAGACGTCGTAAAGTGGTCGGCGTTGCATGCTCAATAAAATAGCGACAATCGCCGCCGAACATGGTCTGTTACGCATTGGATTGTCAGGAGTAATGTTGTCCATGGATTTCTTCGGCCCGCACCTGCTTGGCTACTTCATCGCAACCCTGCATTTTCTCGGCTCCCTCGCCGCCCTGCACGCGGTGCTGACCGTACGCACCGCCCAAGGCTCGATCGCCTGGGCGCTGTCGCTGATGTTCATGCCTTACCTGACACTGATTCCCTACCTGATCTTTGGCCGCAGTAGCTTCGATGCCTATATCCAGGCCCGGCGCCAGGCCAACCAGGAGATGCACAAGGCAATCACCGAACTGAACTGGCGCCCCTGGGTCGAAGAGGCCCTGGCCGCGCGCAACTCCCACGCCTACGCCTCCCTGCGCGCCATGCCCAAGCTGGGACGCATGCCGTGCCTGGCCAATAATCAGGTGCGTTTGCTGGTCAATGGCGACGCGACCTTCAGCGCCATCTTCGAGGCCATCCGCGCGGCCAGGACGGCTGTGCTGGTGCAGTTCTTCATCATTCATGACGATGAACTCGGGCGCCAACTGCACGCCCTGCTCAAGGCCAAGGCCGCCGAGGGCGTGGCCATCTACGTGCTGTATGACCGCATCGGCAGCCACTCCCTGCCCCACCGCTATGTGCAATCGCTGCGCGACGCCGGGGTACAGATCAAGGCGTTTGCCACCCGCAGCGGCTGGCTCAATCGTTTTCAGGTGAATTTCCGCAACCACCGCAAGATTGTCGTGGTGGATGGTCTTAGCGGATTTGTCGGCGGGCATAACGTCGGCGACGAATACATGGGTAAAAAACCGCCGCTCGCGCCCTGGCGCGACACCCACGTGCAAGTCAGCGGCCCGGTGGTGGCGTGCCTGCAGGAGTCGTTTGCCGAAGACTGGTTCTGGGCTGCACGCGAACTGCCGCCACTGATCCTGCCCGACACCTATGCCGATGACGGCGTGCTCTGCCAACTGCTGGCAAGCGGCCCGGCGGACCCGTATGAAACCTGCTCGCTGTTTTTCGTCGAAGCCATTCACGCGGCCACCGAGCGGGTGTGGCTCACCAGCCCGTATTTCATCCCCGATGAAGCGGTATTCGCCGCACTGCGCCTGGCGGTATTGCGTGGTGTGGATGTGCGCTTGCTGTTGCCATCACGCCCCGACCATCGGATTGTCTATGCGGCGTCCAGCCTGTACGCGATTGAAGCAGTACGCGCCGGGGTCCGGGTATTCCGCTACAAACCCGGTTTCTTGCATCAGAAAGTGGTGCTGGTAGACCGCGAAATCAGCGCTATCGGCAGTGCGAATCTGGACAACCGTTCATTCCGCCTCAATTTCGAAGTGATGTTGCTGACGGTCGACAAAGCCTTCGCCAGCGAAGTGGAACACATGCTGCTGGACGACTTTGCCCAGGCCCATGAAATCAGCCAGGAAGAAAGCCTGCAGACCCGCCGCCTGCAACAATTGGGCATGCGGGTGGCGCGGCTGATTTCCCCGATCCTATAGACCAACGCAGAACCAATGTGGGAGCGGGCTTGCTCGCGAAAGCGGAGTGCCAGTCACAATAATTACCGACTGTTACACCGCTATCGCGAGCAAGCCCGCTCCCACATTTAGTATTGCAGCGTACCCAAAGACCTCAGCGGTAAAGGTCTTCCCGCGTCCACGGCAACTCATGGCTGCCATCGGCATGGGGTTTGACTGCCAGGATCTGGTGCAGGTTGATCCAGCCCCTGGCAAACGCGTAGGCGCAACCCGCCAGATACAAGCGCCAGATGCGCAGTGCCTGCTCCGGCACCATCTTCGCAGCGGCTTCCAGGTTGTCTTCCAGGCGCTCGCTCCAGTGGTCCAGGGTGCGTGCGTAATGCAGGCGCAGGCTTTCCACGTCGACCACTTCCAGACCCACTTCACTGATTTGGGCGCTGATCATCACCAGGTGCGGCAACTCGCCATTGGGGAACACGTAGCGCTCGATAAACTCGCCGGCGCCACGCCCCACCGGGCGGCCGTCGGTATGTTTGGCAGTGATGCCATGGTTGAGCACCAGGCCACCTTCGCGCACGGCGCCGAACAGGGTCTGGCAGTACTGCGCCAGGTTCGCGTGCCCAACGTGTTCAAACATGCCGACGCTGACCACTTTGTCGAACCGCCCGTCCTGGGGCAGGTCGCGATAGTCGAGCAACGCCAACTCCACCTGGTCTTCCAGACCCTCGGCGAGCACCCGCTCCCTGGCCAGTGCCAGTTGTTCCTTGCTCAGGGTGATGCCGAACACCTTGACCCCAAACTCCCGCGCCGCATAACGCGCCAGCCCGCCCCAGCCGCAACCGACATCCAGCAGATATTCCCCAGGCTGCAAGCGCAACTTGCGGCACAGGTGGCGGAATTTGTCTTGCTGGGCCTGGTCCAGGGATTCGCTGCCGGTCTCGAAGTAACCGCAGGAATAGGCCATGTCGCGGTCCAGCCAGAGCTGGTAGAACTCGTTCGACAGGTCGTAATGGTAGGAAATCGCGGCGGCGTCCGTAGCCTTGTCGTGGATCGAACGCACCGGTCCGGCGTGCTCATCTTCCTCGACCAGTGCGTGGCTCAATTCGTCACACACCCGGATCACATCGCTGATGGAGCCTTCCAGCTCCAGTTTGCCTTCAACGAAGGCAGCGCCCAGGGAATCGAGCGTGGGATGGCTCAGTTGCGTCACCATCACCGGGTCCTTGACCACAATCGTGACGCTGGGCTCCGGGCCCAGGTTGAATTCATGGCCATCCCAGAGTCGCAGACGCAGCGGTAGCTGAAGATTCTGTAAGGCCGGTGGAAGTTGCGCGAGCATGAGTAGTCCCCCCTTGTTTCAGACGTCTGAAATGAGGGTAGACCATCCATAAAAAAGTAGCAGGCTATCGATTCAATAGCCCCATTCTATGGTGCCCGACGTTGCAGCAAACCGTCCTGAACCCACTGTTTCAACCACGTGACAGCTTGCAGCGGCGCGCCCTCTTGATAAGTGACTGCCAATTCGGCGCACAGTTCTGAAAACGTCCAACCCCGCTCGGCCATCCCGGCCAGGGCGTACGCCTCGTCGGGCTCCAGGCTGCGGTAGCGGCACACCTGTTGGTCACGCCAGATCAGGCACACCTCGGCCAGCGGCAATGGCTGGCTACCGGGAAACTCAGCCTGCGCCTTGACCGCGCGCCAGATCTGCAGGCTGTTGAAGCGGCACACCACCTGCTGCACTGCTGGGGCCCACTCGACCTGCAGCAACGGCCAGGCCTCGGGGGCCAGTTGCGCCATATCCTGCAGGGTCAGGGGTTGGCCCGCTGGCGCATCAAACGCCAGGGTAAAGGCCCATTCCAGGCGGGCCAGTTCTGCCAGGGGGGCGCTTTGTTCGGCGACCAGATGCTCGCCAATAAAGCCTTCAAACCGCTGCCCCAACCAGCGCAAGCTGAAGTGCGTCGAGGGGTAACGATGCACATAGGCCGCCACCAGCCCAGCAAACTCGTCATCCCCCAGCCAATGCCACAGCCCTGGAAAATCCCCTTGCATCACTTCCAGCAGGCGAGCCCGGTAGGCGTTGTGGTAGATCGCCAGCCCAGTGTCGACATCCAGGGTCGGGCCACCGATCAACGTGCTGCCAAAGCCACTGTTGTCACTGTCTGCCAAGAGATGTCGTTCGAACGCCAGTTGCCACTCGATCAGGCGCATAACGACCTCCTGGCCAAGGCGCCAGCCCCCAACTCACGGGCCTTGCCCAGTTCGTCGAGCAGCTCGGCGAATGGCGGGAAATGGTCATCGCGCTCCAGCAATGTCGCCACCGGCCCCAGGTGTTCCAGGGTCTGTTGATACAGCTGCCACACCGGGTCACACACGGGATGGTCATGGGTATCGACCACGTAGTCACCGTAATCCATATGCCCGGCCAGGTGCAGTTGGCGGATGCGCTGCGGCGGCAGGTTACGGATAAAGGTCCAGGCGTCGAAACCGTGATTGCGCGAGCTGACATATACGTTGTTGACGTCCAACAGCAGCTCGCAACCGCTGAGGTGGGTCAAGGCGCTGAGGAATTCCCACTCGGTGAATTCATCGTCCTTGGATCGCACATAGCTGGAGACATTTTCCAGCACCAATGGCCGCTGCAACACGTCTTGTACCTGCCGTACACGGTCGGCGACGTGGCGCAGGCTTTCCCCGGTGTAGGGCAGCGGCAGCAAATCATGCAGTTGATGGGCGTTGCCACGGCTCCAGCACAGGTGATCGGACACCCAGGCCGGCTTGACCCGGTCAGCCAATTGCTTGAGCTGCTTGAGGTAGTCCATATCGAGGGCATGGGGCCCGCCGATGGACAGGGACACGCCATGCATCACCAGCGGATAGCGCTCGGCGATGGCGTCCAGGTAGTACAGGGCTTTACCGCCCTGGACCAGATAATTCTCGGAGACGATTTCAAACCAGTCCACATCGGGCGACTGCTCGATAATCTCTTGATAGTAAGCGCTGCGTAAACCCAGGCCGTAGCCCAGGCAAGGAACCGATACCGACATGACGAACTCCTGGAAAGTGTCCACAGCGGCGTGCACACCGCTGCGGGATCACGTATTCGCGGTTATTCGCCGACTTTGCCACCAGCCGCATCGCAGGCTGCCTTGGTCATAGACTTGAAACCATGGCCCTTGCAGACAGCCTGGCCCTTGCAGGCGTTCTCAGCGGTCTTGCAATCGTTCATGCCTTTGCAGGAGGTCACGCCGTAGCAATGCACATTCGCTTCATCGGCGGCCTGGACCTGGGTCGCGACACCGGCAAACATCGTGGCGGCAGCAATGGCCAGGGCAGCACCGGAAACGGCATTCTTGAAGTTCATTGTTGTATTCCTCATGGGTCTGTAGGGGGTCGGCTGAACGGTTTGTTCCGTCCCGACACAGCACTAGAGTGAGGTGCCGGATGGACGTTACAACGCTGTGAAAATTTTCGTGGTTTCCTGAATCCTTGTAGGAGCCATCACTAGTGCCCGCCGCGATTTGTCGTCACACTCGCAGCAGTTTTTTCGCGGGATCACGGACAAGGAAGCGTCACTCTCATGATTTCGATCTATCAGCTCAAACCGCGTTTTCAAAACCTGCTGCGCCCTCTGGTACAGCGCCTGTATGACAACGGCACCACCGCCAACCAGATCACGGTGCTGGCCGGGATCGTGTCGTTGCTGGTGGGCCTGCTGATCGCCGGTTTCGCCCAGTACACCTGGCTGTTCGCGTTGATCCCGCTGTGGATGATCCTGCGCATGGCCCTCAATGCCATCGACGGCATGCTCGCCCGGGAGTTCGGCCAGCAGTCGCGCCTGGGCGCCTACCTCAATGAACTGTGCGACGTGATCGCCGACAGCGCGCTGATCCTGCCATTTGCCTTGATTCCCGGGGTCAGCCTGGCACCGGTGTTGCTGGTGACACTGCTGGCGGTGTTCAGCGAATACGCTGGCGTGCTCGGGCCCATGGTCGGCGCATCGCGGCGCTATGACGGGCCCATGGGCAAGAGTGACCGTGCGTTTGTCCTCGGCGTACTCGCCACCGGCGTGGCCTTGGGCTGGCTCGGCGCCGGCTGGGTCGACGGGGTGATGTGGCTGATGGCTGCGTTGCTCGCCTACACCCTGGTCAACCGTGTGCGCCAGGGCCTCAAAGAACCACAAGACATCTCCCCGACGGCATAAGGATCTTGCGATGCGCGAACAGCAGCAACACACCTTCAGCACCCATGACGGCGTAGAACTTTTCTATCGGCACTGGCCCGCGACCACAGAGGCAGGCAGCGAGCCGCGCCAGGCGATCCTGCTGTTCCATCGTGGCCACGAGCATTCCGGGCGCATTGCGCACCTGGTGGATGAGCTGGACCTGCCGCACTTCGATTTCTTCGCCTGGGACGCCCGCGGCCACGGCCAATCACCCGGCGAGCGTGGCGATAGCCCAAGCTTTGCCACCAGCGCGCGGGACGTGCAGACCTTCTGTGACCATATCGGCACAACCTATGGCATTGAGCCCGCCAACCTCGCCGTCATCGCCCAAAGCGTCGGCGCGGTGATCGCCGCCACCTGGGTCCACGACTACGCGCCGAACATCCGCGCCCTGGTGCTTGCCTCCCCGGCGTTCAAGGTCAAGCTCTACGTGCCCTTCGCCCGGCCAGGCCTGGCGCTGATGCGGCGCTTTCGCGGCAACTTTTTCGTCAACAGCTACGTCAAGGCCAAGTTTCTCAGCCATGACCCGGAGCGCGTGGCGTCCTATGACAGCGACCCGCTGATCACCAAGGCAATCTCGGTGAACGTGCTGCTGGGCCTGTACGAAGCGGCCGACCGCGTGGTCGCCGACGCCCAGGCCATCCAGGTGCCGACCCAACTGCTGATCTCCGGCTCGGACTTTGTGGTCCATCGCAAACCCCAGCAGCAATTCTTCGAACGCCTTGGCAGCCTGAAAAAAGAACTGCACATCCTCCCCGGCTTTTTCCACGACACCCTCGGCGAACGTGACCGCGCCGTGGCACTGGCCAGCGCCAGGCGTTTTATCCTGCAAAACTTCGCACACCCGCTGGACCGCGCCAGCCTGCTGGATGCCGACAAGATCGGCGCGACCTGCGCCGAATCCGAATCCCTCGCCGCGCCGCTGCCACGCAACTCACTGCGCGACCTGTACTGGCGCATGACCCGCGCCAGCATGGGCCTGGGTCGCCAGTTGTCCGAGGGCGTGAAACTGGGCTTTGACACCGGTTTCGATTCCGGCAGCACCCTGGACTATGTCTACCGCAACAAGCCCACCGGCAAAGGTGCGCTGGGGCGGATGATCGACACCAACTACCTGAACTCCATCGGCTGGCGTGGGATTCGCCAGCGCAAACTGCATGTCGAAGAGTTGCTGCGCCTGGCCATGGCCAAACTGCGGGACGACGCTCGTGAAGTGCGCATCGTCGACATCGCCGCCGGGCATGGTCGGTACATTCTGGAAGCCTTGCAGGGCGTTTCTCCACTGCCGGAATCGATCCTGTTGCGCGACTACAGCGATATCAACGTACGCGACGGCGGCGCGCTGATCCGCGAGAAAGGCCTGGGGGATATTGCACAGTTCGTCAAAGGCGATGCGTTTGACCGGGCCGACCTGGCGGCGCTGGCGCCCAAGCCAACGTTGGCCGTGGTGTCCGGGCTGTATGAACTGTTTGCCGATAACGCCATGGTCGGCGGCTCCCTGGCCGGCCTGGCCGAAGCCGTGGAGCCCGGCGGGTACCTGGTGTACACCGGCCAACCATGGCACCCGCAGCTGGAACTGATCGCCCGCGCCCTCACCAGCCATCGCCAGGGCCAGGCCTGGGTGATGCGGCGTCGCAGCCAGGCGGAAATGGATCAATTGGTGGAGGCGGCGGGCTTTCGCAAGATCACCCAGCGCGTGGATGAGTGGGGCATCTTCAGCGTCTCGCTGGCGCAGAAGATCTGAGCATGCGCGAACCGGGACTGTTCAAACCAGCGTTACTGTGGCTGCTGCTGTTGGCACCGCTGTTTTTCAGCACCTACGGCTTCGCCACCTGGGTCACCAGCCAGCGCAGCGACGTCGGCACCCTGGTGTTCGCCTGGGAAACCCATATGCCGTTCTGGGCCTGGACCATCGTGCCTTACTGGTCGATCGACCTGCTCTACGGCTTCTCCCTGCTGCTGCCCAACAGCCGCCATGAACTCAAGCAACATGCCCTGCGCCTGCTCAGTGCCCAGGTGATTGCAGTGAGTTGCTTCCTGCTGTGGCCATTGCGCTTCACCTTCGAGCGACCGGAAATGGACGGCGTGTTCGGTTGGCTGTTCGCGGTGCTGGCGGGGTTCGACAAACCGTTCAACCAGGCGCCTTCGCTGCATATCGCCTTGCTGGTAATCCTGTGGGTCATGTACCAGCGCCATACCCAGGGCCTGTGGCGCTGGCTGGTGCATGGCTGGTTCGCCCTGATCGGCATTTCGGTGCTGACCACTTACCAGCATCACTTTATCGACTTACCCACAGGCGCCCTGGCCGGCTGGCTGTGTGTGTGGCTATGGCCGGTGGATCATCCAAGCCCGCTGTTGCATGCACGGCTGACCCAGGACCCGAAACACTGGCGCCTGGGCTTGCGTTACGCCGTGGGCGCCCTGTTGCTGGCGATAGCGGCCTTTACGTTGGGGGGCGCAGGGTTGTGGCTGCTCTGGCCGGCCGTGGCGGTGTTATTGGTGGCGCTCAACTATTGGCTGCTGGGCGCCGCAGGTTTTCAGAAACGCGCGGATGGGCGCCTCAGCCCGGCAGCACGCTGGCTGTATGCGCCTTATCTCGCGGCGGCGTGGCTCAACTCACGGCTCTGGACGCGCAAACATCCACAGCCCGACCAGGTTGTGGATAACGTCTGGCTAGGGCGGATTCCGACAGCAGCACAGTTAAATTCATTCAATGCCGTGGTCGACCTGTGTGCCGAACTGCCGGTTTATCCACAAGGCCGCGCTTACCATGCCCTGCCCATCCTCGACCTGACCGTACCTACACCTGCACAGTGCCTGGAAGCGGCCCAAGCCATTGAGCGCTTGCGCGAACACGGGCCGTTGCTGGTGTGCTGCGCCCTCGGTTATTCGCGCAGTGCCTGCGCCGTGGCTGCATGGCTGCTGCACAGCGGGCGTGCCAACACGGTGGATGAGGCACTGGCTATTATTCGTACAGCACGACCGGATGTGGTCCTGCATGCCAATCACCGCCAAGCCTTGGGAGAACTGCCGCATGCCCGCTGATATGCAACTCCAGGTGGTCGCCAGCCTGCTGCGCCGCGGCCGCTCGCTGGATCAGTTATCCACAGGCCTGACCTTGCTCGGGGTGCTGTTTGGCCTGGCGCAACTGTTGATGGTCAGTATCGCGCCGATCTGCCTGCTGCTCAGCCTGTGGATGATTATCCTTGGGCTGCTGCAAAAGTATTGGGCACTGCGGGTGGCGTTCGATGCCGATCTGTTTGCGCTGCTGGCCAAGGACATAGAGCGCACCGGCGAACTGGACCAGAGCCTGCAAAGCCTGGGCCTGCAACCGGCCAACCGCGCCAGCCGACCCTGGGCCGAGCGCCAGCGCGGCGCCCTCAAATTGCTGCGCAAACAGGCTTACCTGCTGGGCGCGCAAGTCTTACTGACATTGGCCGTCATCCTGGCCAGCCCGTGGCTGCCCTTCTCCGGATAAGGAATCCTCATGTTCGAACCCGTGGTCGCGACCCTGATTACCTCCATGGCCCGCACAGTGACCGGCGCTCGCAGCCTGTGGCTGGGTTGTGCGCCAGAACCGGTGCAGCGCATCTATTTTGCCAACCACAGCAGCCACGGCGACTTTGTGCTGCTCTGGGCATCCTTGCCGCCAAACCTGCGCAAAGCCACACGCCCGGTGGCCGGCACGGACTACTGGAACAAAAGCGCGCTGCGCCGTTACATCATCAACCGCGTCTTCAACGGCGTGCTGATCGACCGCGAACGCAAAGACCCTGTGGATAACCCTTTGCAGCCAATGCTCGAAGCCCTGGAACAGGGCGACTCGCTGATCATCTTCCCCGAGGGTACGCGTAACCTGGAGGATGGCCTGTTGCCGTTCAAAAGTGGCCTGTATCACCTGGCAAAGAGTTACCCACAGGCGCAACTGATCCCGGTGTGGATCGCCAACCTCAACCGCGTGATGCCCAAGGGTCGCGTGCTGCCACTGCCATTGCTATGCACCACCAGCTTCGGCGCCCCCCTGCAATTGGCAGACGGTGAAGACAAGGCCCTATTCCTCGCCCGCAGCCGCGACGCCCTGCTCGCCCTCGCCCCGGAGCATTCCTGACATGGATAGCCAAACCCTGATGTTGTTCGGCGGTATCGGCATGATCCTGGTGCTCGCCTCGCTGATCGGCCTGATCCTCAAGCTACGCACCCGTGGCACGCCTAACGCGGTGATCGACAACCTCAACGCCCGCATCAACGCCTGGTGGGTGATGGTGGTGGTGATCGGCATCGCCTTCTGGCTCGGCACCGGCACGGTGATCCTGCTGTTCTACGCCGTGTCGTTCTACGCCCTGCGCGAATTCCTCACCCTCACCCCCACCCGCCGCAGCGACTACCCGGCGCTGGTCGCCGCGTTCTACCTGGCGCTGCCGCTGCAATACCTGCTGATCTACTTTGACTGGTACGGCCTGTTCTCGATCTTTATCCCGGTCTACGTATTCCTGCTGCTGCCCATCCTGGCCTCGCTGGGCGGCGACAGCACGCACTTCCTGGAGCGGGCGTCGAAAGTGCAGTGGGGCCTGATGATCGCGGTGTTCTGCGTATCCTTCGTCCCCGCCCTGCTGACCCTCGACATCGTCGGCTACGAGGGCCGCAACCTCTTGCTGATCGCCTACCTGGTGATCGTAGTGCAGCTCTCGGACGTGTTGCAGTACGTGTGCGGCAAACTGTTCGGCAAACGCAAGATCGCCCCCAACCTGTCACCGTCGAAAACCGTCGAAGGCTTTGTCGGCGGGATCCTGCTGTCATCCCTGATCGGCGCGGCGCTGTGGTGGATCACACCGTTCAACCCCTGGCAGTCCTTCCTGATAGCACTGTTGATCAACCTGCTGGGCTTTGCCGGCGGGATTGTGATGTCGGCGATCAAGCGCGATCGGGGCGTGAAGGACTGGGGGCATATGATCGAAGGGCACGGCGGGATGCTCGATCGGCTGGATTCGGTGTGTTTTGCGGCGCCGATTTTCTTTCATCTGGTGCGGTATTGGTGGACCTGAGTCACACCTATCCGAAGGCTCGCGACGCTCAAATGTGAGAGCGGGCTTGCGCGCGAAAACGTGATGTCAGGCGCCACCTGTTTGGCCGAGTCTCCAGGCTATTCGGCATTACTCGCGTTATGTCTTAACATAGCCGGTTGCCGAAAGAACCGTCATGGCCATAACCATGGAGGGCTTCCGCCCTTTTCGACTACAAATAAGTGTGCTGAAGATGAACAAGCCTTTCATTTCGCTGTGCCCCGAAATTACTCGGGCGCATGCACTGACGCTGATGGACTGGTTGGAGGATGAGCGCGTCACCTGCTATCTGAGCGATTCGCGTCATGTCTCCCGCTCCATCGAGCACGCCATCGATCGGACTCAATTGCCGATCCTGACCCATCTATTCAACCGGGGCGGGCGATTCTTCATGGCCTATGACCGGCATGACGCGCCGGTGGGTTTTGTCCGTCTCATCAAGACCGGCTCAGATTGCGAGATCGTCCTGGTCATCGGAGACAGCGACAAATGGGGCAAGAACCTTGGCGCCCGTACGATCCGCGAAGGCATGAAACTGGCCTTCCTCGACATGCGGGCCAAGAAGCTCATCGCCAAGATCCACCCGGACAACGCGCGCTCGCTGAAAGCCTTTCTGCGCAGCGGCTTTGTGCTTGAGAGCGAAACACCGACATTGAAGTCGTTTTCCATGACGGTGGGGCGCTATCTCCAGTTCTTGCGCGAAGGTGGCGTTGGCGACTCCACTAGGATCTACATCACTGAAATCGACAAGGCCAGGCTCGAAAGTCTAATCGTGCTCGAACAAGGCCCGGCCGTTGTTGAACTCGAACACGAGCTTGAGCGAGCCATTGTCGTCAAGCCGCAGCAGGTGGCCCGCAATGTCGTCACGATGAACTCCAGGGCCTTGCTGCAGCTGGACGACGAAGAGATCGAAGTGGCCCTGGTCTACCCCGAAGACGCGGACAGCAACGCAGGGAAGCATTCCGTGTATTCCGACATCGGCGCCGCCATTTTGGGTTATCAGGAGGGAGACGCCATCGACTGGCGGGTTTCTGACCGGACCCGCCGGATTGAGATCAGGAAAGTGCTTTACCAGCCGGAGGCTGCGGGCGACTTCCACCTATAGAGATAGGGCCCAGGCTACTTCGTGCAGCCATTGAGGACGGTGGCGCGTCTGTAGCAGGCGCTGATCAGAACGGTCAGCTACCTGCGTCAGATTTAATACACCAGCGGCAGTTTTAATTCTCTAAAACCACCTGGTTACCAACAACATAGTTTGACACAGCCCCTCTCGTAAATCGGGGCCTGTAGGATGATCCGGGGGCCACACAACAGCAACATAGACTGACACAGACGGGTCGCACTTCAAATACGGGGCTCGATTGGTAACAACATAGTTTGACACAACAGCGAGAGCAATCATTTATGCCGAAACACCATGTGAGCGCGACCGGTCAATCACCTGTGCGGAAATAGTCTTTTTTCAACACAGGCTCAGTGCGATGTCTAAATCCGTGCGCAACCTTCGACCGGTCCCCATCAGCACATACACTGTGTTTTTTGTTCGAAATAAGCAGTCATTGGTGAAGGAAACACCCAGCGTTGATCGGACCCAATCACCAGGCGGGAAGCGGCCTTTACTGTCTTGGATAACGGTCAAAGCGTAAACGAGAGCAGGAATTAGCTGTCTATCCGTAATGGCTTTTCGCTGACGTGTTGTAATGTCGAGATCCAATATTGCCCAATCAGCAACAAGACAATAGGCACGGGAAGGAAAATGCAGACTGGCGAAAGCCACTGCATCTGAGGGGGCGAGTTGGCATCCGTCTATTTTCTCGCCTGCAGAAAGCACTGAAACATAATCTGCCAAATTCATTTGTACCTCCTGCCGATCCAAAAAACCGATTCGAACGAGAAGCATCATTCAGCTTAGCTCCCAGCGGATCACCAGGTTCCGATGCCGACGGATAGCAGCAGGGTGATCTCATGGCTGTTCCGTCTTCTCCCTTCATCTCACTGAACGGGATGATTTCTATCGAGTTGTCACCGGATAAAGTGGTTTGCGCCAGTACACAGCTATACCATTGCCGTGCGTGAACCCTACCTAGCGGTAGGTGCCGATGCGGGTGAAACCTAGTGCTTCATGGATGCCCGTGCATGCCGTATTCGGCTATGCGACGCCGGTATTGGTGCATGAAATCCATGTTACTCAAGGAGCGGTAGAGTCCGTTTGGCTGCGACTGAATCAAAATGACATGCCCTCAGACACTTGAATCAGCATTTCTTCGACTAGATGTGTGCCAAAGGTTGTAGTGACCATCGCCAATGGGCTTTCTCCTAAAAAACGGGCTTTGGGTTTGGAAAGCCAATGTTTGGCCTTCCCTTTGTCACCGAAGACCACCTCGGCCATAGCGGTAATATGTGCAAAACGGAACAGGCGATCGCTCTCATGCGACGTTAAAAGCTGATTGGCTGACAGTTTTGTTTTGAGCGTTTTGGGTTGAATGATTCTGTCGCGTTCTTCGTCGCTGAGGGTTCCATCATCACAAAGCATTTTGATCAGGCTGGCCGAGAAGCCAGCTACTATCATGTCGTGAATGTCCAGATCCGAAGCATTGACAGAAATATGAAGAAGCGTCTCCAGACGCATGCGGTAAGCATGACTGGCATCCTGACGCAGGACGCCAGCAAACATGGGCCGCACTGATGTTGCGTTGCGGACGGGCGTCAGGACTAATGTGCCATTCAATACCGTTAGCTCCAAGTCGTCCCCAACACCTAACCTCATTTGGTCAAGCAACTCTTGAGGCAGATCAATGATGATGTCGCCAGTTCCGTCCTCAGTTTTCTGGGATTTTACTATCCAACGCTCAGTTTCACTCATGATCGTCCGGCCCTCATCCGCCATCAGAGAATGACACACATCATCATGGTTGGGCCCAGAGCTGACCAAAGGAACGCGCAATCCGCTGGTAGACAGGCACTGCCGCTGCTCGAACGCCGGATAGCGAGTGAAACAGCAAAAAATGGGGCAATGGATATACCTGCCTTTCCACCTTCACATGGCTAAGAGCCTGAGCGTGATCAGTTAACTACACGAAAGGATATGACATGCACCCTAATGAGCTTTATGTTTCCGTCGACGTCGAGACTTCTGGGCCTATACCAGGCGATTACAGTCTGCTTTCCATTGGAGCTTGTCTTGTAGCCCAACCTGAAACGTCCATATATCTTGAACTACGGCCTGACAGTCCGAAACACGACCCCGAAGCGCTGGCAGTATCGGGGCTGAGTCTGGAGAAGCTGGAGCGCGAGGGTCTCGCTCCGCAACAGGCGATGCTGACATTTGATCAGTGGCTGAGATCGTCCTGCCAAACGGGGCAAAAGGTCATTTTCGTAGGACTCAATGCACCGTTTGACTGGTCATTCGTCAATTACTACTTCCACAAATACCTGGAAACCAACCCCTTTGGTTTTACCGCTATCGACATGAAGGCCTACTTTATGGGCGCTGTAGGTTGCAGCTGGAAGGAAACAAAATCATCCAAAATGACCGCTGCGCTGAAGCCACTCAGCGAACCGAACCATAACGCATTGGATGATGCCCGCTTTCAGGCAGAGCTCTTCGCCCTAATGCTAGCGGGTAACTATAAACGCTGACCTGCCTTCCACCGCACTGACTTGAAGTTCATCTGACCCAGGTTGCCTCAACATATCTGCCGTCCCTGAACGACCACGCCTTGATACCTTCTGGTTTTTCGGACTTGCCGACAATAATGGCTATTGGGTGCGGCAGATCCTGCGTGTAACGTGCAGCAAATTTGGAGAAACTACCGATGTCTGCCGGAGAGATCACCGGAACGGATTGGGGATGCGTATGCCAATAGCCCACCAGGCGTAACCCTTGTTCGTTGGCAGCCTGGATCTCCTGACGGCACCGCGCCGCATCCAACTCTAGCCAAGACCAGCCTGACCGATCGGCGCGATGAGGCAACGTGGCCAAGGCCAGCAGCAAACCTTTCGGATCAACAGGGTTGACGAATAACTGTCCACCTCGCTCCACGCCAAAAAGGCCCTGCCGATGACTATCCAAGATGTCCGCGACCGCCTGGGACACCAATAGCTCGGAGTCCACCTCCGGCCATCGCCAGCGCCATGCGATATCCGTCATACCATTTCGTCCTTATCTTCCGGCCATCCGCGTTCGAGTAGGATTTGCTGCGTCCCCTCTGGCAGTTTGGGCCCATGGTATTGGCCTCCTAGGCTCAGCACATCTTCAGGCCTATAAATGCTGCTGACCCAAGATGCAGTGGCGATCTTGCCGGTCAATGCGCGTAAGGCCGTGTGCGACACCATAGAGGCGATATTGGTCATTCCCAGCGAGCCGCCTGGGATAAAGCTCTCGCCACACGCGGGCAGTGGAACAACACCGCCTCCCGGCCACTCTGTAAATCTATGCAAAAAATCGCCGACGTCCGTGAACAACTGACGGCCATCAAAGGTGCCGCCTGGTGCGAATAGAGCATGGCCGACCTGGGTATACGGTTCGCTCCAGGCTTGTAAAAGCCCCCAAGGAGCGCCGCTGGATTTGGTTCGCCATACAGTGACCTCCGACTGCCAGTCTGCTGTCGTGATCACCACCAGATCTGCGTTATCGAACACTTCTGGTTTGCTACTCATCACTACTTCGGCAAAAGTCGAATAAGCGGTGCATTCTGTCGTCGGAAGATCTAACAGAATCTTGTCCCTCAACGCTGAGGCTTTCAGCCTCCCTAGGCTATCCGCTCCCAGAACGTGCCTCCCCAGATTGGCTGACACCAAAGTGTCAGGATCGATGAGGGTAAGGTGGCCGACACCGGATCGTGCCAATTGTATTGCCACCGTACTGCCTAATGAGCCAACGCCAACACAAACGACTCGAGCATTTTCAAGGTGCTGTGCAGTGCCGCTTATATCGCGGGACAGGATAGACGCTCGATCAAGCACATCCAGGGCAGTTGCTCGGACGAGCGCCGGAGGATGAGCATTTGCGATAGCTGGCCGCCGGCGAGCTGTACGCAAGCCAAACTTTGCCCCCCGCTCCTGCTGTACACCGAGCGAACGCACATTGAGACAATATGTTGGAGCATCTGCGCCTCCTGGAAGCTCCAGAACAATCCATCGACTCGCCAACGTTCCATGCAGCTCAAACCATGCCAGCAATTGCTCGGCATCGTCTGGTTGAAGGTGTGGCTTTAGCCACAGCAATAAATCTTCTGGATCCGGGGTGCGGATATCCGGATAAGTCTGAAGCTTGACGTAAAAACCGGGAGTTTCGGCCGCACGAATGACAGCAGAGCGCCCGACGACCCGTCGGTAATGCCCTTTGAGTGCAGCTACATTCGATGCTAACCAAACCGTTTCCTGACCGGATGGCACAGCTCGGCGCGGATCGCTGAGCGCAAACAACTGCGAGGCAGCCTGAGGTCGATCCAACAGTAAGAGGTTCTGGAATGACTGCCCGTGCTGAAACGACCAGTAGGTAGTGATCTCATTCTGAAATTCGATATCGCGTGTTGCCTGGTTTGATCCCATCTTGGACAACGAAACGATCTGGGCCAAGCGAGCAAGGCTGTCCTCTACCACGACCTCCGGGGAGCCCATGATGGGGCGTTCCTGAAAGCCATGAAGGCAAAGCCCCGACTTAGTGGCATGCGGCCAAACCAGCCATGGAGAGGGTTCGACGTTCAGCCGCAAGAGCCCGCGGGGAAAGTTGGAGGGGAAACCTATACGCAGTCGCCGCTCCTGCCCCGTGTAATCGGTGGGCAAGGGGAAGTGAAAGCACGCCGCTTCGTCAGCCCGCATGGGTGCGGGCTGGAGCAATGCATCGGCAGCATCCTGACCTAGGGTGTTACGCAGTGCGGCGATTCCGCGCTGCAATGGTGTCTTAATAGGATCAGCCAAGGCGTCCAACTGGCTTTACGCTCGACTGAGAGGTTCCGCCACCGCTGGCCCCTCCGAAGAGCGAACCCATCGAAGCAGAGTTTCGAGTAGTGCCATCCGGTCGACCGGGCATCGTCCAATTCGCAGGGATTTCATTGTTCACTGCCGTGATGAACGCCGGCGCAATACCGAAGTTCTTTTTCACTGCCTCGGCAAAGGAGTCATTGGATTCAAAACTTTCCAAACCTAATGACACAGATGCACTGGCGTCCGCATGCCACTTGGCGAATGCCTGACGGTAGCCTTGCCCCTCGCCCGGTCGATTCCACTTCTCTGCAAAGTTTTCGCCGTTATCGGCAGGGTTGCAGACATAGCAGTCGCTACCTCTATGCGCGATGTGCTGCGGCATTCTGCGAACGATTTCCAAAATTGCATCGAGCGGTGCCAGAGGCTTCGACTGCGACTCCTTTACGACATCCAGGTATGCGTGCGTGGCTAGAGTGGTGATGACCGCAGATATTGGGCGAGTATCAGCGCTCCTTGTCTTGATGGCCCATTCATCGCGATGCCGCTTGAGCAGCTTAATGGTCGCACGCAGGGGATCTTGATCGATGTAATCCTGATAATGCGGCAAAGGATCTTGGGTCGCGGCATCAAGCATCCGCTGGCTTTTGGCAACCACTAAGCTTTCCAGAGAGATTTCCTGGGCGGAAGCGACCTGCAACCAATTCGAGTAAGGAATAGGGCTGCTCGCTTTCCATCCTGTGACTCGATCCGGAACCTCAAGCTTACCCTCGCCGTTTGCTTCGCCATTTCCGTTGATCGCCCGGGCAGGTGTGACATCGATGTGGAAACCTGGATTTTCGTCTGCATAAACGATTCGAATACCACGACGTAGTTGCTTAACTTCTTCCTGAACGCGGGAGCCTTCCCTAAAACGCTGCTCAATCGCCTCTAGAACTTCCTTCGCACCAGCGCCTTGAGCGTGAGGGAGCCAGATAATCGCGTCCGCATCAATGGTGTCCAGATCCGCAGGCGCCCCGGGAATTGGCTTAATGGTCGTTTTCAGCCGCATTGAGCCCTGAACGAAAATATGAGCCTCAGCGAGCAACGGATTGTCGGAAGCCGAGAGGATTTTTTCCAGTTGGGAGTAGCGGTCATTGATTTTTTCGTACTGCGCTTCCGACAGCGAGATCTCCCTCGCGGCGCGAAGCAGAAAATATTCCCAACTGCTGCGCTTGGTCTGTTCGTTGCTCAAAAGCATTACATAGCCTCCTGGGCCACGGGACCCAATTGCAGTGTTTGCGTAAACCGATCTTGGTTTTCTTTGTCCCGATCGAAGATCAGGTATGTATGTTGATGCTGTGTTGTGAGCAACGCGCCAAACTCGATGGCCAATGCCGCAGGAATGGCGGCGAAGACGTGGATGGGGTCAGGAGTCAGAGCCTCAAGCTGGCTCAGTCGTATTTGAAGTGCGTCGCGAAAAGCATGAATCACCCGACGGTTCTGTACCATCGCGTAGCTTGGTTCTGGGATCGACAGCTCTGCAATACGTGCACCGGGTAGAGCGTCGGTCACGTCGCGTACTGGAACTTGCGCAGAAATGGAGAGCACCAACGCCAGTGGGCCATCGCCGTTGGGTGGAGGCGTAAACAGAAAACTAGGCGGCTCAGCAGACTGATCGGGCCAGCGCAAAAGATGCTCGCGATGAAAAGAGAAGATCAAGCGTTTGGAACGGTCGCCGATACTCTGGCCCAACATCATCAAGGCCGGAATGTCGGCCAAGCCGACTACTGCTAGCGCGGGCGAATCGCCATAAGTGCCGCCGCGACGTTTGAGTTGCTGCTCCAGCTCATACTGGACGCTGTCTTTGACGTTCTGCCAATAGGTAGTGTCCCTGCCACGTGGTCCGGGCGCAGCGAAGGCGATTTTGATGCCTTGATCGAAGGCGGTTAATCCCTCGGCGGACATCGCAGCCAACAGATCGCGAACGGGGATATCGTTGATCGTCTGAAAGTGCTGACTCTGGACGATGAGAGGAATGGCTCTGCCACCATCGGGGGTCGTTGCGGCGAGTCGGATGCGTTCAAGGTACGCTTGGTGCAAACCGCTCAGATCATTTTCAGGGTAGCCATCTGCGTCACGATCAATTTTGTCATGACAGCCTGGGCACAGGAGCATCAGGTTAGCAGTATCGTTAGTGTGCGCCTCAGCATCATGATCCGCGCGTCCCCGAGGCCCCTTGGGACTGGCGGGTAAGATATGCGCCACTTCGCCCCATTTCATTGGCTTGCCGGCACGATAGTCGAACGTTAGATCCGTACCGCACAGTTCACAATGACCAGCGGTCTGTGTCCATACGATCCGCTTCGTCTCATCATTCGTGTTAAAGCGCCCGCTCGCGGGCTTAGCGTCTTCTTTTTCTGCCATTTCGACCGACCCCCGAAAAACATCCATGATTGAAAACGATGATGGCAAGATAAGATCATATTAGGGTCATTCGTCCCGATTTCAAGAGAGATCTGAGGGTGACGAATGCTGAGTCGCCTTTTAGCAGGATGCTTTTTTGGCTCATCGAAAGGCGGTGGTGGCGGCGTTCGTTTTCTGGCAAGTGCTGGTGGGTAATGGCACTGACCACAGCGCATGTAAGACTGATGAAAACGAGCTGTGCAGCTCAAACGAGGCTGCAAGCGCAGCCCCTTTCGTATGCGTTTTTACGCGTCAGTGCTTGCCAGGCTCAACGGACAAGTGTCGACGACGCATGAGGTGATAGGCCGCCGGGATCACAAACAGCGATAGCAAGGGTGCCGTAACCATACCGCCAATCATCGGGGCGGCAATGCGGCTCATAACCTCGCTACCGGAACCGCCTCCCAAAAGTATAGGTAACAAACCAGCGATAACCACTGCCACGGTCATAGCCTTAGGTCGAACGCGCTGGACAGCGCCTTCACAAATCGCGGCCATCAACCCGCGTTCTGTGTTGTCACCGAGGTCTTGACGCTCGGTCCATGCATTTTTCAGGTAGAGCAGCATGATCACGCCAAATTCGGCAGAAACACCGGCCAAGGCGATAAAGCCGACCCCGGTGGCAACCGACAGGTTGAATCCCAACAGATAGAGAAACCATGCCCCGCCCGTGAGAGCGAATGGCAGCGTGGCCATAATCAGCAAAGCCTCATCAAGGCGTGCAAATGTCAGGTAGAGCAACACGAAGATGATCAACAGCGTGGCAGGCACCACCAGTTTGAGTCGTGCGTTGGCCCTTTCGAGAAACTCGAACTGACCTGAGTAGCTCAGGCTCATGCCGGGCTGCAACTTGACCTGCTCACTGACGACCCGGCGTAGATCGGCGACTACGGAGGCAATGTCCCGGCCACGCACATCGATGTACACCCAGCCTGAAGGCCGTGCGTTCTCACTCTTGAGCATTGGCGGCCCGTCGTTGACCTTGATCTTCGCCACGGTGCCAAGGGTGATCTGGCTGCCTAGCGGGGTGTAGATCGGCAACTGCTCCAAAGCGCCGAGCGAATCCCGCCACTCACGAGGGTAACGTACGTTAATTGGGAAACGAGCCAACCCTTCAATCGTCTCCCCGACGTTTTCACCGCCGATTGCGCCGGCCACGATTGATTGCACATCGGCAATATTTAACCCATAGCGTGCCGCAGCTTTGCGATCGATATCTACATCAATATAGCGGCCACCGGTCAGTCGTTCGGCTAACGCTGAACTGACACCTGAGACGTCCTTGGCAACACGCTCGATGGCTTGGGTGACGGCATCGATCTCCGTCAGGTTGGTACCGGCAACCTTCACGCCAATCGGGCTTTTTATGCCGGTGGCCAGCATGTCGATACGGTTACGAATAGGCGGTATCCAGATGTTGGTTAATCCTGGGACACGCACCACTTGTTCTAGCTCCTCAACGAGCTTTTCCTGGGTCATGCCTGGGCGCCACTGCTCGCGTGGTTTGAATTGAATGGTGGTCTCGAACATTTCCAACGGTGCCGGGTCAGTCGCGGTTTCAGCGCGGCCGGCTTTTCCGAAAACGTGTTCGACCTCTGGAACTGTCTTTATTAGACGGTCAGTCTGCTGAAGCAGTTGCGCGGCCTTCTGCGCCGATAATCCAGGCAGAGCTGACGGCATATAGAGCAGGTCCCCTTCGTCCAACGGGGGAAGAAACTCACCACCCAGACGAGAGATCGGCCACAACGCGCTGACAAAGACTAGCAATGCAACCAGCAGCGTTACTTTAGGTCGACGTAATACGGCGTCCAGAGCGGGCTCGTAGATCCGGATCAACCAGCGATTTAGCGGATTCTGTTGCTCATTAGGAATTCGTCCGCGAATCCAATACCCCATCAACACCGGAACTAGAGTTACCGACAGTCCAGCCGCTGCGGCCATAGCGTAGGTTTTGGTGAACGCCAATGGACCGAATAGACGTCCTTCCTGAGCCTCCAGCGTGAACACCGGAATGAACGACAGGGTGATGATCAGCAGACAGAAGAACAATGCGGGTCCTACCTCGGCAGCCGCTTCAGTCATCACGTGCCAATGACGTTCACCTTTCAGTTCCTCCCCAGGATTAGCCACGTGCCAAGCCTCGACCTTCTTGTGGGCGTTTTCAATCATCACCACGGCAGCGTCGACCATGGCGCCGATGGCGATGGCAATCCCGCCAAGGGACATGATGTTGGCGTTGATACCCTGATAGCGCATTACGATGAAGGCGATCAGCACCCCAACCGGCAGGGAGATGATTGCCACCAGAGATGAACGCAGGTGCCAGAGAAAGATTCCGCAGACCAACGCGACGACGATGAACTCTTCGATCAGCTTGTGGCTGAGGTTTTCCACGGCACGATCAATCAACTTGCTGCGGTCGTAGGTGGTGACGATTTCTACCCCCGCCGGCAGACTGCTTTTCAGCTCGTCGAGTTTGGTCTTGACCGCCGCAATGGTTTCTCGAGCATTCTTACCGCTGCGCAGAATTACCACGCCGCCGACGGTCTCACCTTCGCCATCGAGTTCGGTGATGCCTCGACGCATCTCAGGCCCCATCTGAATCGTGGCAACATCGCCCAGAGTGACCGGCACACCACCCGTGCCCAGTTTGAGTGGGATAGCACGAAAGTCATTGAGGGTCTTCAAGTACCCGGAAGCCCGCACAATAAACTCGGTCTCCGCCATCTCCAGCACCGCCCCACCAGTTTCCTGATTGGCCTTGCCGATCGCCTCGGTCACTTCAGACTGCGTGATCCCCAAGCTGGCCAACTTCACCGGATCAAGCTGCACCTGGTACTGCTTTACCATGCCACCCACCGTGGCCACTTCCGCAACGTTCGGTAGGGTCTTAAGCTCGAATTTGAGGAACCAGTCCTGCAAGGCACGTAACTGCGCCAAGTCATGCCCGCCGCTTCGGTCTACCAGGGCGTACTGGAAAATCCAGCCAACCCCAGTGGCATCAGGTCCTAATGCGGGCTTGGCACTGGCCGGAAGCCGGCTTTGTATCTGGCTCAGATATTCCAATACGCGCGAGCGGGCCCAGTACAAGTCAGTTCCGTCTTCGAATAGTACGTAAACGAAACTGTCGCCAAAGAAGGAATAACCGCGCACAGTCTTGGCACCAGGCACAGAGAGCATAGTGGTTGCCAATGGATAGGTGACCTGGTTTTCTACGATCTGTGGGGCTTGGCCTGGATATGGTGTACGGATAATTACCTGAACATCCGACAGGTCTGGCAATGCGTCAATGGGCGTACTTTGAACCGCCCAGATCCCCCATGCCGTGACAAACAGCGTCGCCAGCAACACAAGAAAGCGGTTAGCCACCGACCAGCGAATAAGGGCCGCGATCATGGCTGGCTCCCAAAGCGTTCCAGACGCTCAACTCGCAGACCATCTTCCGTCTGGCTGACAGCGATCCGAACCTTGTCGCCCGTTTTAAGACCCTTCATCAGAGCTGGAGCGGCGAGAGGGAAAGTCATCGTCATGCCTGACATACCCAATGTTCTGAAGGGACCGTGGGCGAGCGTGACTTCTTTGTCGTTGATCTCAACGATCTGACCATCGGCCTCATGCAAAGCGCCTGCGGTTACAGTAGATGGCGAAACGTCCAGTGAGCTTGCGACAACGCCCTTGAGACTGGCCTCCGAGTCGAGAAGGAACTGGCCAGAAGTCACCACTTTTTGCCCCTCTTCCAAGCCTTTCAATATCAGCGTTTTGCCATCGTTATCTTGGCCTAACTGCACCTCCACCGGGCGATATCGACCAGCGTCTTCAGAGAGCATGACCAACGTACGTCGACCGGTACGAATGACGGCCTCGCTCGGCACCCACAAAACACTTTGCTCCGTCGAACGATTGAGACTTACCTGCGCGGTCAAACCTGGCCTGAGTCGGCCATCCGGATTGGGTAACTCAACTCGAACGCGAAGTGTGCGACTGTCCGAACTGGTTTCCGGAAGAATCGCACTGACGACGCCCTTGAGCACAACTCCAGGGAGCGCGGACAAACGCGCTTCGGCTGCTTGCCCTACGACGATTGACCCAGCCTCCGACTCTGGTACCGCCACGGCCAGCCAGACACTGCTCAAACCATTAACACGCGCGAGCGTCTCGCCTGCGGCCACCGTCATACCTTCACGCACACTCAGCTCTTGAAGCACACCACCAATAGGGCTGGTCAGAGTCAGGTTCGGTTGAACTTTGCCACTGCGCTCAACTTGAGCAATTAACTTAGTTGGCATTCCGGTGAGCCTCAATCGCTGGCGGGCCGCTGTCAGCAAGTCAGCATCGCCACTACGCTTGAGGGCGAGAAATTCCTCTTGAGCAGCTGCCCAATCCGGCACCAAGATATCTGCCAAGGCTGCATTCACTTTCAGCACATCACCAGGTGCATGGGCGTACACGCGCTCGACAAAACCCGCCGTACGGGCCTGAATGACTGCAACGTCCCGTTCGTTGAAGGCCAGAACACCTACCACGTTCAGTGTCGAGGCAAATACCCCTCGACTGACACTAGCCAGTCGCACACCAAGGTTCTGAGTCAGGCTTGGATCAATTCGAATGCCGCCGCTGTCCCCCTTGGTATCTGCGTATTGGGGGATCATCTGCATGTCCATGAAGGGTGACTTACCCGGTTTATCGAATTTCTGTTGTGGGTACATGGGGTCATACCAATACAGAACCTTTCGATCGGGAGAGGCTTTGGCTTCCTGATCCGGCTCGACACCAGCTACTTCGCTCATTCGCGGTTGGGCTAACCAGTAACCTCCGGCAACACCCAAGGCAATCGAGATGCCGACAACTAAAGTCCCTTTCCATACTTTGAAATTCATTGAGCGGGCTCCCCGTAAGAGAAATACAAGCGAGCGCTGGTGAGAGCACGTTGCTCTTCAACGTCAATCTGCTTGAGACGGGCTTCGATGAGTTCGCGTCGGGCGGCCACAACCGAGTTCAAATCACCTTTGCCGGAACGGTAGCTAGCCATGGTGAGTTCAACCTTTTCTTTAGCCAGCGGCAACAAGCTTTCCTGATTACGGGTGACTGCACGATTGAGTCGCTCGTAGTCGGCCAACTCATCCTCCAGTTGCTGGGTATGCTCGCGCGACAGAGCTTCCCGCTCAGCTTCAAGTTGGTTGAGTTCGGCGTGCTTTGCCGCAATTTTGGGGTTTTGCCGAGAGTCAGGAAACAGCGGGAGATCCCATGAAAACTGGACGCTAACCATGTCACCGAATTGTTTGCCTCGATGCTGATAGTCGAATTCCCAGCTCCAGTCAGATTGCTTTTCCGCCTCAGCTTCACGGATCTTGGCTTGTGCTTCACGGGTCATCGGCACATACGCCGCCAATTCAGGGTGATGTTGCAGCTTATGGGAGTATCCAGAGGTTTCAATGGGCCAATCAGGCAAGCTGCCCGCCGGTTTGTCATTGGCAGCTGGGCCAATCCAGCGCTTGAGGGCCGCCCGGGCCTGTGCACGTTGGCGAACTAAATCATCCTGCTGCTCCGCCAGTTGGGCAGCTTCCTGTTTAGGTGTCACCGCATCGGCGGGTTGGGCGCGGCCACCCGCAATCTGAGATCTGACGGTATCGGTCAGAAGACGGTTTTCTTTGTAGAAGTCCTGGAACATCGCATCTTTACGCTCAACCGAGTAGCTACTGATCCAGGCCAATGCCGTGGACTGTCGGACGTTCAGACGCGCCACTCGACGCTCAGCGGACGCTCGATCAACAGCCGCATCCGCGACCTCGATACGTGCTTTGCGCTTATCGCTGTTGGGCATCTCCTGTCTGATCCCGACCACTTGCATGGTCATGAAGTCCTGGTCGATGCTCCATCTGTCGGCACCACCAATGGGGTAGTTCTGCAAGCCCAGCAGTAGCTTGGGATCGGGTAGTTCGCCGGCGGGAATGGCCGCACTGGTGGCTGCTTGAATTTTGGCGTCTTGTGCGGTCAACGACGGTGCATTGTTTTCGGCCAGCCGCAGCGCTTCATCGAGTGTCAATGCACCAGCAAGGCTCGGCAATGCCAGTACGCTTGCCGCCAGGCCGGCCACGAGGGACCAACCTGTGCAAAAGCAGTTGGAGTTCATGTTCACGATTCCTGTGATGATCCACCGCGCGCTTCATAAGACATGCGCGCAGATATGCCATCCCGCTAACGCGGAATGAGGCTCAGTGTGGTACAGGAATCAAGTACGGGGAGGTCGCCATAACCCAGAAGGGGTTTGTACGAGTGGGAAATGGCTGGAGAAGGGCAGAACGATTGGACTGGACAAGGTAATAGGAGGCTTGATGATCGAGACTTGCAGCATGCCGCCCGTTTTGCATTCCTGGCCCGACTTACAAGGTTTGCCATGCTCAGCGGTACTTTTCATGTCGTGGCAGCAGTCTTGACCCATACCATCCATCATCGCTATACCCATGGTTTTCATCGGGCATGGTTCAGTCGATGCCTGAACACCCGCCATCCCGCTAAGGGGAAGCGCCAAGCTAATTAGGAAAATCAGGCAACACCGCACATAGCGTTTCATGGGCTAAAGTGTAGACGGTGCAAATGGCCCTTACAATTCACCCTTAAGACTCCTGTATTGGCTGTTACCAACGTCTATGCTGCGCTCATTTCCATGACAGGGCTTAAAGTACCTAACCATGCGACAAGACAGATAATGATGACCGCCATTGAAAACTCAAGTTTCATGCTACGGCGCAAGGCATTCACCGCGACAGCGTATTCGCCATTGCGAACTGATCGCTCCAATAAGGGGCTTAGATGAAAACGGTTAAGCGTGGCTAATACGATCATCCCTGCAAATAGCAGGATTTTCAAAAATAGCAACTGGCCATAAGTGCTGAGCATCACCTCATCGAGGCTCGGTCCTACGATAAATAGATAATTCACCACGCCCGTTATACTGATGATCACTACAATCACCGCGCCGGCCGATTCAAACCCTGTCAGTACCCGAGCAAGAACTCGTACTTCCTGATCACCTTTCAGCGATTTTAAACGCAGCAGCAGTGCAAATGCTGCCAACGCACCCAACCAACCGCCTGCGGCCAAGAGATGGAAGATGTCGCTAGTAAAATGCCAGTAACGACGGCTCCCTTCGTCCATCGCACCATGCCCTGTCCATGCCAGCGTCGCTAGCGCAATGGCGCCACATACAGTGACAATCCAAAGACTGAGTGTCGGAAAGCGCTTGCTCAGAGCAACGCCGAGAACAGCCGTCAGCAACGCCACTATCCGGACCATCCAGGTCAAACCGACGTCAGTCCCCATGAGAACCATTTGAAAAATATGGTGATGTAGCTCCATGAAGCCCGACACACCACTCATAGCTTTCGCAAGCAACAACATGGCTGCTAGAGACAGAGCTACACCTAAAACAGATGTACTGTAAAGAAGCGACTCAAAATTTAAAACCGCTCCCGATACTCTCTCTTTTCCCCTCAGGCTATAAAGACCAAATATTGCCAGTCCAAATAACAGCATCAGATCAAAATATAGAGCAAAGCGAACAGCTATATTTATTGAGTCGCTCATGAATCATTTCACTTTGAAAGAAAAATTGCCGGTGATTGGATGAGTGTCAGACGAGACGGCACGCCACTCAACTTTATAAGTACCTGTGGTCAATGGCGATGCAGGCGTAATAACCATCGTCTTAGGATCTCCACCGCCTGCAACGGCTGCTTTAACGCCCATTGGGGAGTTAGGCATGCCAGGCATATCGGTCATGATCAGCTTAGCACCGGAAAACTGAGTCGTTAGATTCTCAGAAAATTGCAGTTCAATTTTCGCAGGAGCAGCAACATCCGACCCTTCTGCTGGAGTAGAAGAAAGCAGCTTTGGATGTGCTTGAGCAACTGCACTCAAAAGCAAACCCGCTGTCAGTGCTACAGCTACGGTGGTGGTTTTAAGGAATGACATGCAAGACTCCTCACAGCAAAAGCTGTTGATTCTAGGTTTTTGATGAGTATCTAGTTATTACTTTTACGCTTATTAAAAACACTGGCGAGCTACCTAGCAAATTCCGTGTTCTAGGGCGGGCTGGACAGGAATAATCACAAGAATTCCAACGTCACAGCGCAAGTACACGATGCCACACGAACGCAAACTATTCGATTACATTTCAGTCAGCTTGGACCTGCTTTGGGACGCTGAATTTCTTGAAAAAATGGTTAAAACGGGCTTCCGTTTTGCGACGTTCACACCGTGAAAACCGTTCGCAAGACCACATAGCTGCTCGGGTGTATATGGTGTCGTTGATTAGGCATTTTCTGCACTCGCACATGGGAGCTGTATATGAAAGGCTGTTTTTCCATCTGACGACGTGCACCATATCTTGCCGCCATGCGACTCGATAATGGATCGAGTGATTGATAAGCCTAGCCCCGCATTACTTGGGTTTCCTTCTCTACGAGCGGGGTCCACTCGATAAAATCGATCAAACAGTTTTTCAAGGTGCTCAGGAGCGATAGGTTCTCCAGGGTTTTCCACGGAGACAGAGATTGACGTCCCTTCCTGCCTTATATCGACGCTGATACATTTCCCTGCGGGGGTGTACCGGAGGGCATTCGAGAGCAGATTAGAGATAGCCCTGTCGAGCATAAGAACGTCACCTCGGACGCTGCCCCTCCCTGTCACCTTAAGGTCGATGCCTTGCTCATCAGCCAACAAGCGGTAGTACTCGAGTAATTTTTCTACTAGCGCTACCAAGTCTATCGGTTTGTTTTCATGAGTAATCAGACCATTATCTGATTTCGCTAGAAAAAGCATGTCATCGATCATCCGCCCCATACGCTTCAGGTCATCAAGATTCGAATACAAGTTGTCTTCGTAATCTTCAATATTCCTTTTTCGAGAAAGCACCACTTCGGTGTGTGTCATCAAATTGCTGACTGGTGTTCGTAGTTCGTGAGCAATGTCCGCAGAGAAGTTTGATAAGCGAACAAATGCATCGTCAAGTCTAGATAACATTGCATTGAAAGAAAGCACCATCTGCTGAAGCTCTTTAGGCACGGCCGCTAAAGGAATCCGTTCTTTGAGCGATTTAGCAGACATTGACGCAGCGACTTGAGTAACCTGGCGAATAGGTCTTAGTCCACTGCTCGCGACCATCCAGCCCAGCGCCGCACTGACCAGCGCGCTTATAAACAACCCTATCAAAAACCAGCGTTCAAGCGTCTCAAAGAACGCCATATGTTGCGTAACGTCAAAGATCAACATAACGGTCAGCGGTTTTTCTTGTCCAGTCACAATCGCCTGCGCCGTTATTCCCCGGAACGTTTGCTCATCATCACGCCACTCCCAAACGTTGTTGTTTGAGGTCGTGCGAAAGTCTTCAGGAATATCGATTGGACCTGGATCAGCAAAAAGGGTCTTGCCGTGACCATCGAAGATCAGGGCTATCAAATCTCGGTGAGCACCCAGCAGCGCCTCCAACTCAGGCTTAACATCACTGAACTGGTCAATGCTACTCAATCCCGTCAAAATTCTTTGGGTCGAGTGTAGCTTCTCGTTTAGCGCCTGCTGATCTAGCATTTTGAAATGATGCCGGCTAAGGCTGTTAAAACTGAGTCCAGCGACGGTGAGCACCGCCGTTACAGCTAGCATGAACATCAGGCTCATGCGGGTAGTCAGAGACATTCGCTTCATTCCAGCCCCGTCCCAGAATCCGGCGCATCTAGCATGTAGCCCATGCCTCGGGAGGTGTGGATAAGCTTGACCTCAAAATCATCATCAATCTTTGCTCTGAGCCGCCTTACGGCGACCTCGATGACGTTCGTATCGCTGTCGAAGTTCATGTCCCACACCTGGGAAGCGATAAGCGACTTAGGCAGCACCTCACCTCGACGACGGAGCAGCAATTCGAGTAACGCAAACTCTTTGGCCGTGAGATATATACGTTTGCCTCCACGGACAACCCTGCGCTTGAGCAGGTCAACCTCAAGATCAGCCAATTTCATATGAGTTTGGGAGGGGGCTGTACTCCCTCTTCGCAGCAGCGTTCTGACGCGGGCAAGCAATTCAGAAAAAGCGAAGGGTTTTATGAGGTAATCGTCTGCCCCCAGCTCAAGTCCTTTGACGCGATCCTCGACGCGGTCTCGCGCCGTGAGAAAAAGCACGGGGACATTTTTTCCGGATGCCCGCACCTTCTGAAGTACTTCCCATCCGTCCAGCCCAGGCATCATCACATCGAGAATCAGCAGGTCATAAGCCTCGCTCAACGCGTGTTGAAGCGCCTCCTTACCATTGGTAAAGCGATCAACATTGAACCCTGCCTCAGCAAGACCTTGCTGCAAATAAATGCCTATTTTGGGTTCGTCTTCCGCAACCAGAAGTCTCATGGGGGTGGCTCTCGAATGATTGTGATGATGAGTCTGCAAGGAAATGCTTCTGCCAACCAGCAACTGACAGAAAAGTAATATTGGCTTCAGGTAGATGTCAGCGAGTGCTGTCTAGGGTTCGAGCATGGGTACTCCCTAGTACTCGACCGACGCCTCCGCATGAAACCTTGGGGGAGCCGGAAAACAGATCAAAAAGGAGCTTCCTCATGAATCATCTAAAAATCCTTTTCTTTGTGGGTTCGATACTCATCTCAGCGTCTGCTTTGGCTGAAGGTGGCGCAGATCGGATTGCGGAGCGTATGGAAAGCCTACGCGACAAAGCAGAAGCGACCTTGGTGCAAGCTGAAAAAGCCCCAGAGGGAGAGCGCCATGTACACATGGCCGAGCATATGAAACTGCTGGGCGAAATCATGAACCAACTCCATCAGGATCACCCAAAAGCATCAATGTCGCCTCAGGAACATCTTTCCTGGATGGAAAAGCACGACGCTATGGTTGATGACGTTTTGAACCAAATGCAGCGCGAACACAAACTGATGCTTTCTGAGAACCATCAGTAACCGGGTACCTCCGATGGGCTGTTTGATCCGCTCGGTTGGTACGGCGTCATATGCGCGCCGTACTACTCTTGGAAACTGACAGAAATGTAGTGTTCACGTCAGTTAGCTGGCAGCTCTATCCGTTTAGCATAGCTAGTGTTTTCCATTTGCTCTTGAGGTCATCATGAAAGCTAAGCTCGTTACCCCAGTTATTGCGGCGATCACCTTATTCTTCGGTGCGACGGCCATGGCAGACGTAGGTCATGGCAAAGAGGACATCGGCCAGCCTGGCGTCGCTTCTGCGGTGACCCGTACGGTAGATGTGGAGATGGGTGATATTTTCTTCATGCCTAAAAACATCGATGTGAAGCCTGGTGAGACTATTCGTTTTGTCCTTCGTAATAAGGGCGCACTGCTGCACGAATTCAATATCGGCCAAGCCGCCGCTCATGCGGCGCACCAAAAAGAAATGGCGAGCATGTTCCAGAATGGAACGCTTACACCCACCGGGTCAGGGAAAATGACGGGCAGCATGGGTCACAGCATGGGAGGGATGAAGATGGTTGGAATGGAACACAACGACCCGAACAGCATGCTGATCGAGCCAGGAGCAACAAAGGAATTGATCTGGACCTTCAACAATACAACTGGACTTCAATTTGCCTGCAACGTGCCAGGTCATTACCAGTCTGGGATGGTCGGTCAATTTGACCTGAAGTGAGCCTGAACTGACCGCTAAACCCGCGTCTCCTCAAGAGTTGGCTACGCTCTGAGGCAGACATCAGAGCAATTCGCTCACACGCTGGGGTCTAGATCATGAATAACCATCAGCATCCGGCTGGAAGCATCACCACCCCATTTTGGACGCGCAAAACAGGCGTTGTGCTGATTATGTTCATTGTGATCGGCGCCTTCTACGTGGTGCGGGAGCATTTCAGCCACGTCTATCCATACTTGCCCTATCTCATTCTGTTGATCTGTCCATTGATGCATTTTTTTGGGCATGGACATGGCGCACATGACCATGGCAATCAGGCGCAAGCCAACAAGGAAGAGAAATAGCTATGCCCAATAAACCGAGCCACCACGATCACGGTCCTACCCACGCAGCCTCGCCCCCTGACGCTGATCTACGTGACCCGGTGTGCGGCATGACGATTACGCCTCCAAGTAAATTTGGCGAGTCTTATCAGGGACAGATTTATCAGTTTTGCAGCCAGAAATGCCAAGAGAAATTTCGGGCAGCTCCAGAGCACTACAGCGGTATTCATCCCAGCACTGAACCCAGCATCGCGGCTACAGAGCCCGCGCTCCAAGTAGCCACTGAATTTACCTGCCCGATGCACCCGGAAATAAAACAGCCAGGGCCCGGCAATTGCCCAAAATGTGGCATGACATTAGAACCTGTCATTCCGGCGCTAGATGACGATGACAAAACCGAGCTCCGTGATTTCGCGCGCCGCTTTTGGTGGTCTCTGCCTTTAACCGTGATAGTGACCGTTCTAGCCATGGCGGGCCATTCATTACAACTCTTCCATGGCTCGGTTCAAAACTGGATCGAGTTTGCTCTTGCGACACCGGTCACCTTATGGGCAGGGTGGCCCTTTTTTGTAAGGGGCATAGCATCTGTTAGAAATCGCAGTCCAAATATGTGGACTCTGATAGGTTTGGGTACTTCCGCAGCTTATCTTTACAGCGTCGCAGCAACCCTCTTTCCCCAAAGTTTTCCCACCACCTTCATGCAAGATGGACGCATCGGCGTTTACTTCGAAGCCGCTGCAGTCATCATCTCGCTCACCTTGCTTGGGCAGATTCTTGAGCTAAAAGCACGGTCACAAACCTCCGCCGCCATTAAGTCCCTTCTAGGCCTATCTCCCAAAACTGCACGCAAGATCAACGCCGATGGTCAGGAGGAAGACATTCCTCTTACCCATGTTCACTTGGGCGACCATTTGCGGGTCAGACCTGGTGAAAAGGTGCCAGTTGATGGCTCTGTGCTCGAGGGAGAAAGTGCGGTGGATGAGTCCATGCTCACTGGTGAACCTGTGCCGGTAATGAAAAGACCAGGGGATAGTTTGATCGGCGCCACGCTTAATACTCACGGGAGCTTGGTGATGGAGGCGCAAAAGGTCGGCGCCGACACCATGCTATCGCAGATAGTGCAAATGGTTGCTCTAGCCCAACGCTCCAAAGCGCCAATGCAAAGAATGGCCGACTCGATCGCCGGCTACTTTGTGATGGGGGTTATCGCGATTGCGTTGCTGACATTCTTAGGCTGGGGACTATTCGGCCCGGAACCCAGCTGGGTCTTCGGCCTGATCAACGCTGTCGCCGTACTTATCATCGCTTGCCCCTGTGCACTTGGTCTCGCAACGCCCATGTCGATCATGGTTTCGACGGGTAAAGCGGCCAGTATGGGTGTGCTGTTCAGGGACGCCAGTGCTATTGAAAACCTTTGCAAGATCGACACGCTGATTGTCGATAAAACGGGGACCCTGACAGAGGGACGGCCGGTATTTCACAGTGTGGAGGCCACACCAGATTTCAACCCACACGATGTTCTTCAACTGGCCGCTAGCCTTGATCAAGGCAGCGAACATCCTTTGGCGCACGCCATCGTCGATCACGCCCGAACTGAAAATATCGCGCTCACCAAGCCTGAATCGTTTGAGTCCGGGTCTGGGATTGGAGTCAGTGGCCTTGTTGATGGCAAGAAGGTACAGCTGGGCAACACAGCACTGATGGACGCTGCCGGTGTAAGCACTAAGGTCTTACAGTACCGTGCAGAGTTGTTGCGCCTTGAAGGCATCAGCATCATCTATCTAGCAGTTGACGGGGTTCTGGCAGGATTACTGGCGGTCTCAGATCCGATAAAACCGACCTCCAAAGAAGCAGTCACCAAGCTTAAAGCTGATAACGTAAAAATCATCATGGCCACCGGAGACGGGCTCACCACCGCACGTGCTGTCGCCAAGGAGATGGGTATTGAAGAGGTTCATGGAGAAGTTAAACCTCAGGACAAAGAGCGCCTGGTGGCGGACCTCCAGCGATACGGTCGAAAGGTTGCCATGGCCGGCGACGGTATCAACGACGCACCGGCCTTGGCGCGTGCAGATGTGGGCATTGCCATGGGTACAGGGACTGATGTCGCGATGAATAGCGCTCAGCTCACGCTGGTAAAAGGCGACCTGATGGGGATTCTACGGGCACGGGCACTTTCGGTTGCGACAGTAAAAAACATGCGGCAAAACTTGGGTTTCGCCTTCCTTTACAACTCAATGGGTATTCCCTTGGCCGCAGGCCTACTCTATCCGCTGACGGGGCACCTTCTGTCGCCAATGATCGCTGCGTTAGCCATGAGCGTCAGTTCTGCGTCTGTAGTTTTCAATGCTTTGAGACTGAGGAATACCCATATAGCTTGAGCGAAACCGTTGCTCGCACCCCACAAAACATAACTCTTGACCTTACCGCGGTGTCAACGTTGATGCTGTCATCGCGGTGAAAAGAGACCGCTCAGCACAAGAGGAATAACCATGTTCGTCTTAAACGTATCAGGCATTGGTTGCGGTAGCTGCGTCAGCAAAATCACTAAAGCGATTCAATCGTTGGACAGCGAGGCTAAAGTTTCCGTGGATCGCGCGGCAGGTAAGGTAAGCGTTGAAAGTAGCGAAAACCCAGAGCAAGTTCGTAAAGCTGTCGAATCACTCGGTTTCCCATCGCAAATCAGCGCTTAAGGCGCTGATTTCATTGTTGGGTAAATTTTACTAATCACCTCGCAGAGCTTTAAGCAGCCCCTTAAATGCTCCGTTCAATCTATTAAAAGCGCTTTCAAAATGAATTTCGTTCTCAGTAAACTTTGCAACTTCAAGCTGTGCATCCACAGTATTTTGATCAATTGAAGGTTGGTAAGGCGTGCTGTAAAACAAAGCATCACGTTGACCATCACTTGCTGATTCGTTAATGGCAATATGTTTTATGTTTGTTGTTTTCAAAGAGAATGGAGAATTCAAGCCTCGTGTTGTCTGGCTGGCGAGCACAGCAGAAAACTCCAAATCTCTAGCCTTAAAGTTAGGAGTATCGGCGTTAGCGATATTATTGCTAAGTACCTCGGCTCTTTGGCTGCGATAAACTAACGCTCTTTCGGCGGAGCCAAGCGCTTTTTCAAAATTAATGCTCACAAGCGGCCACCTTCCGTTACGCTACTATTTCCAATTTTCACCTATATCAAACACTTATGTGTTGAATGTGGTGCGTCTAAGTCGACTTATAACTCCGGTGCAAATTCAAAAAACGTCAAGCCCTGTGAAAGTGACCGAAAGCACAGAACACCGAACGGCTAAATTTTAGGAGATTGGTTTCAGCGAACTCCGACAGTGGATAGACCATACGGATTAAGTACATCGCACCTCAAGAGAAATATCGGAACCTGACACAACTGTAATATTGGCCTAAGCTGCCTGACAGGGAATCAGTCTTATAGTCTTATTGAGCCTTAAGCTCTTCCCTGAGCATCAACTTTGTTGTGGATTCAGGGGCTACCATCTATCAGAGGAAACCCAAATGAACCCTATTGAACCCTATCAAAACCTTGTTCGTCATCGCTGCTCTGACCGTATCTTCTTTTGCTATGGCTGAAGGCGGAGGTGACCGCACTTTCGAACGTATGGAAGCGGCCAGGAGTAACTCGATGGAATCGTACCAAGTAGCCCAAACGAAAAATGCCCAGCCTCCTGTCGCGGAAAGCAAAGCCAGGGCGATGGACCACAAAAATTGCTAAATATTTGAGCTACGCTCACAAGCTGACAGAAATGTAATCACTGTGGTGGTTTAAATGTGGCAACTTCTGAGCTCGCTTACCGTTTGAGTTCGTCTTTTGTAACGGTGAGTGAGTCTCATCCAGACAATTCATTTGTTGTTTCGCGCGGCTTCCCTTTTGACTGATTGGACATAACGGCATGCACTCCAAAACCTCTAGGCGGACATTCGTGAAAGGCTTGGCCGCTGGTGGCATTCTCGGCGGCCTTGGCCTTTGGCGCACTCCTGTATGGGCGGTGACAAGTCCTGGTATGCCGAGCGTACTCTCCGGTAACGAATTTGATCTGTTTATTGGTGAAAGCCCTGTAAACATCACAGGCTCGCCTCGCACAGCTATGACCATCAACGGATCATTGCCCGGACCTTTGCTGCGTTGGCGTGAGGGGGAGACCGTCACTCTGCGTGTAAAAAACCGTCTAGACCAAGACACATCAATCCATTGGCACGGGATCATCCTACCCGCCAACATGGACGGTGTGCCTGGCTTGAGCTTCCATGGCATCGCACCCGATGGCATGTACGAATACAAATTCAAGCTTCATCAGAACGGAACCTACTGGTATCACAGCCACTCGGGTTTGCAGGAGCAGGCAGGCGTTTACGGTCCAATCGTCATCGATTCGAAAGAACCTGAACCGTTTCAATACGATCGCGACTACGTGGTGATGTTGACTGACTGGACCGACGAAGATCCCAGTCGCGTTATGGCGAAGCTCAAGAAACAATCGGGCTATTACAACCATCACAAGCGCACCGTCGGAGACTTCATAGACGATGTCAGCAGCAAAGGTTGGTCTTCGACGGTAGCAGATCGAAAGATGTGGGCTGAGATGAACATGAGTCCTACTGACCTCGGCGATGTCAGCGCGGATACCTATACCTATCTCATGAATGGCCAGGCACCCAACGGTAACTGGACTGGTATTTTCAAACCGGGTGAGAAACTCCGTCTGCGCTTTATCAACGGCTCCGCCATGAGCTATTTCGACGTCCGCATTCCTGGGTTGAAGATGACCGTGGTTGCCGCAGACGGTCAACATGTCAAGCCGGTGAGCGTCGACGAGTTTCGTATTGCGGTAGCTGAAACATATGACGTTATTGTGGAGACTGCTACTGATGAGGCTTACACCATCTTCGCTCAGTCTATGGATCGCACAGGTTACGCCAGCGGAACACTTGCAGTGCGTGACGGCCTAAAGGCACCGATACCTGCGATTGACCCACGTCCTATAGTAACTATGGATGACATGGGGATGGGCGGTATGGCTGGTATGGACCATGGCAGCTCGGGTGGAATGGGCGGCGGCGACATGGCCGGCATGGATCACAGCAAGATGGCAGGGATGAACCAAGGTGACATGACCGGGATGACCGGCATGGACAGCGGTGACATGACTAACATGGCTGGCATGGACCACAGCAAGATGGCTGGCATGGACAAAGGCGACATGTCCAACATGGCTGGCATGGACCACAGCAAGATGGCAGGAATGGGCAGTGGCGATATGTCAGGGATGGCTGGCATGGGCGGTATGGGTGGAGAAATGCAGACTCACCCAGCCTCTGAAACCAACAATCCCTTGGTTGACATGCAAGCCATGAGTCCAACGCCAAAGCTGAACGATCCTGGCATAGGCTTGCGGAACAATGGTCGTCGAGTGCTCACTTACTCCGACTTGAAAAGCACTTTCCAAGATCCTGACGGCCGCGAGCCAAATCGTACCATCGAGCTTCACCTGACCGGTCACATGGAGAAGTTTTCGTGGTCGTTCAACGGCATCAAATTCTCTGACGCCGAACCGCTGCGCCTGAAGTATGGCGAGCGTCTGCGCATCACCTTGGTGAACGACACCATGATGACCCACCCCATCCACCTTCACGGCATGTGGAGTGACCTCGAGGATGAGAACGGCAAGTTCATGGTGCGCAAGCACACGATTGATATGCCACCAGGTACCAAACGCAGCTATCGAGTCACCGCTGATGCCTTAGGCCGCTGGGCATATCACTGCCATCTGCTTTTCCATATGGAAATGGGCATGTTCCGTGAAGTACGGGTTGATGAGTAAAGGAGACGATCTGTGAGCACATACCTAAATCGTAATTCCCTCGTGGGTTGCCTCTTTGCCGCTGTCCTGCTGAGTGGACTCTCGTCCACGGTGCTGGCAGAGGAAAATGGCAGCGATCATTCAACCACTGTTCCTGCTACAGCAACGGACAAGCCAGCAGCGGCAAACGATTCGAAGCTAGATCACGGGTCAATGGACCATAGCAAGATGAGCCATGAGTCGATGGATCATGACCAAAAAACCAAAAAGGCAGATTGAGATCATGACCAGTAAGTTTTTACGCCCAACGCTGATGGCACTTGCAGTCTCCACCGGTCCAGCATTCTTTTTTATGGCTCAAGCCGCTGAAGAGATGGATCCGTCGATGGCGATGCCATCAAGTGCGGACGCAAAGCCTTCAACTGCACAAAAATCCAAACCAGCCAAAGCGAAAGATGCCGCGATGGATCACAGCAAGATGAGCATGGATAACGGGCAAATGGACGGTATGCAAAGCATGGATGGAGGGGCGACTACCACAAGCCGAACCCCGATCCCCGTACTTACCGACGCTGACCGGGCCGCCGCTTTTCCAGACGTACCAGGCCATGGTGTGCACGATAAAAAAATTAACTCGTTCATCCTCCTGGATAAATTTGAGTACCAAGACGCTGACAACGGCAGTGCGCTGGCTTGGGATGCAAAAGGGTGGATCGGCGGTGACGTCGACCGCCTCTGGTTGCGTTCGGAAGGTGAACGTACAAATGGCGTAACCGAAAACGCTGAACTTCAGGCTCTGTGGGGACACGCCATCGGTCCATGGTGGGATGTCGTCACCGGTATTCGACAAGATTTCAAACCCGGGTCACCTCAAACCTGGGGAGCGCTCGGTATTCAGGGCATGGCCCTCTATAACTTTGAAGCTGAAGCGACTGCTTATATTGGTGAGAACGGTCAAACCGCTGCTCGATTTGAAGGCGATTACGACATCCTGTTGACCAATCGCCTGATCTTGCAGCCGACCGCCGAAGTAAACTTGTACGGGAAAAATGATCCTCAGCGCGGCATAGGATCTGGATTGGCCAACACCGAACTAGGCCTGCGGTTGCGCTACGAAATTACTCGTCAATTCGCACCCTACATTGGTGTTAGCTGGAATCGCTCATACGGTAAAACGGCTGACCTGGCCAGCGATGAAGGGGAAAAAACAAACGAGGCCCGATTTGTAGCTGGTATTCGGATGTGGTTCTGAGCGATTTGAGCACTAGCCCTACGGATTCAAATGATCGGGGAGTTGGCTCCCCGACTCTAAAGTAGATCCTTCAATGTAACCTTTGCAGCGGCATAAACGCTTGAGTGGGGTTCTATTGCTTCATGGAACATCTCGCCGTCTCCGAGGGAAAAGGAAATATTCATGACAGGTAGCTTCCGACTTTCAAGTCGATTTCTGCGTATCGCAACATTCGCCGCGCTGTTCATTGGCTCAACGGCTCAAGCGGCGCAGGCCCTCACCATCGATGTGCATCGTGATGCAAACTGCGGATGTTGCAAAAAATGGATTCAGCATCTTGAGGCCAATGGCTTCACCGTCATCGATCATGAAGAAACCAACATGAGTGCTCTCAAACTAGATCTGGGTGTCGCTCCACGACTCTCGTCTTGTCACACCGCGATGATCAACGGGAAGTTTGTTGAAGGCCACGTGCCAGCTGAGCAAATAATTGCGATGAGTAAACGCGACGACCTTCTCGGGATCGCTGCTCCTGGCATGCCACCTGGTTCTCCAGGAATGGAAGTCGACGGAGTGCATGAGGCCTACCAGATAATCGGCCTGACCAAAGCTGGCACAGATCAGGTCATTGCTGAGTACCCTCAAAACTAATCCCACCCCATCCCTCCCGTCACAGCATGGTCAGCGTTCATGACCATGCAGCGGGACATGCTCCTTCGATTTCATTCTCAAGCCATGGCTAAAGACGATCAACAGCCGTCGTAAAGGCATGCTTGTGCCTAATCAGATAACCCCGAACCGCAGTCCTCAATAAGAATTTGAGATGACCCCATCCTCCGCATGCTGACAAGCACTGCGCAGTTGATCGCGATAGTGTTAAGTTCGGAGATGGCGTTGCACCCTCAGCGTACCTTCCCGAATCAGGACATCTGTCTCGGCTGAAACAGTAGAAAACGTAAATGACGGTGGCTTAAGAGTTCTTTTTTTGAAGGCTCTTCAGACGCAGGGTCGCGCGTTGTACAGCGGCCATTTTTTCTGGACGCTTCATTCGTTTCCATTTTCTGATGTCTTCCTTGGTGCGACCGCAGCTAACGCACAGTTCGCTGTTCAGCTGGCAAACAGAAATACAGGGATTTTCGATGTCCTTTGCCATTGTTCAATTCCTCGTCGAACTTATGCGTGCTGCGGTTTCATTGCTAAGCCAGAACGGCGATCTGATCGGGTGCGTCAGCGCCCAACTTCGTGCGGTACTCAACTGTCAGATGAGTGATCTCATGAACCGTCGCAAGCCGTTCTCGTATGTTTTCTGCATTGACTGCTGGGCTGCCCAGAACACTCACAATCGCGGCGCGGGCTTGCGGCCCAACCTGCCAGACATGAAGATCAATGATCGAAGCATCTCCCGGTCGCTCAACCAGTTCACGAATCTCTTCAGCGACATGATCATCTGTCTGGTCGAGCAATACACCCGAAGTCACCCGCATCAACGACCAAGCCCAGCGTGCAATCACAACGGCACCCACAATCCCCATTGCAGGGTCGAGCCATACCCAACCAAGGTATCGACCAGCAAGAAGGGCTGCGATGGCCAGAACTGATGTCAGTGCATCTGCAATGACGTGAACGTAAGCAGAGCGCAAATTATTGTCGTGGCCATGCGCATGGTGAGATTCATCGTGATCGTGGTCATGCCCATGGTGATGATCATGACCGCCAGACAGCAAAAGCGCGCTCACCACATTCACTGCTAGTCCGACAATCGCGATTAGAGTCGCTGTCCCGAATTGCACTTGAGTCGGTTGAAAGAGACGAAACAGCGACTCTCCAGCAATTCCCAAGGAAACCAGTCCCAAAATCAGAGCAGAAGCGAAGCCACCCAAGTCTCCCACCTTGCCAGTTCCAAAACTGTAGCGAGCACTTGAGGCATGTCTTTTAGCGTAAGCGTAAGCAGCTGCGGCTATGCCGAGTGCTCCTGCATGCGTTGCCATGTGAAAACCATCGGCAAGCAACGCCATTGAGCCAGTGAGATAACCTGCGGTGATTTCAGCAACCATCATTACGACGGTCAGGGCCACCACCCACAAGGTTCGCTTGGCGTTTTCTTCATGTGATTTCCCAAGGAACATATGGTCGTGGGAATACTCGGCGTACGAATTACTCATCTGGGCAAATCCTATTTGGAATAGCGGCGAATGGCTTCGAGCAGCTCGTCGACACCTTTCGCTCTTTCGTCATTGCTGAGTGTCGGATTCGCGACGTGTTCACGAGCGTGGTCTTCGATAATTTCATCCATCAGCCCATTGATAGCGCCACGGGCAGAAGCGACCAAAAGCAGGGTTTTCGAGCAGTCATCATCAGAGTCGAGTGCTCGCTCAATCGCCTGGACTTGCCCAGCGATTCGCTTTACGCGCTTAAGAAGATTGTCTTTGCTTGATCTCATGTGACTCATACCATACCCCCCCTACCTATTAGAACAATATAATCACACGTTCCAATTGGCCATACAACCCAGGGAGGGAATCCATCCGACCAGCAGCGTTGCAGCATCTGAATGCTGCATTCGAAACATTCAGCACGTCGCCTCGCCGCGCAGTACCAATACAAGCCGTATGGGCGGCCCGGCACTTCAATAATTCGATAGATGGCGTAGCGCCTATCTCTTGAGCTGCCTAGGTCTATGGTTTAGGATCGAACCACATCCCCCCTGGGAGGATGCAGCAATCAACAGAGACGAAACCAGCTGATTGCGTCTCTTCGTGGAAAGTTCGGTAACCACATGGTTACGCACTTCGCTATTTGAGATATTTCATGCTGAAAATCCTAGCCAACCGTACCTACCGCCACCTCTTCTTGGCTCAAGTGATTGCGCTCATTGGGACGGGTCTTGCCACTGTTGCATTAGGCCTATTAGCGTTCGACCTTGCAGGTGCCAATGCGGGCGCTGTGCTCGGTACGGCGTTGGCGATCAAAATGACGGCCTACATTGGCGTTGCGCCAATCGCAGCCGCTTTTGCAGAGCGTTTACCCCGCCGGGCAATGCTGGTCTCTCTGGATCTGGTGCGAGCACTGGTCGCACTGGCTCTTCCGTTTGTGACGGAAGTCTGGCAAATCTACGTGCTGATTTTCGTCCTTCAGTCCGCTTCGGCAGCGTTCACTCCGACGTTCCAGGCGACCATTCCAGACATACTGGTGGATGAAGACGACTACACCCGTGCCTTGTCGCTATCACGTCTGGCCTATGATCTTGAAAGTGTCGCGAGCCCGATGCTTGCCGCTGCACTGTTGACGGTGATCAGCTTCCATAGCCTGTTCGCCGGCACGGTCATTGGGTTCCTTGCCTCAGCGGCCCTAGTCGCCACAGTGCTGCTGCCTAAGGCGAAGCAGATACCACGACGCAGCATCTACGAACGAACCACCCGTGGCATGCGCATATTTCTGGCCACACCTCGCTTGCGAGGGCTGTTGGCTCTCAATCTTACGGTTGCGGCCGCCAGTGCTATGGTCATCGTCAATACGGTGGTGCTGGTGCAGTCGCGCTTCGCTCTGCCGCAGAGTTCTACGGCATTGGCGCTGGCCGCGTTTGGTGGCGGTTCCATGGTGGCGGCCCTGGTCTTGCCTCGACTGTTGAAAAATATCAAAGACCGAACGGCCATGTTGTTTGGTGGAGGAGTATTGGTCGCAGGCTTAGCAGTTGGCATCAACCTAACCACCTATAACTTCCTGCTACCGCTGTGGGTGGTGCTTGGGGTGGGCTACTCCTTGGCTCAAACCCCGAGCGGTCGACTGTTGCGTCGCTCGGCACATGCCGAAGATCGCCCAGCGTTGTTTGCCGCCCAATTTGCGCTATCCCATGCTTGCTGGTTGATTACCTACCCATTGGCGGGATGGTTGGGTGCGAACATCAGCCTCACTGCGTCGTTTGTTGGGCTCGCTGTCGTGGCAGGTAGTGCGCTGGTGGTCAGCATCGTGATCTGGCGTCCAGCTCATGACCAAGACTCTATCAAGCACACCCATGAGAATCTGCCGGGCGATCACACGCACGTCGACGGCCAGGAAGGTGCGGATCACGAACATCCATACGTGATCGATGATCAACATCGCCGATGGCCCAACAAATGATTGTAAGTTCCTAAGATTTGCTAAGGCTAGCTGTCGGACATTCAGACTAGGAGCCGTAGGGCTTGCAGAGCGGCAAGGTGCCCCGGATAGAACCAGTAGCCCCATTGCCCGACCGGCCAGATCTTGAAGGAGAAGGTCTGACGCAGAAGCCAAAGTCCGATCAAGGGGGCCGCGAATGCGGTGCTCAAAGCCAGCATTGAATAGATTTCCAAGTCCAACGCCCTGGTTACGATGCTACTGCGGGTATTGCTCAACAGGCATAGAGCCGCTGGCAGCAGCCAAAGAACACCTGGGTTCTTTATTGCTACTAAGACAGCCGCTGGAACAAGTGCACCGTAGAAGCCGTACATCAGAGGATCATCCAGCACGTAGGCAACTGCAGCGGCCATCAACGCCATAGCGCCGCTCAACAAAGTGCGATGTTGCCACCCCCAGGCAATCACCAGCCCTAACGCCAGGGTAACCAACACGTTGAATGATCCCGAGGTGCTGATGTAGCGATAAGGCACTTCTGAAATGGCGGCGAACAACAGCATCAAGGCGAGGTAGCGTCCGTTCGCAGCAGTCAGCCACTCACCCGGTTTGGAGCGCGCCACGTTGGCCGCAATGGCGAGACAGAACAGCGGAAAAGACAGCCGCCCCAGAATGAACAGATTACTCATCTCCGGCCACACCAAGCGTAAGTGATCGATAACCATGGTCAGCATCGCCAGCCACTTGATCAGATCCAGACTACTGCTTCGGCTCTTGAGTAAGGAATTCTGGGCTGTATGAGCAGTCGTCATACCCACCCCAGTGTGACGGCGGTCAGCACGAGATAACGCACGCCCTTGGCCAGGGTGACAATCAGCAGAAAACTCCAAAGTGGCTCGCGCATGACTCCGGCGACGACTGTCAGCGGATCGCCAATGATCGGCACCCAGCTCAGCAGCAACGACCAGCGCCCGTAGCGCAGGTAGGAGTTCCGGGCCTTTTCAAGCTTGCTCTCGCTCACCGGGAACCAGCGCTTGTGGCGCAATCGCTCAATAGAGCGACCTAGAATCCAGTTCAGCGCCGATCCGAGCACGTTGCCGAAGGTGGCGACCGCCAAAAGCGTAGAAACGACGTACTGGTCGGAAAGCAGCATCCCGACCAGCACAGCTTCAGATTGCATTGGCAGTAACGTGGCGGCACCGAATGCCGCCAGGAACAGACCAACGTAGCTGGTGAGTTCAAACACTCGGACGTCGCCTCATGCGTTCAGGCCGATCCAGCCATGAAAGCCGACGTACAGACCAACACCGATGATCAACACGCTGGACAGGTAAGGTGCACGACGCGCAACGGCGCCCATCCAAGGCCAGCGATTCGAGGCCTGCTTGGCGCCAATAGCGGCTGCTGCACCGACGGTAACCAGTGTGAGCGCCAGACCAATGCTGAAGCACAGGACGAGCACGCCACCCAAGGCGACTTCTTTGATCTGAAGGCAGAGCAGTAGAACGGTGATGGCCGCAGGGCAAGGAATGAGCCCCCCCGTCAAGCCGAACATAATGATCTGTCCCGTGGTGACCTCACGGTTGGTAAAGCGCTTGCGGATATCGTTGGCATGGGCGCGCTCATGCGCATCCTGATAGCCATCAATCGACAACTCCAGGCCTTCCAGTTCGGAATGCGCGTGCCCGTGATCATGCTCTTGGTATTCTAGGTCATAATCATGGGAATGACCCGCATGGCCCAGACTCAAGCGGGCACTGAACTCATGAGGCTCCGGGATATCGACTGCCGACTCCAGGAAGCCTTCGCGCTCGACGAAAGAGAACGATTGAGTGCTGCCGTCCGGACGGGTAGTCATCAGGCGAACATCTGAGGCTGCCCAGGCGTGTCCGGTCAATGTCTTCAGGCGCCAGTGCGGTGGCATGCCTTCTTCGAAGATTGACAGCTCAACACGGCCATGGCTGGTATCGATTCGGTGGGTCTCATCATGATGACCATGGTCATGCTCGTCGTGGTGGTGATCATCACCTTGCTCGAACTTGAACATCTGCTCACCACGCCAGGTACGCCACAACATCCAGAGCGCAATCACAATGATCAGCGCGGAGGACGCGAGCTGGAAGTAAGGTTCTGTGGTTTGAGCATCCAGACCTTTGCCCAGGTACATTCCGCCGATTGCAACCAACCACACCACTGCGGTGTGCGAAAGCGTCGCGGCCAAGCCCAACAAAACGGCCTGTTTGACCGAGCCACGGATAGCCACGATGAAGGCCGCCATCATGGTTTTTGAATGGCCCGGCTCCAGGCCATGTAAGGCACCGAGCAGAATAGCGCTCGGAAAATACAGCCAGGCGTGTGAACCACCTGCTGCAAGAGTTCAGCGAAGTTGGGCATGTCAGACCTAAAGGTACTTGGTGATTTGCTTGAAGGCTTCCAGTGGTGCGCGCTCGCCATTGTTCAACGCCGAGACGGTGTCCTCCAGGCAGTGATCAATGTGATCCTGGATGAGCGTGCGCTTCGCTTGGCACACCGCTTTTTCAACAGCATGCAGCTGCTGGGCGATGTCCACGCACTGACGACCCTCTTCGATCATGGTGATGATGCCGCGTAAATGGCCGTCCGCCCGCTTGAGCCGCTTGATGATTGCTTCATGACTTTGGTGGGTATGCGCATGGCTGTGTTCGTGTTCTTGCTCACTCATGACTTGAGCCTCAGGCCTCAATGAATTAGGCTGGCATCCTATCCCCCCTAGGGGGATGCGGTCAAACGCATCAAAGCCCCACAAAACGAGTTGAAAGCCGAACACTATGTTCAGTAGAACACTGACAATGACGGTGGTAATCGCACTTGCTCTGGCCATGTTTGTGGCTTGGGCCGGGCATACCTATACGTTGTCGGTGACATCGAAACAGCCAGCCTGGGAGATTGCGCAAGATGCCCATCACTCCAATGAGCAGCAGGCAGAGATGTCGAGCGCGAGCTACTCGGATCACTACCACTCGCCGTTGACCCCTGACCATCAGCACGAAACGCCACAGCTCACGTCCGCGTTGAGTTTGGCTGCACAGCCGAAGCTGTCCATACGAGTTGATGCACGCCGATATTCCGTTCCTCGTCCGCCGATTTTCTTGATCGAGCGTCCACCCCGTCCTTCGTTCGCATCCTGACCATGGCCGCACCGCGGCCTTTGATCCCTGCAACGTAGGATTGATCTATGCATTCGCACTCGATGAGCGGCGTTGTCGCATTCACTGCGCCATCGCACCGCCCGCTACTGCTGTTTTTTTTACTTGTCACTGCACTTTTCCTCGGGATGCCCGAGGCGATGGCTCACGCCGTCGCGGAAGGAGACAAGGGCTTCATCCAGGAAAGTTCCGGCGTCTTGTTGCTGCCCTTCATCTACATGGGAGCCAAACACATGATGACAGGCTACGACCACCTGCTGTTTCTGTTCGGGGTGATCTTCTTCCTCTACCGCCTGAAAGACGTGGGGCTCTACGTCACGCTGTTCGCTGTAGGCCACTCGGTCACGCTGCTGCTTGGCGTACTGACCGAGATCAGCATCAGCTCCTACATCATCGACGCCATCATCGGTTTCTCGGTGGTGTACAAGGCGCTCGATAACCTGGGTGCATTCCAGCGCTGGTTCGGTTTCCAACCCAACACCAAGGTGGCCACGTTGATCTTCGGACTACTCCACGGTTTTGGGCTGGCAACGAAGATTCAGGAGTACGAGATCTCGTCTGATGGCCTGATTCCGAACCTGATCGCCTTCAACGTAGGTGTTGAGATCGGCCAATTGCTGGCCCTTAGCGCGATTCTCATTTTGATGGGGTATTGGCGGCGCACCGGCGGTTTCTGGCGCCACGCCTACGCCGCCAACGTCGCCATGATGAGTGCCGGTTTCCTGCTGATGGGTTACCAGATCACCGGCCTGTTTGTCTCTGCGTAAGGAATTCTGACCATGTTCAATACTCCGCTTCCAACTGTTAATGAATTGCCCAGCACTCGCAAACTGGTGCGTTCGACTGTCATTGCACTGTTGACTGCGGTCGTCCTGCTGGTGACCGTTGTCATGCCTTCGGAATATGCCGTTGATCCAACGGGTGTGGGCCGAGCACTGGGGCTGACCCAAATGGGCGAACTGAAGATCATCCTGGCCCAGGAGGCTTTGGCGGATGCAGCACCACCTCAACCAGCAACTTTAGCTCCAGCTCCAGCTTCGCAGGTTGCACAGGCTGAACCTGTTGCGACACCTGTTACTCCGCCAGTGGCGACACCTCCCCCAGCTCTGAAGACAAATCAAATGAGCGTCACGCTCAAGCCAGGTGAAGGGACAGAAATCAAACTGAAAGTGCTGAAGGGCAAGACGGTCAGCTATGAATGGACAGCGGCTGGTGGGCCTGTGAATTACGACACCCATGGCGAGCCTTACAACGGTGAAAAGGGTTACTTCCACAGCTATACCAAGGGCAAGCAAGTCAAAAGTGACAAAGGTGAATTCACCGCCATTTTTGACGGCACCCATGGTTGGTTTTGGCGTAACCGCAGCAATAGCGACGTGACCATCTCACTGAGAACGGCCGGCGATTACTTGAGCGTCAAACAGTAATCCGAAGCAGCGATGGCTGTTCTATTGCCGAAAATGCAGCGATCAACCTAGATAAAGACCATTTATCTCATCCATTTTTTGAAGAGTCATTCCATGAAAACCCCAGCAACGCTGATTCGTTCGATGCTCCTGATTTGCTTTATTGGCCTGATGACCGCATGCGGTGGCGGTGAGAAAGGAACAACATCCAAGACCGCTGAGCACGGACACTCACACGAGTAACACCCTGAATAAAACATGGCCGCATTTGCGGCCTTGTTTGCTTCTATATCTCAACCTGCGCACCCAGTTCGACCACTCGGTCAGCGGCAAATGGAAGTATTTGAGGTTGCTGTTGACGTGCTTCAGTAAAAAAGTGAACAAGCTTTCTCGCCGACGAGCCATTCCGATACGCTTGATCGGGATATCCGTCTCGCGGCTAAGGAAGTAGGTGGATTGCTTCGTGCAGAAATCCAGCTCATTCAAGTGTAAGAAACTCAAGGCTACGGCTAGGTCAGGCTCCCCGATAAGACCAAAGTGCGGGTTAACCCGGAAAAATTATTCGTCATAAGCCTAGACCTCAAACCGCCGATCATCTGGTACGCGCAGCTGTCTTCAGACGCCACAGTTAGCAACACCACCTGCTCGTGCAGAACCTGTTTATGCAATAGATTGTGCGAGAGCGCATGAGGGGCTGTATCAGCATTGTAATAACTGCCGGGTCATACCAACATTTATGTCAATCCACAAAAAAAGGCGCCACTAGGGCGCCTAAGCCGTCTCTAAACCAAAGGAGAAACAAAGAGACGGGGGTGTATTTGGCAATTGGACACCTGATGCCGATGGCTAGCGTCCGTTAAAGCAGTTGCAATGGGTATTCGACAATCAGTCTGACTTCGTCCAAATCAGATTCGAAATCGGTAGCTCGTGTCGTTGCTTGGCGAACACGCAAAGACATGTCCTTCAGAGAGCCTGACTGGATGACGTATTTGGCCTCTATGTCTCGCTCCCAACGCTTTTGGTCCTGCAATGGGGCACCATCCGCGCCGCGACGCATGTACACGCTGTTCGCGTTGGAATAGTCCGCATCCCAGCCCTTAGCGTAGCGGGTCATGAAGCTGAGACCGGGGATGCCGAAAGCCTGCATATCTAGATCGTAGCGCAGCTGCAAGGATTGCTCTTTCGGTGAGTTGAAATCGCTGTATTGGATAGAGTTATCCAAGAAAATTGAGTCGGACTGGCGAAGGTAGTCAAAGTCGTCGTTACCATTATTGCGCTGGTAACCAACGGTCACGGCGTGCGCTCCGAATTTGACCCCGGTCTTGCCGCTCCAGATGTTGTTATCGAAGCTTCCCAGAAGTTTTTTACCCTCATCAACCGCTCGGTATTAATTAAAGCCGCCGATTAGCGATACGCTTTCTGAGAGTGGATAGCTCAATGTGGTGCCCGCGTAGTATTGGTTCCACACATCCTTGAATTGGCTGGTGTAAAGACTCACACCTACGTGCTCATTGACCGTGTAATCGCCCCCTAGATAAGCGATCCATGGAGCATCTACTGCACCGGCGTAAAAAGTTGAAAAGCCGTCACGCATGCTACTGGAATTGGGTTGGCTCATCGCATGCAGCCGGCCCCCCTGAAGGGTCAGGCCTTTGATGCTGGTATTAGTGAACGTTGCACCACGGAAACTCTCCGGGAGAAGTCGGGAATCCCCATAGGCAACGACAGGCGTCGATGGAAATACGTCGCCTACCTTGACGACTGTATCCAGGAAACGCACTTTTGCGGCCCCGCCTACTTTTGAGTAGGAGTCTTCAGGTTGGCCTTTGCTATTGTGCGGCAAGACATCGACTGAGCTTCGGGCTCCCGAGCGACCATCACCTGAATCGAGCTTGAGGCCTTCCATTGCAAACGCATCAATGCCGAAGCCTACGGTACCTTGAGTAAAGCCTGATTCGAATCGGCCAATGATGCCATGAGCCCATTCGGCTGAGTAACCATTGCCCGTGGGGCTTGACTGGCCCTTTCGATAATCACGATTGAGATAGAGATTCCGATTGAGAATACTAAAGGTGCTCCCCTCAATGAACCCTTCAGGCTTTTGCTCCACAGCTACTGCAACTTGCCCCATGCTCATGCCAAGGGCAATTAGAGAAAGACCATAAATGCTTTTATTGTTCATTTAACACTCCAGGCTTTAGCTTGGCAGAGTTTCTTTATGAAATATTTTTTATAATTATAAAAAGCCACCAGCACGTGAGGATTTCTCCTACGTGCCGGCAGACATAATTTCATACAATAGATAACTCCAGCGTGACCTGAAAATTACTTCTATGTCAGCGAACAGTAAGCAGGCTCAAAACATACCGAACAAACTGGCGCAGCTAGGGCCAACGCTAACTAGCTTCCGTGAGGGCAGTTAGTACCCATAACCTTGTATTCCAGGGTGTTGAGCTTGCCCGCCGAATCTTCATAGGTCATGCGCGAAGGAGCTACGCCACAGGTTTTATTGGCTTGAGTGGTACTGATTACCTTCTGGACATCGAGGTTCATTCCATATTCATAATGAACAACTTCAGGTGTCGTCTTTCCATTTTCTAAGGCGTACTGTTCCATCGCCTTCTGGTTCTCTTGCATCATTCGACCATAAACACGGTCACCACCGCCTTCAGCCATGGCCAAAGAAGACAAGGTCAAGATGGAAACGGCAAAAAAAGCTTTTAGTGATTTCATGAATTTCATGATTTTCTCCTAGTGTTCACTTACTTCTGACTAGAGGATAACCAGTGATGCCTTTCAGAAAGCTGCCGCGAATATTACATATGCGTAAGGTGTCCCTCAGCACTGGTGAGCTCGACTATTAGAATTTTAACTTATTGGCGGAGTAGGCTGAATATGTCAGATAAGCATTAAAGATCAACTCGAGTTTCTCACGAAATACCCAAGTATTTTTTATTAAAGATACATCTCATCTATATTATGGACAGCTGCTTGGACTGCTCCATATGGATGAGTGGTTTGAGCGCAGTAAGATGAGACGAGGAACGTGTTACAAAAGCCTTATAGGCTGAGAATATTAGGGGCTACGTTGAGTACCGAAAATACCATCGCTAGGATAGCCTTTAACAGCCATAAGAAATCGTCCCGGTATTTTATCGCGGCTAGCAGCAAAGCACCGACGATTGGAAGCAGGGACAACCCCTTCAGCAACCGAAAGGTCCTGGTGAGGGTTAGGCCTTGCTTGTCGACTTGATCGATGGTGATCCTGAGCAGCCCCTGAAGTTTCGGGGGATATGTTTTTATCTTGTCCTTGAAATCATCGAAAATGACATTGAAGCTGTGTAGGAGGCGCTCCGTTTGCAGCATTTGGTTGTGAAGGATTGCAAGCAGAACCACAGAAACCGCTGCCAACCCAAGGACAAGGATAAAACCTTCGAATCTTGAGGTTGTTTTCTCCAGCACGACCAAACCCGCTAGCGATATCGGCAGGGCGAGCATCTTGCCGGCGATGTCGCCCAGCACCCCGCTAAGCTTCGTGCCATAGTCGATTTCAGCTTGGGCCACCTCCCGCCGGGCCCGCTCAAACGAGAAGCTATAGACGTAGGTTTGCAGATTAGCGCGGTATGTGGCGAGGACCTCCCGCCACTCCCGCACGATCACCAAGAACAGATTGGGCTCGCTCTCAAACTTCTCGATGACGCTAGCCACCGCCATCCGAATCATTAATTTTCGTTCGGAGAGGTGTGCCTTATTTTCGTTTTTTCGATTGAGTATTTCTTCCAACAAGCTCAGGTGATTGAGCTCATAGTCAAGGACCTTGACGTCAACCTGGGTAGGTAACAGAAAAGTTCTCGGAGGCTTAGCCCCATCGGGAGGCAAGGCAAAGAACAGATTAAAACCATCTTGGCTGCTGTCTTTGTCGACACCGATCGCTAGCAGTGCAAGCAGCTCGATGAGCCGGCAGACGCGCCTGAGCGCCTTAATCGCCGGAGGCTCGATGTCATCGCTATCTGCCCAACAGAGCTCAACAATGTATACGTTGCTCGGGAATTGCCCCTTGCCCAATGAGCCATTGCGAGCGACAAACTCGCCTAGGTTCGCGTAGAACCGGCCAGACTCGTTCGATGGCAAGCGAAACTCAATATCGAGAGAGTCTGCTTCTTCAGAGCAATGCTCGAACTTGCCATAGGCTGCGGGCAGGCCATCGCACATTCGCAACGCACCGATAATGTCGGGCGTTGGCATCCCCTCATAGCGGATGACTCCGTCCTCAATGGTGGGCGCTCCAATGGCGCGGTAGAGAGCTACCACATTAGAAAACATTCTTAGCCGACCCTGGCCAGCAGTTCTTTCTCGATCACACCAACCAGTTCGGCAGTCAGATTGGACAGCGTCAACTTTTTCCGTCCCTCTGAACGAGCCCCATGAAAGACAGGACACCGTTTCCCCCTTACGAT